>JAOXSG010000372.1 GCA_025800105.1 Cohaesibacter sp. | reverse complement strand
CCCCCCTAGGTCTTTGAAGCCCAACAAAAAGCCCGGTCTCAATAGGGTTAAGCTGGTTGCACGCTACCCTCCCGCGTCGTTTAGTGATAAGCCCAAAGAGCGCGTGCGCAGGAGGGTTGTTGCAGACGAGCAACGTTCTATTTGGCTTGTATCATGAGACGTTTATCTGCTCGTCTGTACAAGGTGAACAAGTTTTCCTTGAAGGATGATCACAAGTTGCTCTTGTAAACGAATAAAAAGCTTTGTTGACTTATGATCTAGAGTTCCTGGTTGAAACAAATATAACGACCTTATTTCCTTTTTAGCAGTAAGACAACTCTTTGTACACGTGCAAACTCTTCCTTGTTGGGTTTGTTAAGAAGTTTGTTTGCTCGAGTGTATGGGGTGAACAAGTTTTCCTTGATGACGCTCTCGACAGATCCCGAGTTCGTCGTGTTCAAAGATAATAATAAGCTTCCCTTATCAAGAGCAACATCGCTTTGTAAGTGCACACGCTTTCTCCTCCGCAGAGGCTCCTTCGGTGCAGAAATGGCGAGAAAAAGGGGAAAAGAGAGAGAAAACAGGGAAATCGAAAAAAATTGG
>JAOXSG010000354.1 GCA_025800105.1 Cohaesibacter sp. | reverse complement strand
GCCCCTTGGGCCAATTGGCAGATGCCAACCAGACTCCTCGAGGACACCTTGAACACCTTGAGGAACGCCTACTCCGATCCCAACTCCCAGACCAATCTGACCTGGTATGGCATTTTGTCCAAGCAGCAATCATTGCATCCTGACCGACAATACTACACCGAGCAGACGTTGACCATCCCTTTGCCCACGAACACCGCTGATCCAGAACGGGCCATTCTTACCTCATTATTCTATGCCAAAATGAACTCGGCCCGATCCCAGATGTTCAACAATAGCACCGTACATCCTGTACAAACAACTCAAGCGATGTTGACTGAATGGTTGCGATTTGCCGGCGATCAATTTCGCCTATCCCTCAACCAAACTGGAGTTGCACAGAAGTTTAACTACGACGTCGCCATGGTGATCCTTGACCTCATTGACGCCAACATCCATGAGTCCCAACGTTCCTATGCCAATGACGTGGATCGCAACATCTTTTATGATGAACAACAGGGACACCTTTCC
>JAOXSG010000352.1 GCA_025800105.1 Cohaesibacter sp. | reverse complement strand
GCAAGATTTTCCAGCAAGATTTTCCCGCAAGATTTTCCTGAGCTGGATCCTGATTGGTTGGCTCCCCATCACCCTATTCCAAATGCTAAATTTCCACCAGTCACTGCCCTGTTAAATAGGCCTACTTATCATAAAAGGTCCAAGGTGTCCCCACCACCCTTTCCCCAAATCTTATGGGAACCCCAAATCAATGAATAAGTTGCATCTAAACAAGCCAGCAATAATTTTTCGCAGAATTTCCCATAAAAAATGCATTTTTGAAACCAATTCTTAACCAACTTCCATATATGACCCATCAAATCAAAGCTTAGAACCTGCTCTACAAGATAAAAATATTTTGGTAAAGTTTTAATGGTTGTAACAGGTCTAAAAATGGCAAAAAAACACCAACATAGTCAATTTTTAGTACGTTTTTTGCCATTTTTAAGCCCATTACAACCACTAAAACATTATCAAACTATTTCCTTCTTGTAGACAAGGTTCTAAGCTTCAATTTGATGGGTCATATGTGAAAATTGGTTAAGAATTGGGTTCAGAAATGCATTTTTTGTGG
>JAOXSG010000333.1 GCA_025800105.1 Cohaesibacter sp. | reverse complement strand
GCTATGGTCTTCGCTTCTGCTTTCAATACTCCAGGTTTCGCAAGTCTGGGCTCTCCTTCATGCACGTCTACCTCAATCACTCCTTCAGCATCTTCCTCTTCAACCACTTCTTCTTCGACGTCATCTCCACCCTCACCATCCTCCCCAGCAGCGGCAGGTGCGTCGGTGACGACACCTTTCTTGTTGAGGAGGTTATAGATATCGGATGCGAGTTGATCGTCGTGAGGAGATGATCCATCACCAGGTATAAGATATGGGATGTCGTCTTTCGAGTGTAGATCGATCCGTTTGCCTGATTCGTTTATCATGAATGGTTGACCATTGGGCGGCCACACAAACGTGTATCCCAATTTCATGCATCTCATGCCCACGGAAAAGACTGCTGGTGACTGATCTAACACGAATGGCTTAGCGACCTCATTGAAGCTATCTACACTACACTTTGCCACTTCTCTGGTTTCAGTGATTCCATTTGCGGTCATGAACACCATTCGATCGTTGCCATCAATGATTGGTAGATCGAGTTCGGTTGCCTTTCTCCGTGATATTAGATCGTATCCACATCCCGTATCCATGATGAATTTCATCTTCTTCTTGATTTGAACGGTGGACTGTGCACTAGCTAGGTCAGTGTTACCCATGTTGTCATCGTCTTCATCCTGATAGAACTTCTCTTCGA
>JAOXSG010000324.1 GCA_025800105.1 Cohaesibacter sp. | reverse complement strand
CATCATGACCCGTATCTTTACAATACCTGCAACTGAGTGCTGGGTTCAAGCTGCCATCCGCGCAGGAGTAACCTGAGGTTCTCTATATGGCCCAAGATATGGTTTACTAAAGGGATTTGAGCCTTGATTTGCCTGCTGCTTTTGCTGCGATGGAATAAATGGGTTGGTTGATTTTTGATATGTATTTGTCTTTTGAAAAGACTTTTGATAGCCACCAGCCACCGCCTGTGCTACGACCTCGACGATTTTACTCAGGTCGAATGCATCCAATTTTTTGTGGAGTTCCTTATTGTCCTTAATACACATGGACAATTGTGCGGCGATGGTTGAGTCCTCCTCTGTTTTGCGGCGTTTTGCAGGTACAGGGGTCTCAGGTGATTCTGGCGCCATTGCGGCATTGCAAAGAGCACCCTTTGCCCCGACCGCATGAACGCGGCAACCAAGGATGTTAGCCAAGTCTGACCTAAAGACAGCGAATTGTACTTCTGGTTGTTGGTTAAGGATGGACCTAGCAGAAATGCTATGGCTGGGATCTTTTAAGCCATTAGCTAACTGTTGGCATAATGATTTGTTCATAAATGCCTGAAATGAAGGGTCGACATTTAGAACCTTGCGTGCCAATAGTTGTAATACATCGGCAAAGTCGTCTACGCTTTCTTTACTATACTGTTTACGGCTATAGAACTCTCCTTTGACCGTCGCTTCGTCTTCCCCGCTTTGGAAGGAAGTCTTCA
>JAOXSG010000320.1 GCA_025800105.1 Cohaesibacter sp. | reverse complement strand
ACACAAAACATTAGCATTTACCATAACCAAATTTACCTTCAAGTTGGTTTCTCAGCAAAACTTTTGTCCTTGCAGTGGAGTTTCATAGAAATATTTGCCCTCGGTAAGCTGGTGAAACCTTCGCCGTTTGTCAGGCCCAAAGATTCCAGATTCCCTGCCCAGCGTCAAGCATATTTTGTTCAAACACAACACTGAAGTTCGCTAGAAAGAGCCGCCAATATTTATGAAGGTACATGTAGGTTCTCGGGCGAAAAGTTTTCCAGTGGGTTATTTGCCCTGTTTGAGTTTCTTCATTCACTTCAAGTTGTTTTCCAGTTTATTAACACAACCTCTGTGCTCGGGATCGGCAAGTTTTTTCGGCGGCGAGCTTTCATTTTTCGGGTTTTTCCACAGTTGTCCCCTTTCCCGTTAGCAGCGATGAAGTCTTTTTTAAATATCTTCGTTTTCGTGTATTTACTTCCACAGCAGAAATTGTTAAAAGCGGTGAAGTTTTCATTCAGTTGAGCAGAATCAAACTTTTTTCCGATTTGAAAGCCAATGAGATTCGCACACTGCTCTTTCCTTGACACACGTCAGTCAAATGAACTCGACTTGAAATGGCGTCCTTTTTTTGGCTGAAAAAACTCAGTT
>JAOXSG010000312.1 GCA_025800105.1 Cohaesibacter sp. | reverse complement strand
CTTGAGGACCTGCGGGACCGCGTGACCCGGTAGCACCATTGTCACCTTTCGGCCCCCGTGGGCCGGCATCCCCTTGAGCCCCACGGGGGCCTGTCTGCCCGAGTGGGCCTGCAGGGCCAGGAGGCCCCGTCGTTTCAGATTTAATTTGACGCGATGTTTCACCGCCGTTGTCGAAACCCATTATATATCTTCATCAAATTTTTTACAGATTTACGTGGTTTGTAAAATGTTTGTTTTGGCCAAATTGCTGGGACCACAAATCAGCATCCGAAAAACATCGGCGGGCATGCAAGGGTGACCTTGCTTGTAGTTACTCGCGGCGTAAAAAGCTGGGTCATAATTGGGAATCTTCATTTTTCTTGGTGACTATGTAATCGCGCTGAAAACATGTCTGTGCGGAAACAGAAAAAGTTGACCGAGGAGAGGGCGGCAGTCGATCGACAAACACAAGCGATAAATCAAAAATTCAGAATGAACAGAAACAACAAAGCGTTTTTTGGCCAGCTTTCAGGAGAGGAGTTTTTCAAACCGATATAAAAAGGGCTCGAAAATAGCAGCGCCGCTGCGGAAGAGGAAAATTCTGATCACGCAGTGGAAAATCCGGATTACGCGATGGATGAAGTCGACAGAGCCAACCCGTTTGGTGAAGAATTCATGCCGGATGTGCCAACACCA
>JAOXSG010000307.1 GCA_025800105.1 Cohaesibacter sp. | reverse complement strand
TTGGCAGCTGCTGACGTCTTCACTTCTGGCTTTTGCGCTTTTGCCATCGCCTGGCTGGGCCTCGCTTTGGCATTCTTCAGCGCTTTGCTTGCTCTCTTCGCTTCGCCAAGCCAAGAGATACTGAGTGGATTCTGAGGCAGCTTCCACGTTTCACGTTTCACCTTTCTTGATTTCATCTCTTGTTCAAATTGCTTTGGCTCTACAAGGATGATCAAGGATGCTTCAAGTTTCACCTCTCCTGACCTCATTTCTTGTTCAAGTTGCTTCGGCTCTACAAGAATGGGTCATGGATGATGCGGGTATTTCAAAGAAATCCCACATTAATTACCATTGGCCATCCTATAGAATCTTAAGTTGGTTTGTTCCGTTTGACCTTGAACAATCCCTGCCTCATCCACCCTGGTACACACTTGCTCCGGCACAGGTGCTTTCCTCACGGATTTCACCATTGCCCTCTTCTGTGTATTCCCGCTCCGGTTCAGGTGCTCACCTTTGGGTTTTCACCATTGCCCTCTTCTTCTATGATTAATGGATTTTCACCTTTGTCGTACCCGTGGATTGATTCTGGCCTGGTTGCACGTTTTGGTTATTTGTTTGGTTTTTCTTTTGCTTTGATGTT
>JAOXSG010000285.1 GCA_025800105.1 Cohaesibacter sp. | reverse complement strand
CCTATGTCGCAGCGGCTGTTGTCACGGCGATTTTGGGAATTATCGGCTATTTCGGAGCCTTGCCCGGTTTTGAAATTTTCACCCGCAATGCACGTGCCATGGGCGCGTTTCAAGACCCCAATGTTTTTGGTCCTTATCTGGTCTTGCCTTTCATTTTCATGATGGTCAGTATTTTGAAGAACCCTCCTTCAAAGGCCCTGATTCTGCTACCCATTTTTGGCATTCTCGCCATTGGTATATTGCTCAGCTTTTCGCGCGCTGCTTGGGGGTTGGCTGTTTTTTCTACCCTTGGTGCCTCGCTTTTGTTTTTGGTAACAACACAGTCCACCAAGATCCGGGCGCGTATTCTGGTTTATCTGCTGATCGGCGCAGGCCTGATGGCTTTGGGGCTTGTTGTGGCCTTGAGCATTGATGAAGTGCGCGAGCTGTTGCTGCAACGCTTCACCTTGCGCCAGAATTATGACAATACCCGCTTTGCAACCCATGCCGCCGGTTTTGCCGCGGCTTGGACCCATCCTTTGGGATTTGGCGCGCTAGAATTTGGTCCTTTATTTGGGCAGGATCCACATAATATTTATCTAAAATCTCTGGTGGCCTATGGCTGGCTGGGCCTGATTGCCTATCTGGGCATGATCATCACCACCTTTCTTGTTGCCTTTCCACTGCTGTTCCGCACCCGCCCATGGC
>JAOXSG010000284.1 GCA_025800105.1 Cohaesibacter sp. | reverse complement strand
AAGCGACACATCAGTTGCTTAATATATCAGCAATTAACAATATTAATCTAAATTAATTTTTCATTTATTTCCAGGTTTGGTTCCAAAACCGCCGCTCAAGATGGCGCAGACGCGAATTGAAGAACAAACATCAACAAAATCAACATGCTGAGCCACCTCTTTCAATTTTGAAAGTATTAGTGACATATATTTAATGAACTGCTTTATCTGGGTTTAGTCCCTATGAATACTAGGAGAAGCGCGGAATCCGGGCTTAGTATCATGGCTAGGTATCTAAACCTGAAATTGAATTATCTTGCCGCTATAAAACCAAACACTTTTAAACCAGGAGCGTCTTAATTCGCTCCTGTTTTAAACCGAATAGAACTGACATCACTGAGAAAATTAGCTGCTAAACTTTGAGATAGGGAGGAAATGAGTTTTCATCATCCAAACACCAATACCCATCCAGACCAGCGTTGCGCCCATAACAGCCCATCCCAACTGATGATTGAACATGACCATGATATAATCGGGAGATGTAAAATATGTCATCAGACCTATGATGAACGGCATCAAGCCGATAATCGCAGCCGAGGCTTTTGCCTCCATAGACATGGCGCTGATCTTGTCTTTCATTTGGGCGCGGGCTCGCAACACTTTCGATAGATTGCCAAGCGCTTCGGCCAGACTGCCCCCTGCTTGAGATTGAATTGCAATGACAATGGCCAGAAAGTTGGTTTCTGCAATTGGCACTCTTTCATGCAATCGCGGCATAACAGCTGCCAGCGACAAGCCCAAAGCTTGCTCATCTACCAGTTTTTTAAATTCCCCTGCCACCGGTTCCGCTGTCTCAGTTGCGGCAATGGCAATGCAATCGCCCAATGGCAAGCCGGTTTTGACACCGCGCACAATCACATCCACCGCATTGGGAAATTCCTTGATGAATTTGGCAAGACGTTTTTTGCGACGGCGCGACAACCAGAAATTAGGCAAGCCGATAAAGCCAACGATGGCCATGCCGATGGCGATATAGATTCCCATGCCAGTGAGCAAGGCCAAAAAGAAGCAAACAAAGGAACAAATGGCACTATAGAGCATGAATTGTTTTGGTGTGATTGTCAGGCCAGCCTGTTCCAAGCGAGCGGGAAGTGTCAGCTTTTTCTTCTTGTTTTCATTTTCCTTCTCTTCGATCTTTTTCAGATTGTCCTCAATATCCTTGCGACGATCAGCACTGGCCTTTTTCACTCTCTTGTCAGCCATTTGAACGCGTGACATCTGAATGGCCTGCATGCGTTTGTCACGGCCTGCTGTTTGGGACAATTTTGGATAAAAAATTCCCCATAGGATGCCGATGATGGAGAAAACCACCAATCCGAACAAAGCCAATGTCAAGACCATATTGGACAATAGAAAATCCATATATCAGGCCCTTTCCTTCTCATAAGCTGTGACAGCGTCAACTGATCTGTGCGGACATTTCCCAGTTTAATAACTGTCTTTATCGGCTGCGGCATCCAGCGCGGCGGCCAGATTGTTTTCCTCGCCGTAATAGCGGGCGCGATCCCAAAAGGCGGGACGGCCAATGCCGGTGGATTTGTGTTGTCCGATCAAACGACCATTGGCGTCTTCACCTTTGATTTCATAGACAAAGAGATCTTGGGTGGTGATCACATCGCCTTCCATCCCAATCACCTCGGTGACATGGGTGATGCGCCGGGAGCCATCTCTCAAGCGTGTGGCCTGTACGATGACATCAATCGAGCCGACAATCATTTCGCGAATGGTTCTGGCAGGCAGATTATAGCCGCCCATAGTGATCATGGCTTCCAGACGGGACAAGGCCTCCCTTGGGGAGTTGGCGTGCAAGGTGCCCATGGATCCATCATGACCTGTATTCATGGCTTGCAGCAGATCAAAGGCCTCAAAGCCACGCACCTCACCAACAATGATGCGTTCCGGGCGCATACGCAGACAGTTTTTCACCAAATCAGTCATGGTGATCTGCCCCTCCCCTTCCAGATTAGGAGGGCGGGTTTCAAGGCGCACCACGTGGGGCTGCTGCAATTGCAATTCTGCGGCATCTTCGCAGGTAACAATGCGCTCATCGCCTTCGATATAATTGGTCATACAATTGAGCAATGTGGTTTTACCGGAACCGGTGCCACCAGAAATCACCACATTACAGCGCACCTTGCCGATGATTTGCAAAATGCGCGCCCCTTCTGGCGAGATGGAGCCAAATTTTACCAATTGATCCAGCGTCAGCTTGTCTTTTTTAAATTTACGAATGGTCAGGGCCGGGCCATCAATGGCAAGGGGCGGTGCAATCACGTTAACACGAGAGCCATCTGGCAGACGGGCATCACAAATGGGGCTGGATTCATCAACACGGCGGCCAACTTGCGATACGATGCGTTGGCAAATATTCATCAATTGACCATTATCGCGAAAGCGCACATTGGTCAGATAGACCTTGCCCGACGTCTCGATATAGGTTTTTCCTGCACCATTGACCATGATATCGGCAATGTCATCGCGGGCCAGCAGTGGCTCCAGCGGGCCATAGCCCAACACGTCATTACAAATATCATCCAGCAGGTCTTCCTGCTCGGCAATGGAGAGAACAATATTTTTCAGAGCAATGATTTCAGAGACAATATCGCGAATTTCCTCGCGGGCTGAATCTGCATCCAGACGGGCCATTTGCGCCAGATCGATTGTATCGATCAAAGCCCCAAAGACGGATGTCTTGATATCAAAATATTGTTCCGATTTTGCGCTTTGCTTGCTTTCAATCGCCTCGTAATTCTGTTCCAGAGGTTCGGGCGCCGTGTCCGGCTTTTCCACCTGCGCAGGCTTAGGCGCCGCCACCTTCATTTTCGGTGCGGGGCTGGCAGACTTGGACTCTGATCCACGTTTTCCAAACATCACTCAAACACTCTTCTTAACAAGACTTATTTGCTTTGGCTGAAGCGCTTCAACAGCGGAGCAAGCAAGGATTTGCTTTGTTTTTGCACCTCAGCTCGGCCTGTCAGGCGACCTGCCAACTCATCAAAAATCTCGGCAATTTTTGCTGTGCCACTCATCTCGCCAAGCATCTGGCCATTATTGGCCGCCATACCAAAGTTGGCTGCATCAAAGGCGATTTCGTAATAATCGTCATAATCCAGCGCGCTGGCAAAATCTGCGGCCTTGATTTCCGGGCGTTTCTGGACACCTGTTTGATTGATCACCAATTTGGGCGCGCCATCAGAGCTGCGCTCATTATGGATCAGATCCAGAAGATTTTTCACATTGCGCAAATTGGCCAGATCCGGGATAGCAGTGATGACGATTTCATCCGCAGACAACAAGAGATGCTTGTTCCATTCTGTCCAGATATGGGGCAAGTCCAAAATGGTATAAGGCGCAGAATTTTGCAGCAACTCCATCATATGACCGAAAAATTCGCCGTCATAATCTGTGGTCTGATCCAAAACGGCAGGCGCTGTCAAAAGACTTAAGCGCTCGGAACATTTGGTCAGGATCCGCTCCAAATATTGATCGTCCAGTCGTTCCGCCGCCTTGATGGCATCGGCAATTGTCTGGGGTGGATCCTGATTGAAATCCAGCCCAGCCGTGCCAAATGCCACATCCAGATCCGCAACAATCACATCCTGTGTTTGATGATGCGAGATGGACCAACCAATATTATGTGCAATCGTGGAAGAGCCTACGCCGCCTTTTGCCCCAATGAAGGCAATGGTGCGCCCCAAAGGCGCGGTATCGGGATCATTGTATAATTCGCTCAAAACCATGATCAGATCATTGGGTGAGACCGGTGTTACGACATATTCCGAAACACCGCGACGCACCAGATCACGATAGAGGTGAACGTCATTGATATGGCCAATCAGCACCACTTTTGTGCCAGAATCGCAGACATTGGCCAATTGATCCAGATCTTCGATCAATTGGTCATAATTCTGGGTGGCCTCCAGAATGATCAGGTTCGGGGTTGGCGCTTCATAAAAAAATTCTGTTGCAGCCGAAATCCCACCAGAAAAGGCCTTGATATGGGTCCGTGCCAGACGCCGGTCTTTCTTAACAGCTTCGATAACCGACAAAAGCTGTGGCGTTTCACAAAAAGCCTGAATCGAAATGCGCGGCAAAGGGCGAACTTCTTTCAAATTCTCGCCTGTTTTGGCTGCAAATTCCTCTTCGAATGCCTCAAAATCACTGTTGATCTCAAAGCCAGTATTGGGAATTGGTTGTTCGCTCATTGCTTGACCTCCGAGCTTGAGCCAATATTACCGCCCAACTCTTCAGACCAAGTTGGCTCGCCGGTGCGATATTTTTCTGTTTGCGTGGACCGGCGTTTGGAATCGCGTGGTTCCCAGCCGCGGGGCTGGATCAGATCCTGCGGATTGACAATTGCGGCCGCCAAATTCTTTTGGGTGGCACAGCCAAAATTGTGATAAGAGCGATTGGCTGCCTTGCTGGCAATATCCTGTGGCCAAAGACCACATTCGGAATCGACCTTTGCCGCCACTTTTGGATAGGCCAAGCGAATGGGAGATTCGATGCCGCCACCGGCGGAATAGGTGATCACATCGATCTGACTGGCTTTGACCCCTGTGCGCAACAGCTCTGATCGCACCTGCTTGCTCATATAACCGGCTGTGCTTTCATTTTGCGAACCTGATGGCACCATCACCTGAATGACCGCAGCCCTTTCCATATGGAAATTACGGGAATAAGCATGAATGGCCGAAATATTGGACGGTGTCAGATTTTCGCTGTGCAATCCGACGGGAATGTCAATGGTTGCGGCTGATTGCTGCAAAGTGATTGGGTGACGCAAGCGATAGTCGTCTGGGTTTGCATCCCGAATTGCATGTTTTTTGCATCCAACAAGAGCCAGCGCTGCAACGCTCAATATCAAGGCGCGGCTTGCTACCTTGCGGCGTGGTTGGGACGGCTCGGTCAGTCCTTTTGGCTTTTCGTTTCTATTCACGATCATCGACCTGCATCCTATTCATAGCTATAGCCATAACGGCCATAATATTTCTTGCGGTTGCCAGCTGAGCCGGACAAATCATATCTGCGATTGATGGCACCCATGAAATAGCTTCTGCCATCGCTGGCAACATCCAGATTCTGACCCGGATCTTCCAGTTTGGCGCGGCTGACGGGCTTGACAATATAAGGGGTGATGAAGATCACCAATTCCGTCTGGTTGCGCTTATAATCATTGGAGCGAAAGAGCGTACCAAGGATTGGCAGATTTTTCAGGCCCGGAAATCCATCAATGGATTTGCGCACTTCATCGCGCAGCAATCCTGCCATTGCCATCGTGCCCCCTGATGGCACCTCAATGGTTGTCTCAGAGCGGCGCACTTTCAGACCGGGAATAGCAAGAGCGGAGCCGCCATTGCCGATGGTCACAGTTTCTTCCTTGGTCAATTCCGATACTTCGGTTTTAACCTGCAAGCTGATGCGATTTTCGCTTAGCACAATGGGACGAAAACCAAGCGCAACGCCATAGGGCTTAAATTCAACTGTGATCTTGTCGTCTTCCAGTCCCACAGGAATTGGAAATTCACCACCGGCCAGGAAATTGGCTCTTTCGCCGGAAATAGCCGTCAAATTTGGTTCTGCCAAGGTGCGCACCAGACCATTGCGCTCCATAGCACGAATTTGAGCCCTGAAATTCTTGTTGGTCCCACCGACTGTGCCGCCTAATATTGTTCCTGCCAGCGCCACACTATTGGCTGAAAAGCTGTTCTGGATTGCACCGGCTGTATTGAAAATACCATGATTGAGAACGCCACCTGTATCAATGCCCAATTGCTTGAAAACATTGCGCTGCACTTCGGCAACCGTCACACGCAACTGCACCTGTTCGCGTGATGTCACCGCAATATAATTGGATATTTTCTTACGATCGCCGACATAGCTGGCGGCAAGATCCATGGCTTTTTCAGCATCTGCCGGTGTTCTGGCGCTGCCGGACAGGATGATATTTTCGCCCACGCCTTCCACTTTGATATTGGATTGGGGGATCATACGGCGGATGAGAGCGGCAAGGGATTTGCTGTCTCGCGCAACATTGATCTCAAAGGCTGCGATTTGCGCGCCTTGTCCGTCAAAGAGAATGACATTGGCCTGTCCAACTGTCATGCCGATCAGATAAACACGCCGGGAAGAGCGTACCACAGCATCTGCAATTGCGGGGTTGGAGACCAGAATATCACGCACCTCACGCGGGGTTTCAATCACAATGGATTTGTTCAGCCCCAGCGTAATATGGCGGCCATTGGCATTGGCTGCCTGAAGGCGCATGGTCGAGCCTGCCTGTGCCGGTTGCACGGATGGGGCAGTACAGATGATGGCAAGTGCCATCAAAAGGACAGCCCATACCCCACTTGACCTTGCTGAGGTGAAGCTGTGGCGCTTTTTGAATATGGTCAATTCATATGGCATAATTCTTCGCTCCCCTCTCATTATTGTTTCACTGTGCTTTTGGAGATGACGCCTGAGCGAACCATCACAATCGTGCCGCTATTGACCGATTCTTGCTCGCTGTCGCTTTCAGCATCTTCCAAAGAGCGTAAGACTAACGACAGCGTGCCCTGACGTTGGGCTGTGGCCAGGATTTCCCCTTGTTGGGGCAAAAGCTCTAATGTTGCGGTTTCACCAACCACTACTTTTTCGCCATCCTGCTCCTCAACATGCTGATCAATGGCCAAGACGCGAATATTTCTTAAGATGGTTTCAGAGGAGACGCCTTTTTCCCCTTCTTCGGTCAGGATCACATCCACACGATCTCTTGGCAGAATGAAGCCGCCCGCACTGGTCTCTGCCGAAATGCGGGTGGCAATGGCTCTGCGGCCCTTGGGCAGGATCGCCGACATAAAGCCCTGACCGGCCAAAGCGATTTTGCCATCCTTGATCGGTTCGCCGGGAATGAAAGAGCCGCGTGCTACGGCGCCAACCAGATCGCTATCTGCGTCGGGGCGCTCGTCTTTGCGGATATAGCCTTCTGTCGCACTCTCCATTGGCCATTTGGTCCAAGCAAAATGCTCTGCTGTCAGACTTGTTCCCAAGGGTATGGCGCTGCTTGCTGTTAAGACCTCTACCACATCCAAGGCCGGGTTGGGCTCTTGTAAATCGGCCTCTTCGCGTGGAGCGGGAGCCGTCATGGATTTGGCCAGGATCATGGCAATCAGACCAGCTAGGACAGCGACAACGATAACGGCAATACGCGCTACTCTCATTTTTCCATTCCAAATGGTTATTTGCCCAAATTTGCGTCATACATTGATGACGCTTCAGGGCCAGTTTCCACCAAGTATGGTTAATGACAGGTAAGCGTTCTTGTTTAATTTGAGATTAATTTTGCAATTTGCGGCAGAGGTTTCAGATGAATTTTGGTCAAAATAGGCATAAAAAAGGGCCCGAAGGCCCCATTCCTTGCCATTTTGGCAGAGTGATTTTCATCATCACCCTATGCTATCAAGGCTGAGATCTATCTTATATCAGCCTTTCAATGCCCTGACGCATCCAGTCGGACGTGGAATAAAGATGCAGGCCAGAAGCCGCCAAGGCTATGCCATAAGGAATGCGCTTTGCTTCATATAATCTGGAAATCCAGTTGATGGAAATACAAAAGACAGGTAAGGGCCGTGATCTGGCAAAGAGGAAAAAGATAGCCAGTACTGCGCCATAAATAGATGCCAGCGCGATGAAGGCAAGTGTCATTTCTGGGCCCAGCCAAAGAGAAGCCATGGCTGCAAATTTGGCATCGCCTCCACCGATGGCATTGAATTGCCATAAAATGAAAGAGGCAACCAAGACAATCAATGCCGTTCCCACATGAGACAGCAGCTGTTCGCCGTTAAACCCAACGGCCCAAGCGCATAATGGAAAAGACACCATCAGGATCAAGGCAACCTTATTGGAAATTTTCATGGTAAACAGATCGGAACTGCCTGCATAAGCAAATACCAGAGGCGTGAAAAACAAAAGCGCCCATCCCAATATGGTTTCAAACATTGTGCTTTCCTTCTCTACCCGCATCTATCGATTACGGTTTCTGACTATTCCGATGAATATAATGACAGATAAAGCTTACCAAAGATTTTATTGCTTACCGTATCTCTTTGAAATTTCTTCTAAAAATCTAAAATTTCGCGCAAACAAAAAGGAGGGTTACCTACGGCAACCCTCCCATTGGCGTATGATTGCCACAATTCGTTTTTAGTCGTTTGATTAAATCGTGGCTGAAGCCAATTTGGCTTTCATGCGATTAAGACGCTGAATCCAATTTGGTTTTAATGCGATCAAACAGAGCAGTAATACTACCTTCGAGAGTCTCTGCGGCGGCAACGATACCAACACCGATCAAACCAGCCAGCAAAGCATATTCAATAGCGGTTGCACCGGACTCATCTTTCATAAAACGTGCAAAATTCTTCATTTTGGACTCCTAAATTTCCATATTTGACAGCTCTTCCGCTCCGAGGTTTGTTTTTCTTTGGCCCCTTGAGCAAAATCATTTCTATCTGATAATTCTTTCCAATCTATTAAAAACACCCATTTTTTAAGTTAAATACCCCTCGAACCTCTCTATAGTTAATTTTTTACAAGCAAACAATAATTATAATAATTAAAAATAATAAAGAAAATAATAGTTAATTGATTATTTCAATGTAATTTATTTGAATTTTATTTAAGATAATCATCATTATCATATAAATAATATCAATATGATTTATTTTAACATCTCAAAATATCTCTATACTCTTCTTTGCTTCTATCGTCGAAAGAGAGATTGAAATGGCGAGTTTAAAGCTTCCTTCACCATTTTTTTCCATTCTAAGGGCCAATTATACACTCAATGGCAAATGCTGACCCATAGGATGCCTAACATGAAATGCCTTGCTCCCTTTTTTGCTCTGGGCCTGTTCAGTGCGCTTCTTCCCACTTCGCTACAGGCAAGTGAGGAGACTGGTGCCATTCATGTGATTGTGGATCGCGCCAAGGTCATGAAAATTGCTCGTCCTGCCCATATGATCATCATTGGCAATCCGGCAATTGCTGATACCACCATTAAAGATAGTCAGACCCTGATCATTACAGGCAAGCGCTATGGGACAACCAATCTGATTGTGCTGGATCGGGATGGCGAACCCATTGCTGATGAAATTCTGACTGTTTCCTCAGACAGCAGCAGTGGTGTTGTGGTTTATCGTGGCTCCACACGCAGCACTTTGACCTGTAATCCCAATTGTGAGCAAATTTATCGGGTTGGGGATGACCCGGAAATGATGGAAACCTTGTCTCAACAATCTGCTGAACGCTTTTCCAGCGCCACCGCAGATCCTGCACAGGTTGATGGCGAATAATCTGTCATTCTTGACGGGTCTGTAGTGGCTCTTTCTTAATCCTATTAATAAGAGAACTGAGCGCCATCACTCTTTCATAATGTCTGTGTTCCTCGCTTTATTCTCTTAAGGCTTTTTGGTTTGTCTTTCGGCAATCCAGTCCTGTTTCTTTTGATTTTTTGTAATCATTATTATGCTGTTAACCAGCTTTCCCAAGGAAAGTGAAAGATTTATCTGTCATTATTCTATCGGTGTCGTGGCACTTGATCCGTTTATCCTTGTTTGCGCATAGGATGAGGGAAATGTGCTGCATACCCTCATGAAGCTTTGGGTATATCCAAAGCCTTTTTGATAGTAAGTGCCTGACTTTGGCGAAGTTAGATGCCGGGTCTGTGTATGACGATTGGATTTTATTGATCATGTCCCAGAGTGAGCCAAGACGCTTTCATGGTTTTGCCAGATTACGCTCTCTTTTCTTACGCGACGATAGTGGTGCGACTGCCGTAGAATTTGCTTTGATCGGCGCGCCCTTCTTTGCCATGTTGAGCTTCATGCTGTTGGGGGGACATATTTTGTGGATGGCCCAGAGCATGGATACAGCTGTGAAGTCGATCAGCCGACAAATCCGCACCGGGCAGGCACAAACAGCCAATATGACACTAGCAACCTTCCGTAATGAGATTTGCAATCAGGTTGCAACATCGCCAGCAAGCTGTCGTCAAAATCTGATCATTGATGTGAAGCGCTTTGATGCGCCTGAAAATATCAATTTCAATCCGCCCAAAAAGGATGACATTCTGGACCAGAGCGCCGGTACATTTCAGCCCGGTGGGCGCGAGGACTATGTGATCGTTAAGGTCTATTACGTTGTCGATTATCTGACGGATTTGGCTTCACTTCTCGGCAGTTCAACGAATTTTGATATTCCCCTCAGCGCCACAGCAGCTTTCCGTAACGAACCTTTCTAATTGCCGACGAGTATCCTTATGTCCATTGTCAAATCCTTCGTTCAGAGTCTGCGCCGCTTTCGCAAAGATGACAAAGGTGTGGCTGCCATAGAATTGGCCTTCATTCTGCCTGTTATGGTCACTTTCACTTTTGTGTCATGGGAATTGTCCAGTATCTATCTGGTTAAAAAGCGCGCGGACCATTCAGCAACCGTGCTGGCTGATTTGACCACACAGGCGGATAATATCTCGACATCAGCCTATAATGGCTATGTGGAGGCCGTCAGAGCTGTGATGTTTCCCTATGGCAATCACAGATTGAAATTGCATTTGATGGGGGTCTCTGTTGATAGCAGAAAACGGGTCCGCGTTGCCTGGCAGCGGACAACGGGTGGCGGCACAGGCCTGTCCGTCAATGATCTGCCCTCTGGTCTGAGAGTCGCCAACAGCTTTTATGTGATGGCAGAAACCGAGGTTGCTTATAAACCCACTTTTCTGACCGATATAACAGGCACGATCAATATCAAAGATCATGCCATTATGGTGCCGCGTCTGACCACATCTGTTGTTAATGTCAGATAGACAGATCAGGGCCTGATTTAGGGCGCATATCCAGCCCTCTCTCAATCCTATTGACTGGTCGCAATCTCGAGCAAAGGGGCATAATCACGCAGTGAGACAGAGCGATAGCCTGCATCATAATGCCGCTCTATGGCATCATAGGCATCTGGGGCGTCCTTTTGCATGGCTTTCAGCAAACGCGTGAGAAGAGCTCTGTCCTGTTTGGACATATCTTTATGCACGCTATGGGGGCCTGCTGGCACAGGGCGTGATTTCCAGATGAGTGTGAAGTCCGGTGAGCCAATGATCTTGCGCTTTTGTTTGAGTCTCTCAAGATAAGAGGCAACAGCGCCTTTTGCGGTGAGAAGCGTGTGGCTATAGGGGGTTGAGGACCAGACAAGCGCAGCTTGGACTGTGTCATTGAACAAATGCTCAAGGGCCAAATCGGGCGTTTCTTCCGCGACAATGGATTGCAAATCTGTTGTGGGATCCAAACCACTTAAGCGCAATTCATTCATCGCCATGTGATAGGGAATGGCGGCTTTTGTGGATGACAAGGCCAGAGTTTTGTCTGTCAGATCCCCTAAAGAGCGAATGCCGCTGCTTTCTTTGACCACAAGCACCATAAACACACCCTCATGGCCGCTTTGCAGCACTGGTGCCACCAAGGGCTGGACACAGCCGCAAGAGGCATAGGCTTGGGCAAAGGCGCTGGCGGGATAATAGGCATAATCCACCTGTTTGGAAATGTGCGCCAGCACCAAAGCCTTTGCGGTTGGAAAGGCAATGATTTCAACGGGGCGCGCCAGCCCTGCCACCAGATATTTTCTAAACGGCTCGATACGGGCTTGCAAATAAGCAGCTCCCCTTGTTGCCACCAGACCAATGCGCAAGATTGTGGCGGGTTGCTGCTCTGTCAGATCTGGCAAAGCCTTGCTTTGCACCTGTTGCGGGCTTTGGGCAGGCACCGCAGGCAACAGGGTTTCCGGCTCGTTTTGTGATGTCACATCCTGCTGGCTATAGAGCGGGGATGGCATAGATATGGTGCCAATCATGATCAGCAACATGGTCAGAAGCACATGGAGAATTTTGGCAGATCTGGATTGGCAAAAGAGGCGCATGCGCAATTTCCGGCAGAGAGACTATCTTCGAATCAGTTTTGTCATAATGCGGCCATATCAACACGGGATCAAATAGCTCTTGTAGCAAACTGGCATTCTCTTGGAAGCTTTCATGGAGTTGGTATTATGTCTGGATCTGTCTCTGCCATCATTTTCGATATCGGCAATGTGCTGATTGAATGGGATATGCGCCTGCTTTATCGCAAGATTTTTAACGATGAGGCCGCCATTGATCGCTTCATCACTGAGACCAATTTATGGGCTTGGAATATAGAGCAAGATCGGGGCCGGAGCTGGGCAGAGGCCGAGCATGATCTTATTCCGCACTATCCCCATTATGAAGCTGAAATCAAAGCTTTCCGCGCACGATGGCATGACATGGTGTCCGGCCCCATTTCTGGCTCTGTTGCGCTTAAGGCAAAGCTGCATGAGCTAGGAGTGCCACTTTACGCCATCACCAATTTTGCATCCGATACCTTTCGTGAGGCACAAGAGCGCTTTTCGTTTCTGTATGAGTTTCGCGACATTGTTGTCTCTGGCGATGAAGGCCTGATCAAACCAGACACTGCCATTTATCAGCTTTGTCTGGAGCGCAATCATCTTGAGGCCAATGCCTGTCTTTTCATTGACGACAGTCTGGACAATATAAAAGGCGCTCAAAAGGTTGGTTTGCAGACCCATCATTTTACCAGCCCGGATTTGCTGGCCGAGGATTTGCGGCGACGTGGCTTTGACGTTTGATTGGGTGCTGAAAAGGCGCCTTTGCGCGCCTTTTCAGACTATTCTATATTCTGACAGAACTGATTAGCCTTTCAGCGTTTGGTTATAGGCACCCACTTCGGGATTTTCGCGCAAGACCCCATCAATTGCTGCAAACATATCTTCCAGACGCTGCTGGCTGACCGGACTTTCGATCACCACAACAATTTCCGGTTTGTTGGAAGAAGCGCGGACCAGACCCCATGTTCCATCTTCTGCGGTAACGCGAATGCCATTGACGGTCACGGCATCCACCAGCTTATGCCCGGCAAGGCTGTCCCCTGCCTCTACCATTGCAGAGAGTTTTGCGACCACGCGGTCCACCACATCATATTTGATTTCGTCCGCGCATTTGGCAGACATGGTGGGGGAGCCATAGGTTTTTGGCAGATCCTTATACAGATCGCTCATGCTTTTGTCTGGATTGCGGTCCAGCATATCGCACACAGCCAGAGCCGAGACCAGACCATCATCATAGCCCCGACCGATTGGGGCATTGAAGAAGAAATGACCTGATTTTTCAAAACCGACAATGGCGTTCAAATCTGTCACCCGGCGTTTGATATAGGAATGGCCGGTTTTGTAATAATCCGTTTTCGCGCCATTTTCCTGCAACACAGGATCGGCCTTAAAGAGACCAGTGGATTTCACATCCACGACAAATTGCTTGTTGTCATGAATGGCAGAGATATCACGGGCCAGCATGACCCCAACCTTATCGGCGAAAATCTCATTGCCTTTTTCATCAACCACGCCGCAACGGTCGCCATCGCCATCAAAGGCCAAGCCGACATCGGCTCCGGTTTCCAAAACGCGATCGCGCAAGGCATGGAGCATTTTCATATCTTCGGGGTTGGGATTGTAATTGGGGAAGGAGTGATCCAGATCACAATCCATCTCAATCACATCGCAGCCAATGGCTCTTAGCACATGGGGGGCAAAAGCGCCTGCTGTGCCATTGCCGCAAGCGGCCACGACTTTGAGCTTGTTGGTCAATTTTGGCCGGTTGGTCAGATCGTCCATATAGGTTTGGCCAAAATTTTCTACAAGTTCGAGGCTGCCGCCGGTGCGTGTTTCCTGTTGGCCGTTCAAAACAATATCGCGCAACATGGACATTTCATCAGGGCCAAAGGTCAAAGGACGGTTTGCGCCCATTTTCACACCGGTCCAGCCATTTTCGTTATGCGAGGCTGTAACCATGGCAACCGCCGGGCAATCCAGCGCAAATTGCGCATAATAGGCCATAGGCGACAAGGCCAGCCCAATATCCTTGACCTTACAGCCTGCGGACATAAGGCCGGTGATCAACGCCATTTTGATGGAGGCTGAATAGCCGCGGAAATCATGGCCCACGACAATGGAAGGCTCCACGCCCAATTTGTGCAAGACTGTGCCAATGCCAGCACCCAAGGCTTGTACGCCGATCAGGTTCAGCTCCTCGCCAAACAGCCAGCGGGCATCATATTCGCGAAACCCGGTGGGCTTGACCAATGGTTTGGTCTCAAACTCATAGCTGTTGCTTTTGATAGAAGCCGATGGCTTGGGAAACATGAAACAGACCCTTTTTTCGATGCAAATTAGATGCGCAGATATGAATGATGATTATGACAGATTGTTTTACAGCAATCCGTCTGTGTCCTTCAAACTGGTTAACGCATTTCCAAAGATATTTGAATTGAAAGACGCTAATTTTCCAAAATCAATCTATTTCCGGCCAATTCAAAGCGTTTCAGCTCTTTTAAAAAGGTCATGCCCAGCAGACTGACAGTCAGCGCCCCCTTTGGAGCAATCAGGGCGGAAATATTTTTCTCCCGGATGGTTCCCACTTCCACAGAGCGTAATTTTATTTCAGCGGCGCGCCCTTCCCCATTGGCTGTTTGCACCCGGACATTAAAATCAGAGATATGTGGGGTCAGGCCAATTTTGCGGGCATCCTGGTAGGACAAAACAACAGCGGTTGCACCTGTATCGACCAAAACCCGAATGGATTTTCCGTTCAAACGAGCGCGGGTTAAAAAATGTCCCTTGCTGTTGGCCTTCAAATAGACATGGCCAGATCTTGCCGCCTGTTTGTTGTTTTTGGTGCCCTGCTCCGCCTTCAACGCATAAGCAGATGACGGGCTATCGCTATAACCATTGGTTTGCATAAATTTCGAAATCAATGGCGGCATAAGCGAGAAAAGGCCAATTGCCAGCCCTGCCAAAATGATCAACCGTCCCATATCTCTTCCTTTCGCCTTTGTGAAAGCATAGAAAGAATGCGCCAAGAAGGCGTAAAGGCAGAGGCGTTTCTTTGATCAAGAGACGTTTTTTTATGCCCAACGTAAACAAGACCTGAAAGTAACCTTTCAGGTCTTGTTTATGAAAGCCATATTTTGGAATTTATTTTGTGCCATACATGCGATCGCCTGCATCGCCAAGGCCGGGAATAATATAATTTTTCTCATTCAGCTTTTCATCAATGGCTGCGGTGATGATGGGCACGTCGGGATGCGCCTCTGTGAAGGTTTTGACGCCTTCCGGGGAGGCAAGAAGCGCCACAAAGCGCAGATTGTGGGCTCCGCGTTCTTTCAATTTTTCAATCGCGAGAATGGCGCTGTTGGCCGTTGCCAGCATGGGGTCAACCGCAATGACAAGACGATTTTGCAGATCTTCCGGGGCTTTGAAATAATATTCAACCGCTTCAAAGGTTTCCGGATCGCGATAAAGGCCAACATGGGCCACACGGGCGGAAGGTACCAAATCCAGCATGCCTTCAAGCAAGCCATTGCCTGCGCGCAAAATAGAAGCAAAAACCAGCTTTTTGCCGGCAATGGTGGGCGCTTCCATTTCCATCAAAGGGGTTTCGATGGTCTTGGTTGTCATCGCCAATTCGCGCGTGGCTTCATAGCATAGCAGATGCGAGATTTCTCGCAAAAGGCGGCGGAAACTGGCCGTTGACGTTTCTTTGTCCCGCATGATGGTGAGTTTATGCTGAACCAGCGGATGGTCTACGACGGTTACCTGTTTCATTGCGCCCAAATCCTTCTTCTAAGTCTTGTCTCTTGGTGTTAGTCTTTAGCTCAAGCTTGCCCATTGCTGCAAGCATGACAAAGAGCATGATTGACAGCAAAAGAGCTTTTTTCCGCCATTATTTTACGCGGGCTAACAAATCCTGCCGTGTTGCCTCATCAAGATAGGCTGCTTGCAGGGAACGGCAGGTGAAGCCAAGCATCACCTCCCTGTCCCAGCCCTTCACTTTGGCCAGATCATCGTAATCTTGCCCTAAAGATGTATGAAAGAAAGGCGGATCATCGGATGACAGCGTTGTGTTGATGCCTGCTTGCATGAGCTTGTCAATGGGATGATCTTTGCGGCTCTGATACAGTCCCAGTGAGACATTGGAGCCGGGGCAGACTTCCAGCGTGATCTTTTCATCGGCCAATCGCTTCATCAAATCAGCATCTTCACTGGAGCGCACACCATGGCCAATGCGGTTGATCGGCAAGTGATCCAGCGCATCGATGACACTCTGTGGGCCGCCAAATTCCCCGGCATGGGTGGTGCATAAAAGTCCGGCCTCATGGGCAATGTGATAAGCAGGGGCAAAGGCTTTTTGGCTGTGCATGCGCTCATCCCCGCCCATGCCAAAGCCGGTCACCAAAGGGTGCGGATTTTTGGCAACCGTCTTTGCAACGCCCAATGCTTTTTCCGGCCCCATATGCCGCACACATGTCACGATGAAGCGGGCCTCAATGGGAAACTGTCGTTCAAGGCTGATTGTTTTGGCCCGCTCATAGCCTTCAATCACGCCCTCCAGCAAATTTTCATAGCTCATGCCCATCAAAGCCACATGATCGGGGGAGATGAAAAATTCTGTATAGAGGCATCCTTGATCGGCATTGCGCAACAGATAATCTTCCACCAGATCGGCATAATCTTCTGGCGTGCGAATAACGGCGGCTACCCTATCCCAGCATTGCAAAAAGGATGTAAAATCGGACCAGATATAAGCGCCTTTTTCATCGATTATATCGTCCAGACTGGCCCCATGACGAGCGGCGAGTCTGCGCACCAGATCGGGATAGGCAGCGCCTTCCAGATGGCAATGCAATTCTGCCTTTGGCAGGCTTTGCCCGGTTGGCTGGATTGGGGTTTCATCCATTTCATCTGTCATCCGCTTGCCCTTTATCATGGATGCCTGTTTTTGTGTGATCGCAAAATCCCGGCTTATATGCCGGGATTTTAAATGTCATCATCAGCTTTTGAGGAAAGAGGCCCCATGCGCCCCCGGCTCAAGGCCCAAATGCTCGGCGATTGTCTCTCCGATATCGGCAAATGTTGGTCGACTTCCCGCATAGCGGCCCTTGATGCCGGGGCCAAACATCATCACCGGCACCTGCTCGCGGGTGTGATCTGTGCCCGGCCATGTGGGATCGCAGCCATGATCGGCGGTCAGGATCACCATATCGCCCTCTTGTAGCATGGCTTCCAGTTCCGGGATGCGTTTGTCGAAATATTCCAAAGCTGCGGCATAGCCTGCCACGTCTCGGCGATGGCCGTAATGCATATCAAAATCAACAAGATTGGAAAAAACCAGATCCCCGTCTTTTGCGCCTTTTATGGCGTTCAGGGTGGCATCAAAAATATTGGGATTGCCGGTTGCCTTGATTTTTTGTGTCACGCCCTGATGGGCAAAAATATCGGAAATTTTGCCAACCGAAATCACCTCGCGGCCTGCCGCTTTTGCCCGATCCAGCAATGTTGGCTCAGGTGGCAGAACCGAGAAATCGCGACGATTGCCTGTGCGCTCAAAATCATCGGGTGTTTGCCCAATGAAAGGGCGGGCAATGACACGGCCAATGTTATACGGCTTGACCAGCTCATAGGCGATTTCGCAAATGTCATAGAGGCGATCCAGCCCGAAATGCTCTTCGTGGGCGGCAATCTGATAGACAGAATCTGCCGATGTATAACAGATCGGCATGCCCGTTTTGATATGCTCCTCGCCCAGCTCATTAATCACCACAGTGCCAGAGGCATGTTTGTTGCCCAAAAGGCCGGGAAGACCGGTTTTTTGCAAAAAGGCTTTTGTCATTTCTTCAGGAAATGTCGGTTCTGTATCGGGGAAATAGCCCCAATCAAAAGGCACTGGCACCCCTGCAATTTCCCAATGGCCGGACGGGGTGTCCTTGCCTTTGGAGATTTCAGAGGCATTGGCGCACAGTCCCTCTATCTCATTGCCATGATTGAGATTATTCGGGCGCTCATCGCAAGCTTTTTGTGCAATCAGGCCAAGGCCATAGCGGTCCATATTGGGGACATGCAATGGCCCTGATCTCAGCCCAGCCTGATCGGCTTCGCCTTTGGCGCAAGCAGCGGCGATATGGCCCAATGTGTTGGATCCCTCATCAGGATGGGCAGGATCGCCATATTG
This sequence comes from Cohaesibacter sp., assembly GCA_025800105.1. Taxonomy (GTDB): domain Bacteria; phylum Pseudomonadota; class Alphaproteobacteria; order Rhizobiales; family Cohaesibacteraceae; genus Cohaesibacter. The sequence goes on along the minus strand of JAOXSG010000284.1, from coordinate 10,860 downwards.
GGCGGCGTCTTTTGCGCCGCCTATGCCGAAACTGTCGAGAACCAGAAGAAATGCCCGTGCCATACTGGCACCTCCTTAGCTTTGAAGGCTTTTACCCTGTGATTGTTTCATAAACTGCATGGCTGGCAATCTGTTGCTCGCCAATTTGATAGGCTTGTTGCACCAATGCACTGGCGCGGGCCACCTGATCATCATTATGCGCATAAACCCTTGCAAGAGGCTGGCCTTTTTCAAGGTGTTGGCCAATGCCTGCCAGTTTGTCCAGCCCAACGCTGTGATCAATGGCATCGCTTGACTTGCGGCGACCGCCACCAAGCTCCACAACCGAAATGCCCACCTGACGGGTATCAATGGCTTCGACAAAGCCTGATTTTGGTGCCGCAATGTCCACCACTTTTGGCGCAAGGCTCAGATGCTTGTCCATATTCTCGACGAAATCGGCAGGGCCGCCCAAGGCTGTGACCATAGCAGAGAATTTTTCTGTGGCCGCGCCAGAGCGATAGGCCTCTTGCATTTTTTGCTCACCCTCTTCAAATGTCTTCACCAATTTGGCAATGCGCAGCATTTCTGCGCCAAGAGCGACCGTGATCTGCCAATTGCGCGGGTCAATATGAGCACCGGTGAGGAAGTCGACGGCATTTTTCATTTCGATGGCATTGCCAGCGGCTGTTGCCAGTGGCTCATTCATATCCGTCAACAGAGCCGAGGTTTCCACCCCTGCGCCATTGGCAACGGTGACCAGACTTTTTGCCAGTTTCTGGCTTTCCTCATGGCTGGGCATGAAAGCACCAGAGCCGGATTTGACATCCAGCACCAGACCATCCAGTCCTGCCGCCAATTTTTTGGACAGGATAGAAGCGGTGATCAGATGAATGCTCTCGACCGTGGCTGTGACATCGCGAATGCCATAAAAGCGCTTGTCCGCCGGGGCCAAATTGGCCGTCTGGCCAATGATTGCACAGCCAACCTCTTTGGTGACTTTGCGAAAGAGGGCATTGTCTGGCTGGGTGACATAGCCGGGAATGGAATCGAATTTGTCCAATGTGCCACCAGTATGGCCAAGGCCGCGACCGGAAATCATGGGCACATAGGCCCCACATGCGGCCAAGGCCGGGGCCAACATCAGCGAGACATTGTCGCCAACCCCGCCGGTGGAATGTTTGTCGACCACCGGGCCGTTGAGTTCGGACCAGTCCAGCACAGCACCGGAATCGCGCATGGCAAGGGTCAGGGCGACGCGCTCGTCCAATTCCATGCCCTGAAAATAGACCGCCATGGCCAGAGCAGAAATTTGCCCTTCTGACACCGCGCCAGAGGTGATGCCATCGACAAAAAACTGGATTTCATCTTTGCCAAGACGCCCGCCATCGCGTTTTTTGCGAATAATTTCCTGCGCAAGCATCAATAGCCCTCCCCGGCTTCTGCCTTGGTGCCTTGCATGACAGCCAGCAAGGCATCCAGAACGCCAGACGCGCCAAAGCGGAAGGTATCGGGCTGGGCCCAATCTGCGCCAAGATATTTTTGCGCCAAAGCCAGATAGGTTCCCGCATCTTCCAGAGATCGCACGCCACCGGCTGGTTTGAAGCCGACCTTTTTATCGCTTTGGGCAATGGCTTCCAGCATCACTTCGGCGACTTGCGGTGTTGCATTGATCTTGACTTTGCCGGTTGAGGTTTTGATGAAGTCAGCTCCGGCTTCGATTGCCATATCCGAGATTTCCCGGATGATGGCCTCATCTTTCAGCTCGCCTGTTTCCAGAATGACTTTCAATTTGGCCGGGGCCGCAATGGCCTCACGCACACGCACCACCATGGTTTCTGCATAGCCGCGGCGGCCATCCAGCCAGCATTGATAAGGCACAACCAGATCAATTTCATCGGCGCCATCGGCCAAGGCTTGCTCTGTTTCTTTGACCACGGCGGCCACATCTTCGCCGCCAGCGGGGAAATTGACCACCGTGGCGATTTTGATTTGTGTGCCTGCCAGCAAAGGCTTTGCCTGTTTGACGAAACGGGGCCAGATGCAGATTGCCGCCGTATTGCCATACGGGGTTTGTGCCTTGGCGCAGAGCGCTTCAATCTCTGCTTCGCTGCACGCATCGTTCAAATTGGTCAAATCCAAAAGGGAGATAGCCTTTTGGGCAAGCTCTTGATCCTTCATGCTCATCGTCTTTCTCCTTTATGCCTTGGCCTTGTTGTCCAGATAGGCCCGGATCACCTTGATCAATTTCACGGCGCCAATCGGGCCAATTTCCTTGGTCTCGTCATGAGAGAGTTCTGTACCGCTCATGCCTGCGCCATAATTGGTGATGGTCGAGACCGCGCCAACTTTCAACCCCATCCAGCGCGCCATAATGACTTCGGGCACTGTTGACATGCCAACGGCATCAGCTCCCAACATGCGGATGGCGCGAATTTCTGCCGGGGTTTCAAAGCTGGGACCTGAGAACCAGCTATAGACGCCACTTTTCAACTCAATCCCGGCGATAGCGGCTGCCTTGATCAAATCTGCGCGGATGGTGGCATCATAGGCTTCTGTCAGGCCGACAAAGCGATCATCACTTTCCACGCCAATCAGGGGATTGCGACCAGACCAGTTGATATGGTCATCGATCAACATCAATTCCCCCGGAGCAATCTCCTCACGCAAGGAACCTGCGGCATTGGTGAGCAAAATTTCTTCGCAGCCCAAGGCTTTTAACGTTGCCAATGGCACTTCCATGACGCGGGCATCGCCTGTTTCATAAAAATGGGCGCGTCCTGCCAAAATGGCAACTTTGACGCCCATCAATGTGCCGATGATCAGCTCGGACGCATGAGAGGATACAGAGGAGACCGGGAAACCGGGCAAGTCCGTATAGGCAAAGCGCACAGCATTTTGCACTTCATCGGCCAAGGAGCCGAGACCGGAACCAAGGACCATGCCAATCTGACAGGTGCCGGGGGCTTTTTCCTGAATGCGATGGGCCGCATCATGGGCCAAACCTTGTGTTGTCATTTTGGCATTTCCTTATAATCTGAAAGCGGCGGGCAACAGGTGACCCAGCGTGAAAGAGGACTGAATGCCGCTGAGATTTGCGGCATGAATGATGGTGTCTGGCGTGCCAAATTCCTTGATGCGCTGGCGACAGCCGCCGCATGGGGTGATGGGCGGGTCCAGTTCGGCAATCACCACCACTTGCGCAATTTGTCGATCTTCCGGCGTTTGGGCGGCCATGATCATATGCGAAATGGCGGTTGTTTCCGCACACCATCCTTCCGGGTAGGAGGTGTTTTCGATATTGGCACCAACATAGATCTTGTTGGAAACTGTCAGCAGGGCCACGCCAACCTGAAATTCGGATTCATTGGCATAGGCCTTGTCACGGGCCTCTTTGGCTTTTTCAAATAGCTCAAGGCTTTGAGGGGTTAGCTCAATTGCAGTGTCTGTCATGTCCGCCTCTTTTATCGCTCTTTGGTGTAAGCCACGCCGCCCGCTTTTGGCGGAATGGCCTTGCCGATAAAGCCAGCCAGCAGAACCACTGTCAAAATATAGGGCAGAGCTTGCATGAATTGCACAGGCACTTCGCCAATCACCGGCAAGACGGTGCCTTGCGCGCGGATGGCTACGGCATCCAAAAAGCCAAACAGGAAACAGGCCCCAAGGGCATTGATCGGTTTCCATTTGGCAAAGATGAGCGCGGCCAGAGCAATGAAGCCCTTGCCTGCTGTCATATCTTTTGAAAAGCCTGCTGATTGGGCAATCGAGAGATAAGAGCCAGCGATGCCGCACAGGATGCCGGTAATGATGACAGCCTGATAGCGCAGGGCAATCACCGAAATTCCGGCGGTGTCCACTGCCCCCGGATTTTCGCCCACAGCGCGCAGACGCAAGCCAAAGCGGGTGCGATAAAGGATCCACCATGTCAGCGCAACCGCAGCGACAGCGGCATAAACCAAAAGGCTATGGCCGGACAGCAATTCCGAATAAAGCTGACCAATTATGGGCACATCGCGCAGGCTCTCGGCAAATGGCAGCTCGATTGGATTAAAACGGGCCGAATTGGGCAATTGCGGCGTTTTCCCACCCATGCTGAACCATGCCTGCCCCAAGAGGGCGGTCAGGCCTGCTGCAACAAAATTGATGGCAACGCCAGAGACAATCTGATTGCCGCGCTGGGTGATAGAGGCATAGCCATGGACCAGCGCCAACGCAACAGAGACCGCAATTGCAGCAAATAAGCCAAGCCAAGCGGAACTGGTGATATAGGCCACGGCCCCTGCGGCAAAAGCTGCACCCAGCATTTTGCCTTCCAGACCAATATCAAAGACGCCGGAGCGCTCGGAATAAAGCCCGGCCAGACAGGCCAGCAATAGTGGCACAGACAGGCGCACGGCTGAATCAAGGATCAGGGTGAAAGTTTCCAGAAATTCCATTTTCTCTCTCCCTCTCCCTTAAACCGCGCCAGCAGTGGCTGGCATACGCACAAACAGTCTGATCAAGGCCGGACGGAACATATGCTCCATGGCCCCTGCAAACAGGATCACCAGACCCTGAATGGAAATGATCATATCGCGGGTAATTTTTGGCATTTCGAATGCCAGCTCTGCCCCGCCCTGATAGAGCATGCCAAAGAGCAGCGATGCCATGATGATCCCCACAGGGTGAGAGCGCCCCATCAGGGCAACCGCAATGCCGACAAATCCATATCCGGCGGTGAAATCGAGCAAGAGGCGATGTTGCGTACCCATCACTTCATTAAGGGCCAACATGCCAGCCAAGGCCCCGGAAATCATCATGGTGATGACGGTCAATCTGGAGACATTCATCCCGGCATAAACAGCGGCATTTGGATTGGTGCCCATGGTGCGGATGGCATAGCCAAGGCGCGTGCGCCAGATCAAGGCCCAAACAAGAACACAGGCGGCCAGCGCCACAAGGAAAGACAGGTTCAAGGGGCTATGCTCAATTTTAATGCCCACCCATTCCAGCACTTCATGGATGAAAGGCAGACGCCCGCCTTCCAGAAATGTGCGGCTTTCCGGTTGCATAGAGCCGGGCTGCTTTAGGATATTGACCAGAAGATAGGCCATCACCGCGGAAGCGATGAAATTGAACATAATGGTGGTGATGACGATATGGCTGCCGCGCTTTGCCTGCAAATAGGCGGGAATGGTTGCCCACGCAGCCCCAAAGAGCGCGCCGCCGAGCAAGGCAAAGGGAAATGTCAGCCACCATGGTACATAATGGTCGAGGGCCAAACAGGCCATGGCAACGCCAAGGCCTGCAAAATAGGCCTGCCCTTCCCCACCAATGTTAAACAGACCGGCATGGGCCGCGACCGCCACAGCAAGCCCTGTGAAAATGAAATTGGTGGTGTAATAGAGCGTGAAGCCGATGCCCTCGCCATAACCAAGGGAGCCTTGCACCAGCCAATAGACGGCCTCTAATGGGTTCTCACCAATCAACAGCACCACAAGGCCGGAAACCAGCAAAGCGGCCGTTAAGTTTAGCAACGGAATGAGGCCATAATCGACCCATTTGGGGAGTTTTGCCAAAGGAGCACTCATGATGGCTCTCCTTGTTTTTGTTCTTCTTGTTGATTGATGCCTGCCATCATCAAGCCCAGTTCGCCCTCGCTGGCGGCGCTGTCACGCTCGCCCACGACTTTACCGGCAAACATGACCAATATGCGGTCTGACAAGGAGCGGATTTCGTCAAGTTCGACCGAGACCAGAAGAATGGCTTTTCCTGCATCGCGCAATTGAATCAAGCGCTTATGGATAAATTCAATCGCCCCGATATCGACGCCGCGTGTGGGTTGACCAACCAGCAAAATATCAGGATCGCGCTCCATTTCCCGTGCCAGCACCAGCTTTTGCTGATTGCCGCCAGAGAAATTGGCAACTTTCAAATTGGGGTCCGGCGGGCGGACATCAAAATCATCCATATAGCTTTGGGTTTCATTGAGGATTGCGCCCAAATCCAGAAACAGGCCAGAGCCATATTTTTCCAGATCCTGATAGCCAAGGATCATATTTTCCGTGGCCGGGAACTTGGTGACAAGGCCGGTGCGGTGCCGATCTTCGGGCACATGGGCCATGCCCTTATGGCGCAATTGCTGTGCATCGGCTTTTTGGGTGACGCCTATTGGCTCGCCATTGAGCAGCACTTTGCCAGAGCTTGCCTTGATCATGCCAGCAATGGCTTCCATCAATTCAGACTGGCCATTGCCCGAAACACCGGCAATGCCGACAATCTCGCCAGCGCGAACAGAGAAAGACACGTCATCCACCAGCGTCACACCGCGTTTGTCGGTGACGGTGAGATTTTCGACTTTCAGAATTTCCTTGCCCGGTGTTGCGGCTTCTTTTTCCACTTGCAGCAAAACATGGCGGCCCACCATCAATTCGGCCAATTCTTCCACCGAGGATTGGGCGGTTTGCACGCTTGCCACCATTTCGCCACGGCGCATGACCGAGACTTCATCCGTGATGGCCATGATTTCGCGCAATTTATGGGTGATCAACAGGATGGTTTTTCCCTGATCGCGCAATTGTTCGAGAATGCGGAAGAGGTGATCGGCTTCTGCGGGTGTGAGCACGCCGGTTGGTTCATCCAAAATGAGCACATCCGCGCCACGATAGAGCGCCTTGAGGATCTCAACCCGTTGCTGCAAGCCAACGGGGAGGTCTTCAATCAAAGCATCGGGATCAATATCAAGAGCATATTCATCGGCAAGGCGCTGCAATTCCTTGCGGGCGCGGTTCATACCGCCAGCAAGCGTGCGACCGCCTTCCACACCAAGGACAATATTTTCCAGAACCGTGAAATTATCAACCAGCATGAAATGCTGGTGGACCATGCCAATGCCAATGGCAATGGCCTTTTGGCTGTCGCTGATCTGTTCCAGCTTGCCATTGACGTAAATCTGGCCGCCATCGGCATGATAAAAGCCATAGAGAATGGACATCAGGGTCGATTTGCCCGCACCATTTTCGCCAATGATGCCGTGAATCGAACCTTTTTTAACGGTTAGATCAATGTTGCGATTGGCATAGACATCGCCAAATCGCTTTTCAATACCGATCAATTGAATGGCTGGATGATCGCTCTTTGCTTCCTTACCGGATCTCGGCGCGGGGGAGCCGACCGAAGCGCTATGCTCGCTATCCAAGGCTTTATTCCCTATTTTACGCCCCATGCCACATGGATCTGTTTTGTTCTGCTCTTTCCTTGCTGAGGGGATCGAGCTTGCAGATTATGAGCATCTGTTGGGATGGATCCAAAGATGCCTTGTGGATGTGATGGGCTTTTAAACCTGTTTTCACTCCGTTTGGCCTTGCAGCCAAAGGATTAAAATTTTGGTTTCGGTCTGGGGCGGGGCTTATCTGCCGGGCTTTTTTCCCAAACTTCGGTTTGCCAAAAGCATTGATGGCGGCTCATCTTTTATCGATCAGACCGGCCTTTTAAAAAACAAAGCGCCCCAAAATATTTTTGGGGCGCTTTTTGATGTCTTAGTATGGGCACGTATTATCGGCACGATAATCGTGGACCATGATTTTGCCGGCAATGATGTCTTTTGTTGCCTGCTCAACGGCGGTGCGCATGTCGTCAGAGATCAGAGCTTTGTTATGCTCATCATCTGCCCAAGCGACGCCATCTTCCGCCAGACCCAGAACATTGATGCCAGAGGACCATTTGTCTTCGGACAGATCTTTGAACGCCTTGTAAACGGCAACGTCCACGCGCTTGACCATGGAGGTTAGAATTTTGCCGGAATGAATGCCATTTTGGTTGGAATCCACGCCAATACCCAATTTGCCCGCATCCGCTGCGGCCTGCAAAACGCCCGCGCCGGTGCCGCCCGCTGCGTGATAGACAACATCTGCGCCACGATCGATCTGGGATTTTGCCAGCTCGCCACCTTTTACAGGGTCATTCCATGCCGCGCCGGTTGTGCCGGTCATATTTTCGAAAATCTCAACATTGGCATTGGCCGCTTTGGCGCCCTGCTTATAGCCACAGGCAAAGGCACGGATGAGCGGGATGTCCATACCGCCAACAAAGCCAACTTTCTCAGATTTGGCGGCTTTTGCTGCCAACAGGCCAACCAGATAAGAGCCTTCATGCTCTTTGAAGACCACAGAGCGCACATTTGGCAGATCGACAACCATATCGATGATGGCGAATTTTGTATCCGGGAATTCCGGTGCGACTTTTTTCAGCGCTTCAGCCTGAGAGAAGCCGATGACCACAATCGGATTGTGACCCTTTTTGGCAAAGCGGCGCATGGCCTGTTCGCGCTGGGTGTCATTTTGCAGCTCAAAATCCTTATAGGCAGTGCCATTGTCCTGTTTGTATTTCTCAGCGCCTGAATAAGCAGACTGGTTGAATGACTGATCATTCTTGCCGCCCAGGTCATAGACCACAGCAGGTTTGATTTCCGCAGCAAGCGAGGGCACGGCAACCATCATGGTTGCAAGTGCAGCAGCACCGAAAAATTGACGCAACATAGGCATCCCCTTTTTTTTCATATTATGATTTCAGACTGTCATCATTTCTGATGCCAAAACCCTGCCTTGAACGCATCAATTTGTTCAACACAAAGTCTCAGCCTTCTACCTTAGTCTTGCATGGTCTAACGCGCTTTGCAGCCAGAATCTTTGATTTCCACCAGACAGATCCGATTTTTGTTCTTTTTTGCAGCGCTATGGGGGCAAACAGCCTGCCCTATCCGTAATCTTCCGCATTTTGATGATTTTTCTCGCACATATCGATGCCATATCTTCAGCACCTTCTTTAAAAAACCGCATGAATCCGGCCTTTTGCTTTTTATCGCTTTCACAGCGCTCAAAAGCCCCTGCGACTTTTTTTCAGTTGATAACCAAATCCAATCTGCCCCACGGCTCTATGATCTGGCCTTGGTGCGGCGGGTTGCCTTCGTTGCCAGCGGGTCATCGGGCCAGACATGTTTGGGATATTGGCCTTTCATATCTGCTTTGACCTCTTTCCATGATCCCCGCCAAAATGTTGGCAAATCCCGGGTCAATTGAATTGGGCGATGGGCCGGTGAGAGCAAATGCAAAAGCAAGGGAATTTGTCCGCCCATGATGGTGGGATGTTCATCCAGACCAAACAATTCCTGCACCCGCACCGCAAGGACCGGGCCATTTTCCACGCCATACTCAATGGGAATTTTAGAGCCGGTTGGCACAATGATATGGCTTGGCAAAAGATCATCCAGAGCGGCAAGACGCTCATAGGGGATTTGCGCCTGCAAGGCATTGCCCAGATCCTGGGATGAAAGCTCATCAAGCGCCATTTTGCCGGCAAGGAAGGGGCCGAGCCAATGCTCCAGATGATCGAGCAGGGCGTTATCGGAGAAATCCGGCCAGCCTTGCTCGCGCTCTGCAATGAATTGTATGCGCCCGCGCCAACGCTCCAGATCTTTGGTGAAAGGAAGGGCTTTGAGGCCTTTTTTGCGGATTGCCTCTATCAGCGCTGCTTGTATTGCCTCTGGTGAGGGATGGTTCAACTTTCGCTCTTCCAGCACGACATTGCCAAGGCAGACTTGCTGACGCGCACGAATGCTGCCGGATTGTTTGTCAAATTCGACCTTTTCACGCTCTTCAAACAAATGATCAAGCTCTGCGTCAATCTCAGTGCGGGTGATGCTTGCTGCCAGAGTGATGCAGGCTTTGCTGGCTGCGCCTTGCAAATCTGCCACCACGAGAAATTGGCTGGCATTGAGCGAGTCATCCTCTTCCAGCAGACCGCCCCGCCCTGATGCCAACAAATAGCCGCCTTTGGCCCCGCGCCGCATGGCGATGCGGTCGGGATAGGCAAGAGAGAGTATGCGCCCGGCCTCTTCGATGCGGATGGCATCGTCTGTTTTGCTTGTCTGCCAGCGTTTGGCAAGGGCCTTGATCTGTTTGGCATTGTTCAGGCGATTGGCTTTAAGATCCTGCAACAGGCGCCTCAAATCATTGTGACGCAGGCGTCCGCCTTCACTGAGCAAAGCCGCAATCAGACAGGCCAGCGGTTCCTGCCCCAGCTCTGCTGCCTTTACGATCATATGGGCCAAACGCGGCGGCACGGGCAGGCCTGCCATTTGTTTGCCATGCGCTGTTAAGCCCCCATCCTGATCGAGAGCTTCAAGGGATTTGAGCAATTTGACCGCTTCTTGCCAGCCTGCTTTGGGGGGCCTGTCCAACCATTGCAACTTTTCTGGATCCCGCTCTCCCCATAAAGCCAGATCGAGAACAAGGCGCGAGAGATCCGTTTGCAGGATTTCCGGTGGCTCGAATGCTGGCAAAGCCGCCATTTGCCCTTTGTCCCACAGCCGATAACACAGACCCGGCTCGGTGCGCCCGGCCCGGCCCTGACGTTGCTCGGCACTGGCGCGGGAGACGCGCACGGTTTCCAGCCGTGACAGGCCAAGGCCCGGCTCAAAATGGGGGCGACGCACCAGACCACTGTCAATGATGATCCGCACCCCTTCAATGGTCAGAGACGTCTCTGCAATGGATGTGGCCAGCACAATCTTGCGCTGCTCTTTTGGGGCTGGCTGGATTGCGCGGTCCTGATCACGGCCATCCATCGCACCAAAGAGTGGCGCAATCAGGCAGTTTTTTGGCACTTTGCCTTTCAGACGATCGGCGACGCGCATAATCTCTGCCTGTCCGGGCAGAAAAACCAAAATGGAGCCGGTCTGATCCCTCAAAGCCTCTTGCACCGTGGTGCATATTGCTTCTTCCAGCCTGTCTCGCGGTTTTCGGGGGCGATACAGCGCCTCAACCGGGAATGTGCGCCCCAGTGATTCAATAATGGGGGCGTCATCCAAAATCGCAGAGACCCTGCCGCCATCCAATGTTGCTG
>JAOXSG010000909.1 GCA_025800105.1 Cohaesibacter sp. | reverse complement strand
ATCTTGGTAATACAGTGACATTTTTTTTGTTACTTCTACTATCAAAATTTTCTTGCCACCTTCCTTTTGAATACCAGTAATGTAGCCCCTTTCTGGGCATTTTGGCCAAGTGGTGTAAAGCTTGAACCATTCTTGCCTTTTTTCTTTGAAGAATCTTTTCCGAAATCTTTCTTTTTGCATTTGCTTTCTTTTAAATTCTTGTCTGCCTTTGCAACCTTTTCCAAAGAAGCAGCAGGCCTTTTCTTTGTAGGCACTGTTTTGCCACCATAGCCCAGGCTGCTGTGCAGATTCTGGGAATTTTCCAAGACCCTCTGCCCAGTTCTTCTTTTCTTTCTCTGTGGATCTGCTGGGCTGGCAGCCTGGCTGGCAGCTTTCCCAAGCTGTTCTGGGCTGGCAAACATTTTGGGGAAACCTAAACCATCCAAACTAGGGTCACTGCTATTTTCCTGCAGCTTCCTTTTCTGTTTCTTTTCAGAAACAAAAGGCACAATTGCCAGATCTTCCCCCAAAGCATTAGAACTTTCTGCTTTTTCCAAAGCAGAAGCTTTTCCCAAAGCATCAGCTTTTCCCAAAGCATCACTTGTGCCACCCTTTTCCAAAGGAGGCAAAGACAGCAGCTGCAAGCCATTTTCAACCAGTGCCATCTCATCCCTTGACAGCTTGGCTGCAAGCAGGGCTTCAAGGCCATCTCTTTTCACTTTCCTCACATGCATCAAAATGCATGTGATTCTTTCAACCCTCAGGTTGGCCCACACTTCACCGCTGTGGGGTGTGGTGTTCAAGTGTGGTTTCTTGACCAAAAGAGACAGCAAGGCTTGTCTCATTGGTCTCATGTGGCAAGAGCCTGTTGGCTCAGCCTTTACCAAGGCTTTCCAAAGGTCTAAGCAGTGCAATAGACCTTTGGGATCAGGTGCATAGGTCTTACTCAAATGTTCGTAAGAGCCTAAGTCTGCCACAAGTTCCTCATTGGCTGAAAGGATGCTGAATAATACATCAGCATCCACAAGAGGTTTGGCAAAATGCCTAGCACCACCTCTTCCACAGCTCATGGCCTTTCCCAAAGCCAAAAGCTGTTCTTTTCCAAGATTCCCAACACAGGAACCTTTCCCAAGCCTTTGGGATATTCTTTCCCAAGACCTGAATAGAGTTAAACCCTCTCAGGTTGCAAAACTTTGTAGCCTTTTGAACCAAAAAATACAATGGTAACAACAAGTGACCAGCCATGAAAAAATCAACCATAAAATCAAAAGCAGAATCAATCACCAAATCAAAAAAAATCACAAAAAAAAATCAATAAAATCAAATCCAGAATCAATAGCAGATTGAATCAATTTCGATTGATCCTAATCAATATTTCCAAATCAATTCAAAATTCATCGATTTCCATTGATTCTAATCAATATCGGATGCTCAGGGAAGGTTCATCAACTAGTCTTAGATAGTCTCAATCTAATGGCGAAGAAACTTTTGAGATAAACATGAAAACTAAAACCCATCAAGAAAATCGTGGAAAATCAGGTCTATTGAATCTGTTTGCCTGGACTCCCGCATCTCGCTCGAGTCCCAGAAGTCTGTGTGAAAGGGGGTGGTGGGAAGTCTTTGATCGGATCGGTTTCAACTGTGAAATCGAATTTGAAAATTCAAGCTCAATCACAAATTTTCAGC
>JAOXSG010000236.1 GCA_025800105.1 Cohaesibacter sp. | reverse complement strand
TGATAAAAACTGTTCCCTTGCTTTGATATCTAGATCGATATTCATATCGGCGTGTATCAAGCCCTTGGAATTGGTCCCAAATCACTACAAAACACACAGCAAAGAACTTATTTACACTGTACAAATAGTAATTTAAAGTGACATCGAGTCACAAAGAAATCTAGTCTTCATAGCGCTTCGGCTTGGTTACTCGCCGACCTGAACGAGTTTGCTGGGGCATGGAGCTTTTTAACTTATCAGCTGTAATAGCCAATTTACCCTGTGTTTTGGCACTTTTGGCTGATTGTTGGCGAAGCTGGATGCCTGGCTGATGTTGTGGAACATCACGGTTATGGATAGGATCTCTATTTTTGAGACTACAAGACTTTGTGTCATGGTGTGATGATAAAGTTTGAGTTTGTATCTTGGGCAGTGACATTGATGATTTGCTTGATGATGTAATTGATGATGGGGTTGATGTTGCATTTGCATTAAAGGTGTTATTGTGGTGGAATGGTCTATGTGATGATGATGAGGCCTGTTTTGACATTATTGTGGGTGATGTC
>JAOXSG010000172.1 GCA_025800105.1 Cohaesibacter sp. | reverse complement strand
CCTTGTTTTTGCTGCTCGCTTGGCTGATAGAAATCAGAAAACTTTGGCTCGCGCTGAGGCAATATTCTTTTGTCAGGGTGCACCTGGTTATAAAGCTTGAAGGTGTAGTCGGTGTCAGTGAAGTTCTGCTTTGCCTGTTCTTTTACCCGCTCGTTGGCTGCAATCCAGTCAAGCAACTTCTTCTATCTTTTTGATACTTGGCGTATGCCTCTTGGTACGCTTCGAGAGCTTTATCATGGCGCACTTTTTCCTCAACTGCTGCACTGGAATCGTTTCCAGAAAGGAAGCGCACGAGATAATTGCCGCCTATGAAGGTGGCAGCATTGAGTAACGCCCCGCCTGCCATAATTGCGATGCTGGCCATGCTGAGCAACAATAACAATTTGCAATTTATAAATAAGAGCAAATTTTCAATTAATTTTAAACGTTGGTGGGGAGGATTTTTTGGTCCTTGAGGTACTGTTTAAGCGCAATGCTTCCCGCCATGACGGCGGTGAATTTTGCATAGTTCATTGCACTGCTGCTGGGGTCGGAGTTAAAATTCTCTTTCACCACCTTTTTTGTGATCCAGCCGATGCCGGTGGCGAAGCCAGTCAGAGTTGCAGCTACAACAATCATATTAACAAGCTTGTTGTCAGACATAGTGGTATAGCAATGTATGCAAAAGTTCAAAACAAAATTCATCGGACTTTTCCTCATCTGAGTCGAGGTTTGTGAAGGGGGCTTTCATAAGATCACGGACTGTTCGGAAAACCTTTTCGTTAAAGTTGATCCATATAAGCCTGATTCCAACAATGGCCGCGGAGGAGATAAAACACTGGAGCATGTCAACTTTCATAATGTAAATTCATATGTTGGCTAAGGCGAATGTTTAATCCATGTGACGGATGCCTTTTGGCTGTGGGGGCGGCGGCAAATTGTTGCTAGGCGCGGGTGCGGGTTGTGGCGGCTGTGGCAGTGCAGTTTTCTTGCTGAATGTGGCCTTCAGCTCTTCACGTTTGTAATAAAGCCCGATCAATGAAAAGAAAAAACTGCCCAGAGCAAGCCATTGGGTGGTGCTGAGGATGCTTCTTGGGCTTTCGTCTTCGGTAGTCAATGCAGGGGGTACAGGGTCCTTATTTTTTGCGATTATGGCAGCGGCATCAGCTGTGGCTTTTTTCTGTGCTTCACAGGCCTTTCGCGTTCTTTCAGCAACCAATTTGCCAGCAGCCACTTGCTTGGGATTTTTTGCGGGCTTTGTGG
>JAOXSG010000160.1 GCA_025800105.1 Cohaesibacter sp. | reverse complement strand
AGTTTGGGACCTGGAAAAAGCAGGTCAACTTTTTGCCCGGCACGGTTCCAATTTCGTACGGACTCGTGTAAGCACCCGAACCGTGCAAGTTTTTGCACGGTTTGCTTCTCTCGAGCTTGCAAATAGCCAATAGCTGATTGTCAGTCGACAGTTTCTTTGTTAATTTACTGGCTCGTTTTCCTTTACGTTATTTTTTGCAGCAGTTGCCTTCTTTCTGCTACTTTGCTATTCACTTGATCCTTTTTAAGCTTAATTTGTTTTGGATGCGCTCTTCGCTGAAGCTTCGTGCGTCGGAACCTCGGGGAAATTTGTCCTTTTCGTTGTACTTTTCAGAAAACTTTTTCGTAAGGTCTTCGTACTTGCTTTTCACTCTGATCCACGGCCAATCAACGCCTTCGCCTGCTTTCTTTAATGTAGTCCAAAACTACATGTAACAACAAATTTATATCTTCAGTCCAAGTAAAAGTTTTGTCTTAGTCGCCATTTTGGATTTGCCGTAGGCCATCAGCAGCAACGTGATTGGCTGAGAACAAAAGCCTTAACCA
>JAOXSG010000156.1 GCA_025800105.1 Cohaesibacter sp. | reverse complement strand
GCTTGCAAGCCAAAACTTCACGAGGAACTTGCGGCCCATGGAATTCGATAGGAAATCGGTTCTCCAAAAATGCAACAATGGCACAAGAGCGTATAAAGGACGGAATCTGCCAGGGGGCAAGGGGAGAAAGAATTGTAACACGACCCTTCAGGGCGTTTTTTTGAAATAGGTGGTTAAGCGTATACTTAAACCGATCTGGTGTTGCGCTCCAAATCCCACGATAAGCAAATCTTTCTCCTCTTTGTGCCAAATAATCCAAAGCATCGAGTAGATCATAAGTGCCTTTGACTTCAGCGATTTTACCATATGTTCCAATGACCGGATCTTCATTTGCCAAACTTGCACGATTCCACTCAACGAGCATGCTGAAAACATCTGCCTCCAGATGATATTGTGAAAACCACTCTTCACTAAGTGACATTGCTGTCTCCAGATCAAATCGTTCGTGGGTTTCGTAGAAACTACCGCATAATTGTCGACCACGAGAGCGCACGATGGCATCATCTCTGACACCGGCCGATCTAAGAGCCCGATTTAAAAGTCGTTGAGCGATATCAACAAGTTGTGATTCAATCGTCTTTGTCTGAAAGATGGAGGATCACATGCCTTGGGATGATATCGCTCGGGTTCAATAGAACCGCGCCAGGCTTCGCTATCCAACAGATTTACCGACAAAGAATGGGAAATAATCGCACCCTTCTTGCCGCCAGCTCGGTCAGGCGGACGACCACGCACCACACATATGCGCGATAGGATAGATGCGATCCTGTATGTTGGGGGCAGCGGTTGCCAATGGCGGATGTTGCCCAAGGGTTTTCCTGCGCTCTCAACGGTTCGCGGATATTTTTATGCATGGCGCAATACTGGCTTTTGGACCCGGATCAATCATCTCCTGGTTATGGGGTGCCGAGAACTGGAAGGGCGAGAGGCCAGTCCGACGGCTGGTGTCATTGATAGCCAAAGCGTCAAAATGACAGAAAGCGGCGGCATTCGGGGCTATGATGCGGGTAAAAAGATCAAGGTAAGCGTCCGGTTATTTTGGGTTGCGGCTATTTCTGGGCGATTTCAGCGACATTCCAAGGCAGTAATTCATCGATTTTGTTGATCGGGTGATCTGCGACACGGGTCAGGACATCACGCAAATAGGCTTCGGGATCAAGGCCGTTGATCTTTGCTGTCTCGATGAGAGAGAGGATGCTGGCGGCCCGTTCACCACCCTTGTCCGATCCTGCGAAGAGCCAGTTTTTACGGCCCAAAGTGATGGGACGAATGGCCCTCTCGGCCGCATTGTTGTCGATCTCGATCGTGCCGTCATCCAGAAAATTCTTGAGGGCTTTCCACCGATTTAGGGCATATCGAATTGCCCCAGCAGTATTGGATTTGCCTGGCAATTGGCTGAGTTGAGCTTGAAGCCACTGATGCAGCTCCTCGAAGAGCGGTTTGGATTTTTCCTGTCGAGCGGCGCGGCGGGTATCCGGTGGGGACCCTCGTATTTCTCTCTCGATGTCATAAAGTTCACCGATCCGCATGAGAGCTTCCTCGGCGATTGGATGAGAGCCCTTTTTCGTCGTCAGATCGAAGAACTTTCGCCTCACATGGGCCATACAGGCCGCTTCCGTGACGGTTGCTCCACCGGGTTCCTGTGTCTCGAACAATTTATCAAAACCGGTATAACCGTCTGCATGCAAGACGCCTTTGAAGTCCTTGAGATGGCCTTGCGGATGCTCGCCCTTTCGATCCGGGCTATAGAAGTAACAAACTGCAGGCGGTGCGGTGTTGCCATAAGGTCGGCCATCTCGAACATACGCCCAGAGCCTACCGGTTTTTGTTGTTCCCTTACCCGGCTCGAGGACGGGGACCGGCGTGTCATCACCATGAACACGGTTAGCCGCAAGAATGTGATCCCGTAATTTGGCAATCAATGGTGCCAGCAAGGCATTTGTCTTGCCGACCCAGTCGGCCATGGTGGAGCGAGACAACTCCACCTGTTCGCGTGCATAGATCTTTGATTGCCGATAGAGCGGTAGATGATCACAATATTTGGCTACCAGAACATGGGCAACAAGGCCTGGACCTGGCTTGCCCCGTTCAATGGGCAAGGACGGCATCTCACCCTTGATGTTTGTATCGCATCCTTTGCAGATAAAGCGGGGCTGGACATGACGCACCACCTTGAAGGAGGCTGGCACATAATCCAGTATCTCGGTCACAGTCTCGCCATTGCGGATGAAGTCGGATCCACCACAGACAGGACATTGGCAGGATGCCTCATGGGTGATTGTCTGACGCGGCAAATGAGCCGGTGGAGGTTTGCGAGATGGTTTCTTTCTTCCGGTCTTATTCTTTGTCGAGGTTGATGGTGGCTCATCTTCTGCATCCGCAGCCTCAATATCTTCTAGGGCTAATTCGAGCTGCTCGATGGTGCGTTTGATCTTCTCGGAGGACTTGCCAAAACGGGACCGTCGGAGGACCGCAAGTTCTGCAGAGAGCTTCTCGATCAGGCTGCCTTGAGAGCGCAACTCTTCTGCCTGCGCTTCTATGATGGCGCGTAAGACGTCAATGTCATCAGGCAAGAGAGAAGATGTTGAACTCATGCCTCCATTCTATCTGATTTGATCAACAAATCCAAAGATTTCCAATATCAATCCCGGAATATTCGCTGGTTGTTCAAGCACTTCTGCGCGGCGGAGATGTCCAGGATGGGCGACGCCAGTCTATGCCCTCCCAGAGCATGGCCAACTGTGCTGAAGTCAAGCGGGCTGTGCCATCAGTAACAGATGGCCAGGGGAAACGACCTCGCTCAAGAACCTTGTAATAGAGGCAAAAACCTTGTCCATCCCACATCAGCAGTTTGATCCGATCACCACGACGGCCTCGGAACACAAAGACTGAGCCGGATGTCGGCTGTTGCCGCAATGTGGTCTGGACCAAGGCGCTCAACCCGTCAATTCCCTTGCGCATGTCCGTCACGCCACAGGCAAGATAGACACGCACATTCGAACCCGGCCCGATCATGCTTCTTCCACCGTGCGGATCAGCACCTGCAAGAGATCACTGTCCATATCCGCAGTGATCTTCAGAATACGGCCACCCTTGCAACGGATCTCAATACGGGATGGTCGAGAACGCGCCTTCCGGCTGGGTTCCTCAACATCCGCTTCTACCTCTGGGACAATCGTCACCGGAAAAAAGCTGGCCGCCTCATCGGAGACTGCAACAAGACCCTTGGCTCTGAACTGGCGCCGCCAAGTGTAAATCTGCTGCGGGATCAGCTCATGTTGTCGAGCCACATCAGCAACGCTCCGCGTACCGTCAAATGCCTCTGCCAAAATCGACAACTTCTGTTCATCGGACCAGAAACGCCGACGCTCCTGACCCGTAAAAATCTCCATCCGACCCATCAAAGCCCTCGTTACGGAATTAAAACCTATCTAATTCCGTAACTTCACTGCTTCGAAGAAAATCCCAAAGCCGAGCCAACCGGACGCTTACAGATGAACAAGAGAATTGGCGATTGTTGCCAAATCCGCTTTTGTGTCTGTATCGGACAGACGTATCACAATCTCGCCAGCTCGGACGAATTCTCCTTCCTTGACTGAGAGCTCGGCAATGATGCCCCCGTTCAGATGCTGAACATTCTTGGAATTGCCATCAACAACAAGATTGCCATGGGCGATAATAGCGCCTGCCAATTGGGTTGTGGTAGCCCACCCCCCAAAGCTGAC
>JAOXSG010000893.1 GCA_025800105.1 Cohaesibacter sp. | reverse complement strand
TCCTATGCATGTCAAGAGCGGCTTCCACCGCCGGTGACAATGGCGACAAACCAACTTCTCGATCAACAACAGGTGCACCAACAAGCAAGTCATCTTTCTTCGGCAAGCCAACTGATGCAACGGACGACACAGGATACATTCGAACCCAAGGACATCCAGTATGCATCACGACTTCACCCATAACATTGCCTGAAGCATCATGTCTAAGTTCCGCACCATCACTCCACTGCGTGAAGGTCCATCCAGAACGGCACAAAGCTGTTGTTGAGAGAATGTTGTGGTGTGTGCCACCAACCATAACCTGCATAGTTGCGTTCTTCCAAACCATCTTGTGATCTGAAGACTTCATTGAAAAACTCAAACCAATGTCGGCAACCCCTTTCATGGAAACTTTACTACCATTAGCAGCCCTAAACCTTTCAACATCCGGCGAACTTCTGACATCAGCCTGAAACTGAGCAAACGACGACTCAGAAACGACTGTCACAGCAGCACCCGAATCAATGAGCCAC
>JAOXSG010000892.1 GCA_025800105.1 Cohaesibacter sp. | reverse complement strand
GACCTTCTGAGTGTCATAGAACTCCTCGTCAGGCTTCCAATTTTGGCCATATTGTAAGGCAGGACTTCTGCCTGAAATTGTTTTGGCCCCTGAGGCGGGCGTCTTAGGAATGGTACTTCCTGAGGTAGAAGGTGAAGGCATTCGTGGTGGTGTAGGTGTATTTTGGCCATACTGGGTTGGTCCCTGCCAACCAGAGTGATGTCCCCATGATGGAGGGGGAGGTGGAAAAGGTTGCATCATTCCAGCAATGCCACATCCTTGTACTCCACGTTGAGAAGGGCTCATAAGTGTTTTTGGTGGTCTCCACGAAGGCAATGGGGTAGGACATGGTTGGGACAAATCCACCTGCGGTTGTGACATACCCGCAGATTGTTGAGACAAACCTGGTTGTCCTGGAGGTACCATCATAGATTGCTGAGATAATGGAACTTCTGGTGGAGCCACATTGTTGGGCCTTTGTTGATTCCATGAGAAGGTACTTGGATACTGCCTTGGTGGAGGTACAGGAGCTCCAGATCCCATAGGGCGTTGCCACACTGGAAAGCCAACCAGGTGTCCTTGTTCACGAGTCGAGGTGGGTGGTCGAACTGGGGACCTTGACCTCTCCATGATCACCATGTCAGCCAGGTGCGGATGTATCAATTTGATGCTAAGAAGCTACCAGATGTGGAATAACCACAATAAGAAAAGAGTAACAAACGAAGAGGGAGGCCACAGAGGA
>JAOXSG010000109.1 GCA_025800105.1 Cohaesibacter sp. | reverse complement strand
CAGCGATTATAACAGTCAGGTACCGGAAGATCGGGCAGAGCTTGAAAAACTGCCCGGGGTTGGTCGAAAAACCGCCAATGTGGTTTTGAATATCGCCTTTGGGCATCCGACTATTGCCGTAGATACGCATCTGTTCAGGGTGAGCAATCGCACTGGATTGGCACCGGGCAAAACACCTTTAGAAGTCGAAAAGAAACTGGATCGCAAAATTCCCAAACATTGGAAATTACATGCGCATCATTGGCTGATCCTTCACGGTCGTTATGTCTGTAAGGCAAGAAAGCCTGATTGCCCAACCTGCGTGATTCAACATATTTGCCGCTTTAAAGGCAAAACCGTTTAAGCCTGTATTTAACTTGTTGGCGGATTGCTGTGTCGGATATGATCCCGCAGCATTTCTGCAAAACAGGCCCGTTGATCCTCCACAGTCAAAAACTGACTGCGTAAATCCGTGAATTTAACGCGGATATCCGTCCCATTTGACGTGGAAACCGGATAAAGGAACAAATCCAGATGACAGGTTCCTTGGTTCCATTCACGGCGATATTGCCAGACTTCGATCTCACCATCGCGTCTGGCGAAAACGGGCGCCCCTATCTTTTGGTTCACTACAGATAAACTGGCACCCAAAAATTGCTCCGGATTATCATCCAC
>JAOXSG010000105.1 GCA_025800105.1 Cohaesibacter sp. | reverse complement strand
CAGCGATTGCATGCGGATAATTTCCGGCATCGTGGCGAACCAGGGATGTAGCAAATCACAAGAAGGCTCAATTGTTGTGATCTGCAACAAAGAATGGCGGGCATGGGGGTGGGGACGCCGACGAATGGTAAAAGCTTCAATCGTGCCGCTGTCTTTGAGCTTGGCCAAACGCTCTGTTGTGGCGGTGCGTGACAGACCAATATCAGCAGCCAGCATTTTGATGCTGGCGCGGCTATTTTGTGCCAAAAGCAGCAAAAGCCGCTCATCGATATGATCCATCGTCAATTGCCTTTTATCCGCGCACAAGCCCTGCAGTCTGCAAGGCGTCATAATCACTGTGTGATCCGACAGAATAACACTAGGCTCAGGACTCATTAATTTAGCATATTATGCGAGAGCAGTTTTGCGCAAGGACAAGGAGGAAAATCGCGACAATGTGGTTCATTTTCAAGATTTTACGACGTAGTCATTGTGCAAAAATGCCTCGCCCTTCGGGTTTGTCTTGAAGCACCCATCTATCGAACCAAGACCTGCAAAAAGGGAACCACCCTTATTTTGCTCTTGGTTCTTCTATCTGAATGCTTCAAGACAAACAGAATAGGATAAATTAATGGGTCCTGAGCCTAGGGCCTGCCTGATCCTGAACCTAGCATACAGACTGCTTTGAAACCATTCAGGAAGAAAGGAAACCTTATGCGCTATTACCGTGCGAAACAGTTTCATGCACAAAAAGCCTGGGACGCACAGGATATCGCCATCATTGAAGGGGCAAGCGTTCGCCTTCACTGGAGCGACCAGCCCTATATCTGGCATAAAAATGACGGGCAGGAAGTCTTCGTCGTGCTGGATGGATGTGTTGTGATGAAAAGCCGATCTCTTGATGAGAGCGGTGAGTGGAAAATGGAAGAGCGGCAGATGCAGATTGGCGATATTTGCCATGCTGAGGAGGGGGATGAGCATGTGGCCCATCCGCAAGGCCCGGCCAGAATGCTGGTCATTGAGAAAGTTGGAACGGTTTGATCCAATCGCAAACCAACATGCACAGAGAGGCGGATAGAAGCGCATAAAAGAGAGTTGGATAAAAGAGAGCCAAAACAAGAGAAGGAGTGCTTTAAAAGCACTCCCCTTCAATGAGTCCCCACACAATTGAAGCTCTTATCCTAATTAGACTATGAAGCACAAATTACCGACATTTGGTAAATTTAACAAGTTAAAATATCCACATCGTTCATAAATGCATCTGGAGCTGTGTTCAAAGCCGCATACCAAACCATGGGAATGGTGCAAGGCGCAAAGTCCACGTATTTTGCCGATCATAAAAAACTTGCTCTTGCAGGAATTGCCGTTAGGCTCGCAGCATAAAGAGGATAACAAAGGCTCATTTTCAAATGCTTTCTGCCCCTGCTCCAAGGGCCTGGCAGCGTATGCTGTCCGGTCGTAGACTTGATTTGCTGGATCCATCCCCCTTCGATATTGAGATTGAAGACATCGCCCATGGTTTGGCACGGGTTGCCAGATGGAATGGCCAAACAATCGGCAATGCGCCTTTCTCAGTTGCGCAGCATAGCCTGATTGTGGAGAAAATTCTTGACCATTTATATGACGATTTGCCAGCTCATGAGCGCCTGATGGCTTTGTTGCATGATGGGCCTGAATATGTCATTGGCGATATGATTTCGCCGTTTAAAGCGGCCATCGGCACGGATTATAAAAAGGTCGAAGAGCGTTTGGAGGCCGCCATTCATTTGCGCTTTGGCCTGCCTGCCCATCCGTGCACCCGCCTTAAAAAGCAAATCAAAAAGGCGGACCGGATCTCGGCCTATTTCGAAGCCATCCATCTGGCCGGGTTTGAGATGGGCGAAGCAGCAGATCTATTTGGCAGACCAAGCGGAATAACAGCGCAATGTCTGGATTTCACCCCTTGGGATACACAAAAAGCAGAGACGACATTTCTGGATCGCTTTGCACAATTGGCCGCGCAAATAGGATGAAGGGCGTATGCGCAGAGATAACACTGGACAGCGCTGATATGACAAGACATCCTGTTGGCATCGGGATGTGATTTGCCAAAACGATATGCTGCTTTGAAATACAGGATGATACTTCATGCTTTATGTTTGTTCGCTTGCCAGAATGCCGGAATTGGTCGAGAGACTTGGCGCAAGCCATCTGGTCAGTGTCCTTAACAGCGATATGGAAGTAAAGCGCCCGGAGCGCATCGATGAGAAAAACCATCTCTTTTTGGGTATGAATGATATTGTTGTCGAAACGCCCGGCTTTGAAATGGGCAGCAAACATCAGGTCAAAACATTGATTTCTTTCATCCGCAATTGGGATCAGAGTGCCCCTTTGGTCCTGCATTGCTGGGCAGGGGTGAGCCGCTCCACGGCCTCTGCCTATATTGCCGCTTGCGCCCTGAACCCGGATATGGATGAGACGCAAATCGCCCAAGATCTACGGCAAGCCTCCCCCTCTGCTACCCCCAATCTTTTGCTGGTCTCGCTTGCCGATGACCTTTTAAAGCGTCAGGGGCGCATGGTGGCCGCCATTGAGGCCATCGGCCGTGGCGCCTATTGTTACGAAGGCGATATTTTCGCAATGCCCCATATTGGAGCCACACTAGCGCCATGAGCGTGGTTCCAGAGAGAGAATGCGCCCAAAAAAGCAATGAAAAGGCAAATGTAACAATGGTTTCTTTCCCCATCTATTTCATTCGTCATGGTCAGACGGACTGGAACAAGGAATTGCGTTTTCAAGGCCAGCAAGACATCCCAATCAATGAAACAGGGCGCGCACAGGCCATGCGAAATGGCCGGGTTTTGGCGCAATCCCTAAAGGATCTCAAAGATCTGTCTGTCTATGTCAGCCCTTTGGGCCGCACCCGGCAGACATTTGAGCTGGTGTTGGAAGCAGGGGGCTTTGAAAAGCCGGAAGTGATTTATGACGAGCGCCTGTTGGAAGTCAGCTTTGGCGATTGGGAAGGCATCACCCGTGATGAATTGCTAAAGCGCCTGCCGGGCCAGATTGAAGACCGGGACAAGGCCAAATGGTTCAACATTCCCCCAAATGGGGAGAGCTATGATATGCTGGCAGAGCGCGTACGCTTGTGGCTTGAGGAGCAAACTGGCCCCTGTTTGGTGGTCGCCCATGGGGGAACCATGAGAGTTTTGCGCTATTGGCTGGAAAAGCTGCCAAAGCAGGAAGCCGTAAAATTCAGTCCTCCTCAAGATCAGATCCTTCATTGGGATGGCCAGCGCGTCAATTGGCTGTAAGCTTATTTCAGAGAAAAATTGCCCGCCCTCTGATTGCAAAGTCAATAAGATCAAAGCCTTGATCTTTTGATTCAAATTTTCATCAAATACGCTTAAAAATCACGCCCAAAAACACAGAAACCGGCAATCTCTGCCTGCTATACCAAGGCAGGGATAAGACTCTCGCAAAAGAGACAGATCGAAAGTCGGGGTATGGACGTCATGAAAAGGGCAAACAAATCACTGCTCAATGCAGTGTCTGCTTTTCTGTGCTGCAATATGGCTGTAATGCTTGCTCAGCCTGTCGCAGCCTTTCAATTGTCTTCAAATCTGGCCAACCGGACCTTGGTTTGCAAAGGTGGACCAGAAAATAGAGGCGCAGATTACCGTTTTCTGACAAAAGCGGCTGTGATTGAGCGCGTCGACGGCAGATTTCCCAATCAAAAAGTACATTTTTCCTTGGGGGCAGGGCATCAGGGGAAATTGCGAAGCCACTGGAGCTATGAAACCCTCAGTCAGGAAGATGGGCGTCATGTGTTGCTCTATGAGCGGCTTTCTCTGCGCTCCCCGGTTCAGACCCAGCATATCTATCGCACCTATGAGCTCTTCTCTCAAAATGATAAGGTCTATGTCACCATTTATGATGGGGTCAATGGCGCACGCGACTGGCGTATAAAAGTCACCCGTGAATGTTATGGATCGGGATGGACG
The DNA here is from genome assembly GCA_025800105.1 of Cohaesibacter sp. GTDB lineage: Bacteria > Pseudomonadota > Alphaproteobacteria > Rhizobiales > Cohaesibacteraceae > Cohaesibacter. The sequence continues at coordinate 12,122 of JAOXSG010000105.1, read as the reverse complement.
CGCCGTGAAAAGCTCACTCGAAAAGTCCCCAATCGCTATTGGAACCCGCAGAATTAACGCCTATTCCCGAAAAGTGTGCGCGGTTTTCGGATAAGAATAGGCGTCAAATACAGCCTATTCGGCGAAAAGTGTGCGCGGTTTTCGGACTGCAAACTTGGTCCCCAAAATCATAGCATGGCTCTATATGAGCCTGATTGAAGACAAGAACCGTCTTCAATCAGCGCCATAGATCATCTGTATGTTTGACCTTTGCTTCTTGGCTCTTTAAAACCTCAAGGGATGAATCTTTAACTATTGGCAAAGGCCCGCCGCCCTTGCCAGACCAGGAAGTCTTTTCGACAATGTCGCATAATTCCTTCGGCCATCTTTTCCGCGTCACAACTTGGGGAGAAAGCCATGGCCCTGCCATTGGCTGTGTGGTGGATGGATGCCCCTCTCGCATTGCGCTCTCACAAGAGGAAATCCAGAAAGATCTGGACCGCCGCCGCCCCGGTCAATCCAAATATACCACCCAAAGGCGTGAACCGGATCAGGTCTCTATTCTCTCAGGCGTCTTTGCTGATCCAAAGACAGGTGAGCAGGTGACCACAGGCACATCCATCGGTCTGATGATCCAAAATACCGATCAGCGCTCCAAGGATTATGGCGATATTGCCGAGCGCTATCGCCCCGGCCATGCCGATTATACCTATGATGTCAAATATGGCATCCGCGATTATCGCGGTGGGGGTCGCTCTTCTGCGCGCGAAACCGCCATGCGGGTCGCAGCCGGTGCCATTGCCCGCAAAGTGGTTCCCCATATCACCATTCGCGGGGCTTTGGTGCAGATGGGACCGCACAAGATCAATCGTGCCAATTGGGATTGGCAAGAGGTCAACAACAATCCCTTCTTTTGCCCCGATAAAGAGGCGGCCAAGCTGTGGGCTGATTATCTGGAAGAAATCCGCAAAAAAGGCTCGTCTATCGGCGCGGTGATTGAGGTTGTGGCCTCCAATGTGCCAGCAGGCCTTGGCGCGCCCCTCTATGCCAAGCTGGATCAGGATCTGGCCTCAGCCATGATGTCCATCAATGCGGTCAAGGGCGTTGAAATCGGTAATGGCTTTGAAGCGGCCTGCCTCACTGGTGAGGAAAATGCCGATGAAATGCGCATTGGTGCCGATGGCAAGCCGGTCTTTGGCTCCAACAATGCAGGCGGTATTTTAGGCGGGATTTCCTCTGGCGAGGATGTAGTTGTGCGCTTTGCCGTGAAACCGACCTCTTCAATTTTGACGCCGAGAAAATCCATCACCCGCTCTGGCGAGGAAGTGGATGTGATGACCAAGGGCCGTCATGATCCATGCGTCGGGATTCGCGCCATTCCTGTCGGAGAAGCGATGATGGCCTGTGTTCTGGCCGATCATACTTTGCTACACAGAGCGCAACAGGGCGGCTAAAGCGCACAGGGACAGAACCAGACAAGAAAGACAGGCCGATGCAAAAGGCGCATGGGCTTAAAAAGGGATGAGATCTCATGATCACAGACATGGAACGAGTAGCGGATGCCATTCGCGCCTTTGAAAAAGGTGAAATGGTCGTGGTAACAGATGATGATGATCGCGAAAATGAAGGCGATCTGATTGTCGCGGCCACCAAGGTCACCCCGGAGCAAATGGCATTCATCATTCGCCATACATCGGGCATTGTATGCGCTCCCATGACCGGCGAGGATGCAGCACGCCTGCATCTGGATCCAATGGTGGCCTCCAACAATGCGCCTTTGTCAACCGCCTTCACCATTTCGGTCGATTACCGTCATGGCACCACAACGGGCATCTCAGCCGAAGAGCGGTGCACCACCGTCCATGGCCTCGCCAATGCCAATGCCGTTGCCGGTGATTTTGTGCGGCCCGGTCATATCTTCCCGCTGGTTGCCAAGGATGGGGGCGTGCTGGTGCGCTCAGGCCACACAGAAGCGGCTGTCGATTTGTGCAAATTGTCAGGCTTGCCACCAGTTGGCGTGATTTCCGAGCTGGTCAATGATGATGGCACGGTAAAGCGCGGCCCACAGGTCGAAGCATTCGCGCAAGAGCATGGCTTGAAACAGGTCTCTGTAGCCGATCTGATTGCCTATCGTCAACGCAATGAGCGCCTGATTGAAAAGGTTGACGAATTTGACGTGGAAACCAAATTTGGCATTGCCAAGGCGGTCACCTTCCATGCGCCTTTTGATACGATGCAGCATCTGGTCATCATTTATGGAGACATCCGCGATGGCAAGGATATTCCGGTGCGCTTGCATCAGGAAAATGTCCTCAATGATGTATTTGGCGATACATCCATTGATGCCATTGCCGAGCAATTTTCAAAAGAGCGTGGCGTGATCGTTTATTTGCGTGATGGCTCTCCCGGCGTGGTGGCCGATCCAATGCGCCCGCGTGAGACGCTGGAAGCGGCAGAAAATGAAGAGCATGAAAGCGCCAAAACCCGCGAGGAAGAATGGCGCGACATTGGTCTTGGGGCTCAAATTCTGGCCGAATTGGGCATTTCCTCCATTCGCCTTTTGGCCTCGAAAGAACGCCATTATGTGGGTCTGGAAGGCTTTGGGCTGGAAATTTCCGGTACAGAAATTATCTGATCGCAGATTGCTTGGAGCATTTTGAAACAACAAAATCCCGCCCGGTTCACCGGCGCGGGATTTTTATTGAGCCGGGATCACATAGCCATTCATGCCCAGATCTTCGGCCAGCTCGATATAATCCTCATCCACCGCCATATAGCGCAGAAAACGCGCAGGCGTGCCCGGACAATTCTCATAAATGGCACCATCTTTGGAGAGGCTATAGACGCAATCTGTCGAGCGCATGGAGCTGCAACCAGCCAAAAGCCCACCAACTATAAGACACAGACATGTAAGACGAAGAAAAAGCAAATCAACCATAAGAGCAACGTGCCAATTTATGGTTAATGAAACTTTAAAACATCACAATTGCAGTCAAAGCTCAGCACAATAAGAGAGATGAGCAAAAAGAACAAAAACCGGTGCATAAAGATATTAAAAATCTGTTGCTTGTCTGCGCAAAGCAGAAAAAGGTTTATTTTTCAAAGAGGAAAAATATAAATGTTCTTTTTTTGTTTTTGCGTTTTCTTTTTTAAGTTCTTGTTCGTTATTATTTGTTCTTTTTATGATCCTGATTTGTATCGACAAACTTTAAATAGATCAAAGCAATTTGACCAATTGTCTCAACCTTAATAAATTGCCCAATCCATTCATGCACAACAAGCGTAAACAAGGGAAATGGATACAAATTGATACAATTTCAGACTGTTTTGTGACAATCGGGCATCATTCGGTCACGGTGATCCGATAAAAACAACAAAGATCAACGGCAAACAGACAGGCTGTCCGTCATTAGGCTCTATCCATCGGGAGGCAAAGATGCGCAAAAGATTGTTTTTAAGCGAGCTGTTTTTTCTGGTCCGCCAGCTTTCTGCAATCAGGGCAGGGCAATAGGCCGCCATGCAAAAAGCCGGATCATAAAATGACCCGGCTTCTAAAATGATAAACGAGCAAAGCTCCGATCAGGCTTTGGATGCCTGATAAATGGCTTCAATGGAGCCATCCAGCGCGCTGTTAAATTCATCATCAGACTGACCGGCATTCAGTCCTTCTGTCAAAGCGCGGGAGAAAGAAGCGATGACGCCTTTATTCTCTGCCAGACGCTTGCAAGCTTCCTCACGATTATAACCACCGGAAAGAGCCACAACACGGGCACAGGCCGGATGCGCAACAAGGGCATCAAACAGACCGGTTTTTTCAGGCAAAGTAAGCTTCAGCATGACTTTTTGATCATCGCCCAAAGCATCAAGATGCTTGAGCAATTCTGCTGTCAGCAGATCTTCAATCTCTGCTTTGTCAGCGGCATTGATGTTCACTTCCGGCTCAATGATCGGCACAAGGCCTTTCGCCAGAATCTGTTTGCCAACAGCAAATTGCTGCTCAACAATGGCCGCAACGCCAGTTGCAGAGGCTTTGTTGATGACAGAGCGCATTTTGGTGCCAAAGATATTGGCTTTCACAGCTTGATCCAAAGTGGCATCCAGCTCTGGCATTGGCTTCATCATCTGCACGCCATCATGTTCGTCTTCCAGACCTTTGTCGACTTTCAGGAATGGCACAACGCCTTTTTCTTCCCAAAGATAATCAGCAGAAGGCTTGCCAGCGACGCTTTCATTCATGGTGCGCTCAAACAAAATGGCACCAACAACGCGCTCACCTGTGAAAGATGGGGATGTCATGATGCGTGTGCGCATAGCATGCATCAGAGCAAACATTTCTTCGTCATTGGAAAACTGGTCGGCAGTCACACCATACAAGCCCAGGGCTTTTGGAGTGGAACCACCAGATTGGTCCAAAGCTGCGATAAAGCCATTGTCGTCGGTGATCCGTTTCATCTGCTCTGAATTTGCCATTTCAGCGCTACCTCTAGCATAAATATATGGACAAGCCCGCAACGCTCTTGTGCTTGTCTATCCCAAACCTTATAGGACCGGCCATGTCTGATCAGGCCCTTTCTGCGTTGCGTGCCCCTTTAAACACCTTTTCCCGCCATAGGGAAAGTCTGATTTTCCAAGAATGTAAATTTTATCCCTTAAGCTTATGGCAAAAGGCAGCATTGGGGAGAAAAGGCAGGTTCCTGCCACTTTTGCAAAGCCGAACAGGCAAAAAAACTCTGTGTGCAAGAGAGCATGGCAGCTCTATATCCTCTTCCAAGTCCATCTTGGCAAAAGTCAAAGCAGAACAAGAGCAAAGGGCATAGGCTCAATGCGACAAAATAATGCAAATCTGTTCAGTGAGTTGAGCTCGTGACATTTCTTTACCATGTGGCAAAGGCAATATCCCATATCCTGCCAGCATCATCCTATCTTATCATCGGTTTCATGATAGCACCTTTGGCGATGGCTGGCGTACAAGCGGCTGAAATTGGGCAAACGCTGGATTGCAAGGCGCCAAACAGCAAGATTGAACAAACGCTTTGCAGCAATAAGGATTTGGCAGCCCGTCATAGAGAAATGGAAGGCTTGCTGGCTCATGCGGCCCGCTCTCCGCGCAAAGACGCGCCGGGCTTGCGACTGGATGAAAGCCAGCAGGCTTGGCTGGCCAGACGGGAGCGCTGCGCGAAATCCTTCACCCATTCCAAATGTCTGCTTCAGGCCTATAATGCACGCCTTGCTTATCTGGAAGCCAAATTCCGCCCCGGTCGAACAAAAAGCGAAGATTGGCAATGCGAAGCGGAAAAAGACAAGATCACCGTGACCTTCACCACGGGCAGAACGGCCTTTGGCGACTTTGTCGTCGCTGGGCGCGAGATGGAAGCGGGCTATCAGGAATGGTTCATGGCCCAGACCGGAAAAGTCAGCGGCGCGTTGCGACAATTTCTGGGTGAAAGCGACAATGGCAGTCAGGCTGGCATCTGGTTCGGCCCGACAAAAGCCAATTTCATCATGGACCGGTCCAAATTTGGCCTTGTTTGTCGAAAAGAATAGAAACAGGATCTGACCAAAGGCCGTTGCGACCGGCCTTAGCTCCAACAAAAAGCGCCCGATACTCATCGGGCGCTTTGGTGTTTATAAATCTACTCTAACCGTTTCATTGACCACATTGTCTGTTGGTTTTGACAGCAAGTGCGCTTGAAAAAATGTCAAACCGCTTCATATAAGAGGCTTGATCAGGCAAGCGATGAGGCGCGGACGTGGATTCTCTTACTCAGGCCGTTTTGGGCGGCACCATTGGATATGCGGTTGGTGGCGCTCAGTTGGGACGAAAAGCGGCGCTTTGGGGCATGGGGCTTGGCACACTGCCCGATCTCGATGTGCTGGTCTCCTTTTCTGACCCGATTGAAGATTTTATCTATCATCGCTCCTGGAGCCACTCGCTTATCATGCTCTCACTCATCAGTCCTTTGATGGCAGAGGGCATCCGGCATTTGCACAAAATACCCAAAGAGAACAGGCGAAGCCTCTGGCTCATGACATGGCTGGTGCTGATCACCCATCCTTTGCTCGATAGCCTGACGTCCTATGGCACACAATTGCTCTGGCCTGTGACCAGCCACCCCTTTGCGCTCTCCTCAGTCTCTATCATCGACCCGCTCTATACCATTCCCTTGCTGATCGCCACCCTTTGGGCCTTGATCAGCGGACGCAGCCAAAATAAGCGAGAGCAGGGGGGCGGTCACTGGGACAAAGCAGGCAAAGCCAGCCTCATTGCCCTTATTATATCATCGCTTTATCTGGGTTGGGGCCTGCTGATGCAAAGCCATATCAGCCAAAAGCTGGCCACCCAAATGGCCAAAGCACAAACAGCGTCCAGCTTGGCACCGCAACCGATATTGGTCACGCCAACCATCGGCAATTCCCTGCTCTGGTATGTACTGATTATGGAAAAAGATCAGGCCCGTTATGGCTGGGTATCTCTGTTGGATGATAAAGACAAGACCATCGAATGGACGATCATGGACCGCAATCTTGATTTGCTGACCAAGGAAAGCGCACAGCCGGATTTGGTCAAAGCTTTGAAAGCCTTTACCCATGGCTTTTATGCGCTGGAACAACGCCCGGATCAGCAAATCCTGCTAAAAGACATGCGCATGGGCATTGCCCCCAATTTCGTCTTTCGCTTTCTCATTGCGCAAAAAGAGGCTGAGACCGTGACGTGGAAACAGCCCTCAGTACAAATTCCACGCGATATCGATCCCAATTCCCTCAATTTTGTCTGGAACAGAATGCTGGCTCGCTAATGCAAAAGAGACGGCAGGCAGGATTAGAAACGAGAGAGAAGGAAGCTAACGCCGCATTTTGGCGGCAGGGGCAAGGCTTTGCTGGATCAGATTGATCATGGGCGTTTTTTCGCCCAACCGGGTGCTCAATAGCCCAACACTTCTGGCATAACGGGCATTGCGAATAAGGGTGACATGCAAATCGGCACTGTCATGAGCAAGGCTGGGCCAAGAGGGCAACAAGGCACTGCCCATGCCCTCGCGCACCATATGCACAATGGAATCAGGCCCATCCAGATCACATAAAATATCAGGTGATAGCCCTTTATCCTCCAGATATTGCGCAGCAATCCGCCCGCCCCAGCTCTGCCTGTCATAGCAAATATAAGATGTGCTCATAATGGATTTGGCAATGGCCTCTTCGCTGTCATCTTCCAACGGGTGATAGGACAGATGGCACAAAGGCTCCAGAGCAATCGGGGAAAAGGTCAAGGCCTTGGACAGGGAAAAGGGCGGCTCCACCAAAAGCGCCACATCAATATCCCCATGCTGCACAGCCTCATATAATGCCCGTGAGGTGCCCGGCGAAATGGTCAAATGAACATTGGGAGCATGCTGGCGCATATGGCGCATGACTTTGGGCAAATAACCACTCATGGCGGTGGAAATGACCCCAAAATCAATTGGCCCGCTCATGCCCTGATCATCCAGATCGCTGGGCAGCATCGCAACATCTTGCAAAATCTGCCGGGCGCGCGGCAACACATTCAAACAGGCCTGTGTCGGCTTGGCACGATGCCCCATCCGGTCCAAAAGCACACAATCCAGTTGCCGCTCCAAGGCGGCAATCCGCTGACCGATGGCGGCTGGCGTCATATGATCAATGCGTGCAGCCTCGGCAATAGAGCCTTTTTCAGCCACCAGAATAAGCGAACGCAGAAAATCCGTATCCAAAAGAAATCCTTTCGATCAATGAAAGAAATATATTTTATTTCTTTTGGACGAGCAATGCTAAAATCTGCTCAGCCAGCAGCAGACGATGCGTCAAATCTCAAAATCTCTGGCCAGATATGCAAAATTGCAATCTTTGCAAGGGAAAGACCATGGACATTATCAAGCCACCCCAGCTTGCGAAAACAAGCAAGGATGAAGGCACCGACCGGGATATGTTGACGATCGGCATATGCCAAATGGCGCCAATATGGCTGGACCAAAAAGCCACTTTGGACAAGGTCATCGCCCAAATTGAACTGGCCGCCAGCCAAGGTTGCTCGCTCGTGACATTTGGCGAAGCGCTGGTCCCCGGCTATCCTTTCTGGCTGGCTGTCACAGATGCAGCCCGTTTCAACGATCAAAAACAAAAGGCCATCCATGCCCTTTATCTGGATCAGGGCGTCATCATCGAGCGGGGCGATTTGGCAGGGGTGCAGGCAACAGCCAAAAAGCACAAGATTGCCGTCTATCTTGGCATCATGGAGCGCGCCCCAGATAGAGGCGGCCATACGCTTTATTGCAGTCTGGTCTATATTGATCAGCAAGGCCAGATCGGCTCCGTTCATCGCAAATTGCATCCAACCTATGAAGAGCGTCTGGCTTGGGGCAGTGGCGATGGCCATGGCCTGCGCACCCATAGCCTTGATGCTTTCACCTTGGGTGGCCTCAATTGTTTTGAAAACTGGATGCCGCTGTCACGAGCCGCGCTTTATGCGCAAGGCGAGGATTTACATATCGGTGTCTGGCCGGGCGGTTTGCATAACACCTATGATTTGACGCAAGTGCTGGCAAAGGAAGGCCGCTCCTATGTAGTGGCCTGTTCTGGTCTGATGCGCAAAAGCGATTGCCCCGATCATATGCCCTCAATGGAGGAAATTCTCGAAAAGTCAGGGGATTTCATGGCCAATGGCGGCTCCTGCATCGCCAACCCTGATGGCACTTGGCTGATTGAGCCAGTGATTGAGCAAGAGGCCCTGCTCGTTGCTGACATCGACCATGCCAAAGTGCGCCAGGAAAGGCAAAATTTCGACCTTGCCGGTCATTATTCCCGCCCCGATGTCACGCGGCTGGTGGTCAACCGCACCCGCCAGAGCCTTGCGAGCTTTGAAGAGGATGGACAATAATATGAAACAAAGCTGTTTTCATCTGGCCTTCAATGTCAGGGACTTGCAAGAAGCCCGCACATTTTATTGCGATATCTTGGGCTGCGAGCAAGGCCGCATGGCTGAGACATGGATTGATATCAATTTCTTTGGCCATCAATTGTCTTTGCATGTGGGCGAGCCGTTCAAAACCCAAAGAACAGGCAAGGTTGGCGACCATATGGTGCCAATGCCCCATTTAGGGGCCATTCTGCCACTGGAAGACTGGAAAATCCTTGCCCAAAATTTGCAGGCCGCCAAGATTGACTTTGTCTTTCCACCCTTTGCCCGCTTTGTAGGAGAGCCGGGCGAGCAACATACCATGTTTTTCTGCGATCCATCGGGAAACCCGATTGAAATCAAGGGATTTGCAGATATGAGCGGACTTTTCGCCAGCTAGATGGACTTTTGAAAAAGGGGAAATGCTTTTCAAAAGACCAATAGCAAAATCAGAGCAATGTTTTGAGCAAAACAGCCAAGCAACATTGCCACAACAACAAACATTGTGGGGACATCTCCTGACGCGCCTTTAAGCAACCGGGCAAGAAGGAGATACTTGGGTCGGGACTACGTGTCCCGGCCTTTTTTCTTGTCTATAACATGGCGCTCAAAATGGCTTGACGCAGAGAGCTACATTTCAATCTTGGTGGTATGTTTCACCGCCCGCAAGGTCAGTGTGGAATTAACCCGCACCACGCCGGGCAAATTGGTGAGAATTTCATGATGGATGCGCTCCAGATCCGGGGCATCCTGATAGACAACGCGCAACAGATAATCATATTGCCCGGCCAGCAAATAGCAGTCCTGAATCTCGTTAATGTCTTTCACCGCCCGCTCAAAGCGGGCCAGAATATCGCGCCCCTGTCCTTCCAGCGTCACAAAGACAAAAGCCGCCCCCGAAAGGCCGCAAGCTTTCGCATCCAAAATCATATGATAGCCACTCACCAGACCGCTATCTTCGAGATGTTTGACCCGACGCAGACAGGCAGATGCCGATAAGCTGACTTTTTCTGCCAGCTCCGTATTGGTCAATTTGCCATCATCCTGAAGCAGATTGAGAATCGCACGATCTCTTTTGTCTAAATCCTTTAATTGCATTTTATTGCGCCTATGAGTAAATAAGCTAAATTATATGCGAAAAAAATAGCATTGATCAAGTTTCTTTCGTTACAAATTGCGCATAAATTCGCGCAAAATAGTGTGATCAAACATGCAGGAATGCTCCTGAAGTCATGAAGAAGAGCACCCAATGCATCACCATTAATCTCAGCCAGAAGGGATTTGCATCATGCTTATCGGATGCCCAAAAGAAATCAAAGACAGTGAAGACCGCGTTGGCCTCGTGCCTTCTTCCGTTCAGGAATTGGTTGCCAATGGCCACGAAGTCATGATGGAAACCAATGCAGGCCAAGGCATTGGCTGTTCTGACAATGACTATCTTGCAGCAGGCGCAACCATTGTTGAAACCCCTGACGAGATTTTTGCCAAAGCCGATATGGTTGTCAAAGTGAAAGAGCCACAGGCTGTTGAGCGCGCCAAATTGCGCAAAGGTCAGGTGCTGTTCACGTATCTGCATTTGGCACCCGATGCACCACAAACCGAAGATCTGGTGAAATCTGAAGCAACCTGCATTGCTTATGAAACCGTAACCTCCAATTCCGGCGCGCTGCCTTTGCTCTTCCCAATGTCAGAAGTTGCAGGCCGTCTTGCCCCACAGGTTGGCGCTCAGGCTCTGGAAAATAACGGCGGCGGCATGGGCGTTCTGCTCGGTGGCGTACCGGGTGTGGATCCTGCCGAAGTTGTTATCATCGGCGCAGGCGTATCCGGCACCAACGCTGCCCGCATTGCTCTGGGCATGGGCGCATCCGTGACCATGGTTGACCGCAATGTTGACGCCCTGCGCGCCGCTGTTGATCGGTTTGGCTCTGCCATCAAAACCGTCTATTCCAACAAGGGCAACATTGCCCGCTTGGTTGAAAAAGCGGATCTGGTGATCGGCACTGTTCTGGTGCCCGGCGCTGCGGCTCCTAAATTGGTCACCAAGGAAATGATCGCTTCCATGCGTGATGGTTCTGTCATCGTCGACGTTGCCATTGATCAGGGCGGCTGCTTCGAAACATCCAAAGCAACCACCCACTCAAATCCAACCTATGTGGTTGACGGCGTTGTGCATTATTGCGTGGCCAATATGCCGGGCTGTGTTGCACGCACCTCTGCTTTTGCCTTGAACAATGCAACCCTGCCATTCACCCTTGCTCTGGCCAACAAAGGCTGGGTACAGGCCTTGAAAGACGATGCGCATCTGCGCAACGGCCTCAATGTTCATGAAGGCAAGGTAACCTACAAAGCCGTTGCCGACGATCTGGGTTATGACTATGTCTCCGCAGAAAGCATTTTGGGCCTCTAAGGCTGGAAATGTTGAGAAAGTCATGCTGAAGATATCAGGATGACTTTCAACCAAAAAAAGCCGGGCTTTGCATCATGCAAGGCCCGGCTTTTTTAATATTCTAAGGTCAGTTTCCTTCAGAGAGACATGATCTAATTTTGGGCAAGACAGGCTTGCACATAGCCTTGATCAAAAATCTCGCCCCAAGCTGTTTCATAGCCATCGCGCATCATGTGCGCCAGCTCGCCATAGCTCTCCCAACCACTATGATGCAGTTTGACGCGGCATTCTTCATCGCCCAAAGATAAAAAGCTGACCACAAGATCGCTGGCCCCTTCTGCTGGTTGCCCCATATGAAAGGCAATGGCAACAGAATGCGGCGCATCGCAATCTTTGAAACTGCCCCAGATATAACGTGTACCATCTGCCGCAATTTCGGTAATTTTGCCGCCAGCAACAGCGTCCACCTCCAGCCCCAAGGCCCGCTCGCCAGTGCGATGGGCACTAACAGAGCGTGTATGCAAAGGCCACCAAAGCGCCATTTTCTCAACAAAAAGACAATAGGCAGCTTCTTGCGTGAGCGGAAGCTGAGCGGCTTTAACAATGGGTTTGATCATGAGGAGCCTGCGAAAAAGAGAAGATTTTCAGCTTTTAGCCACGAATTGATCGCTTGAAAAGAGGAAGTTGCCTTCCTTTGTCTCCTGAGCCTAACCTCTTGAACAGTTGGAAGTCTTCTTGCGGTGCAAAAGGGGGCGGGTGGTTTTGAGAACCCGCCCCACGCTTTTGCCCACGCGTCCTTCAATCCATGCCATCTGATGATCGACAAAGGGCCAGACTTTGCGCAAG
>JAOXSG010000100.1 GCA_025800105.1 Cohaesibacter sp. | reverse complement strand
TTTTGAATAACGACGTGTTTATTCAAAATGCTCTAGATTTCCGGCAAAGTAGGAGCAGATTGCATGATATGAATGGTTTCTTCAATGCCAGACATACGCGCTTTTCGACCAATTTTTGACTTTTCCAGCTCCTGACGCGCCTTGGCGCGCCCATCCTTGTCTTTCCAGACCCAGCTGACAATAATTTTGGAAACCCGTTGTCCTTGCTTTTTGTAGGAAATGGAAAGCTGGAATTGGGCCCAGTGGTTGACCTCTTTCAAAGCAGGAGTGATGGCTCTTTGCTTGAAATTGCCAAAGGCCTTCAATTGCCCTTTGCCAACGCCCAGAACCTCACGAAATTCGTCAACCGTATATTCTTCCATCCATTTGTTTTTCAGATTCACCCGGCGCGAAAAATGTTCATACATAGCAAGCGCATATTTGCTGCCAAAAGCTGCCATGACAGAAATTTCCAGCTTGCCGAAAGACACGGAATCTCGCAAAACATCAATCAAACGTTTGTCAAAACTATAGGTCATTTCCCCACGCGGACGCATGGGATCGCCCATATTATTGCCGCCGAGCAATTGAAACCGGGTCATCGAACCATTTGCCTGTCGGCATCGCACGATCGTGGTCATGAGATGTTCGACATTGTCTTCTATACGCTCATTGCTGTTATGATTGGCCCGAATATCGGCCAGATTGATGGTAAATTCCCGATCCTCATCGCGCATTTCAGGGCCGAATGCATTGGCAATCAAAGCATTCCAGACCCGTCGGTCTTGTAAGGTCAAGCCTTCAACGCCGACAATATCAATGGTTTCACTTGGTTTGATCATTTCCCCCTGACAGGGTTTTAGATCAAGGGTTTTCCAAGAGGTGGTCTTTTCAGTGAGTTCGCTCATACCAGCTATAACAAATTGGGGTGAAAGATCGTCCGTAGCCATAACATTTGCAGGGACATTATGTTATAATTTAGAAAATGCATAGAGTTTTTTAGCAAAATCGGCCCCTTTCTATAACAAGCCCCCCAATCTGTTATAGTTGATCAAAGCAAGCCCCCCAATTTGTTATGGCATCCTAAAACAAGCCCCCCAATTTGTTATTATTGTTCTTATCGCTCCGATAGAAGCCCCCCAATATGTTATTGTGAGCCCCCCAATATGTTGAGCTTTCCCCCCAATTTGTTATGGGGAATCACCCAATTTGTTAAGCTTTCCCTCCAATCTGTTATGGCTATTAAAATAAGCTTTTGATTAAAAAGCAGAAAAAATCAACGAAGTAGAAGAAGAAGTAGAAGAAAAAAGATATATTTTTTTAGAAACGCCTTTGCCAATCTGTGATCAAAAAAACCAATGGGAAAATGGCTCAAAACTCGCTTTTATCTAGTGAAAAGCTTCAAAATCCTGCATAAAGAATCAAACAATCAAAGCTGTGATGCACAATGATATGGATGCATGAATAGAAATCCGTCTTCACTTTAGTCAATGCATCATTCTTATGCCCTTTTCAGTGGGTCATACTGCTTTTTAGAAAGGAAAACAGACGATCTCATCGCTGTTTCAAATAAAATGACCACATATGCCAAATTGCCAATTTCAGCATTCATTATATGCAAAAATGAAGAAGACAGAATTATAACGGCCATTAACAGTGTTCAGGACTGGGTTGATGAAGTGATTGTTGTTGATTCAGGATCTACAGATCAAACCCTTGCCTTGGCAAAAGAAACCAAAGCCAACATTTTTTATAATGAATGGCATGGTTATGGAAAACAAAAACGCTTTGCAGAAGAAAAATGCCGCAATATTTGGCTTTTGAATATTGATGCAGATGAAGAAATAACACAGCCCTTGGCCAAGGAAATACAAGATATTTTTTCAAAGGGTCCAAAAGCTGATATTTATGAAGTTGATATTGTCGATATCTTTCCTCATGAAAAAATAACAAGCAAATGGGCTTATGGCTATAAGCAATATAGGCTTTATAATAAAAACAAAGGAAGATTTTCAGAATCCACAGTTCATGATACGGTTAGACCAAATAAAGATGCTGTAATTTCAGTATTAAAGAATAAAATAAACCATAGATCGCATCGTAATATTCAGTTTTCTATTGAAAAAATGAACAAATATTCTGATATGCAAGTCAATGATATGCTTGCAAGAAACAGAAAAATATCAAAATTTAGGCTTTTATATGATTTTCCCGTTGCTTTCTTTAAAGTCTATTTCATAAGACGTTATTTTTTATATGGATGGTGGGGTCTGATCATCGCTCATAATTATGCTTATTCGCGTTTTATCCGCATCGCAAAATTTTATGAAAAACAAATCAATGATGAACAACATAGCAAATAGCTATTTTTCGGCTTTTAACATTTAGGATATGAGCCCCATGGCCATCGTTTTTGATCACACCTCCCTGTTCAATTCTTCAAATCTGTATTGGAACTTTCTAACTGGCAGAGGCACTCCTGTTGTTCTTACCTATAGTTTCAATGAAAGACGTCCTGATAGCTATGAACAAAATGAAGCAAGAAACGGTTTTATTCAGTTAACAGATGAGCAAAAAGAACATATTCGTCAGGCTGTTCAGGTTTGGGATACACATAGCAGCATTGATTTTGTTGAAGTTGCTGACAATGACGACGTACAGATCCGCTTTGGTGCCTATGATTTTAGCGGAACGGACACAGCCAATTATGGCGCTTATGGATATTTCCCATCCAATTACCATAAGCAAGGGGGAGACATATGGTTCAATACACAAGCGTCTTTAAATTTTAAACCCGGTGGTTTTGGCTTTGAAACAGCCTTGCATGAAATTGGCCATACGTTAGGACTTGAGCATCCTTTTGAGGGCGATAATATTCTGCATACGTCATTCGATAATACCAACAATACAATCATGTCTTACACAGGAGCCGGTTTGCCTAAAATTGCACCACAAAAATTGGATTTGGACGCCGTTACTCAATTATATGGACTGCTGGATCGTCTTGAAGAGGCTGTCAAAACTGAGAAAATCACATCAGGAGTGATTAAAATCGTTTTACAAGCCGTTGATGGAATTGGTCAAAGTGTAACAGGAAGCAATTCAGACGATTTTATTTTGGGAACCAAATTTGATGATATCATTGCAGGCATGGCAGGAAATGACATCATTGTTGGCGGAGCTGGCAATGATCGTGCTCTGTATGAAGGATCTGTTTCCAATTATACAATCACGGTTGAAAATGGGCTTTATCAAGTAAAAGCCAATGCTCCAGACAATGCGACTTTCATTCATGCCAATATGGATTATCTGGTCGATATTGAAACTTTGGGTTTTAAAATCTCAGAAAATCAGATCGATTATCAAGCCATTGCATCTCTTGCTCAAGACATCTCTTTTACGGATGCTGTCTATCGCTTTTATAACAATTCGACAGGCACTCATTTTTATACGGCCAATGCAGCAGAGCGCAATCAGGTCCTTAGCAATTTGGCTGAAATGAAATATGAAGGGCGCGTTTTTGGCGGCAAAAGCATTGCGACCAATGTTGAGAATGAAGTCGAGGTTTTCCGCTTTTTTAACGAGCAAACAGGCACTCATTTCTATACGGCAAGCAAGGAAGAACGGGATCTTGTTCTGCGCGATCATAGCCATATGACCTATGAAAATGTGTCTTATTATGCGTCTGATATTGCCGCCAATCAAAAAACGGCTCTGTATCGGTTTTATAACACTGAAACGGGCTCTCATTTTTATACGGCCAATGCGAACGAAAAAGATGATGTCGCCAAACTGGCAAATTATAATTATGAGGGCATCGCCTATTATGTCGATATTGCCTAAGTTCAAAAGCCATATAATGGTTTAATTCTAATCCAAGAAAAAGCCGCCCGTTGGGGCGGCTTCATTTCTTGTATGACAGATCTCTCAGAATTTGACCTTCAGGAATGTACCAGCTTTGTAATAGGTAAGGTCTTGCTCCCAATCATTATCAAATGATTGACCAGCCTCCCCGCCCAAGCCGATTTCCATCCGATCATTCAGGAAACTGTAGGCCATTTCAGCACCACCAAATGCAGCGCTAAAATCACCATCAAAATTAAATGTTTCAGGGCGACCCACTTCTATGGTTGTGCCAGAGATTTCAATTTTGCGAACACCAGCATAAGGGGCAAATGAGAAAGACCCCATATTCGCTTTGGCTTTGATGAAGGCACCGTAAGAGAGGACGTCTGTTTCCGTTCTTTCCTGTATGGTGAAAGAGCCAAATCTGTTTGTGATGATTTCAGAAGCGCTTTCGATGCTGGTAAAGACGTGGCCACCAGCACAGAGGTCAATCCAGTCAACGTTACCAATGCCGGCTTTACAGACTTCGGCTGTTCCGCCGATGCCCCAGAATGTATTGGCAATGGTGTCTTCAGTGCTTGCGTCGTCAAAATCAAGGGTCATGACTTCAGCACCGATACTGCCCGATACATACCAGCCCCGCTCAATACGCTCTCCAATAGACAGAGACGGTAAATCGGCGGCATGTACCCCTGTTGCAACAGCCACAAGAGCCAAGGCAAGAGGAAATGATTTTTTCATTTAAATATTCCATGGAATTACTATAGAATTTCATGCAACAGAATTACCAATTCAGCATTTTACTAGGAAATGCGCGGTTTTACTACTTGTCAGGAGTGGTGAAAATAGATATGCAAACTATGGGCTTGTGACTAAGGCGATATAGTTACAGGCTTTTCGCCTGTGCAACGGAATTGGTAATAGTGTTGCGCATAGGCCACGGCCACCATATGGGTTGTCAGCAATTCAGAGCATTCTTCTGGTCATTGGAAGTCTTCTGTGCAACACTTTTCTATGAATAATGGTGCAAAGGGGTTTATATGGCTGTTTCTGAAATGCGGCTCTATGATGAAAACAACAATCGGCTCTATATCAATTCTGAAGAGCGAGAGCGCTTCATCAAGGCTGCTGAAAAAGCCGATAGGCACGTGAGAACCCTTTGCCTGACCTTACTCTATACAGGGTGTCGCATATCTGAAGCTTTGGAGCTGACAGCCGCTTCTGTGCAGCTTGATGCACGGCTTATCTCTGTTCGCAGTCTGAAGAAGCGCAGCAAGCATGTTATTCGGGAAGTTCCGATCCCCCCTGCCCTCGTCGATGCCTTGGAGCTGGTGCATGGGGTCCGTGCCGTGCAACGGAATGCTGTGAGGGCGCAGGAGGCTTATCTATGGAGCCATCGAAGCAAGCCGCTCTATCGCTCCACGGGTTATCGCTGGATTAAAGAGGTGATGGCTGAGGCAGGCATAGAGGGGGCACAGGCCACAGCCAAGGGCTTGCGGCATGGTTATGGCATACAGGCTATTCGCAAAGGGATCCAGTTGCACATGCTGCAAAAATGGATGGGTCACGCCTCCATGACCACCACGGCAATCTATGCCAATGCCATCGGCAAGGAAGAACTCGATCTTGCCGATCAGATGTGGTGATGCAATGCAGTTGGATATCAAGGATAGAGAAACGAGAAAAATGAGCTGGTGGTCAAAAAGCTATTTGATCCATGCTGGCATATGGTTTGCACTCGTTCTTGTTTCATTGTTCATGAATGTCGGGATGTTCATTTTTGGGGCTTTCATTTTTGTTGTTGCAACATTGTTTTGGACCCCTCTTGGCTATTTATCGGGTTTGGAGGACCCTCATATGGCCAAATGGGATGCTTCTGACATTCCAGACATTTTGGCTATAGCTTGGTTTGGCTTTCTAACCATGATTGCCGTTTTCTTGATTCATAAAGCGATACAAAAATGGAGACATGGAGCAAAAACACCAATGAGATTGCTCTTTCATTCTATGATATTTGTTGTCGGAGTGTTCTTGGTCGCTATTATGGGGTCAATAAATTTCCCCTTTTCGCTTTGAGTTAGGGCATATTTCCGAAAAGTGTGTGCGGTTTTCGGACAAAAATATGTTTAAAAACAAATCCTAGGGCGTCATTTCATATTCTTGCGCAACAAATCCCTTTAAGGCCCATTCTCATTCTATCAAGAAAGACAGCACCCCTTCATGAAATCTTCAAGTGGTCAATATTATCAAACGCTGGATCAGGTTCGCGCACTGGCTGCTTTTCTGGTTTTTTGCTGGCATTTTTTCCATTTCAAAGAGGGGCAATTTTCAGATCCATTGCTCTTGCCCTTATCTTTTTTGACTGAAGGGCATACAGGCGTGGCCATTTTTATGGTGCTCAGTGGCTATTTATTTGCCAAATTGCTGGATGGCAAAAAGGTTATCTGGCGCTATTTTCTCTGGAACAGATTGATACGTCTGGCCCCGCTTTTGCTTCTGGTCTTTGCGATCATAGGTATACGTGAAATTTATCATGGGGCGTCTATTGCCGCTTATCTGCAAACCTTGATCTCCGGTTTGGTCTTACCGGTTTGGCCAAATGGTGGATGGTCTATTGCGGTGGAGTTGCATTTCTATTTGCTATTGCCCGTCATTTTATCTCTGTCCAGACAATCAAATATGCCTCTGATTTTCGCTCTTGGCTTTTTTCTGGTCTTTCGAATTGTCTGGTATTTCGCAATTGAAAATCAGGTCCAGATCATTGGCTATTGGACTATTCTGGGGCGCGCAGATCAATTCATATTGGGATTGCTCTTTTACCGGCTTCGCTCTCATTTCCTCAATAAAGGCGCCCTTGTTGGTCTGGTTGCCCTGTCTTTTGGGATCTTCTGGTATGGGTTTGACTGGATGGGAGGGTTTTTCAAGTCGCCATTCTATCCATCCAATATGATGCTTTGGATCATTATCCCAACATTGGAAGGGCTGACCTATGCAAGTGTGATTGCCTATTTTGATGCCAAAAATATTCAGAGCAATCACTGGCTGGCGCGCTTCATTGCAAGAATAGGCACCTATTCTTATTCTATTTATCTCTTACATTTTTTTGTTGTTTTTCTCATGCCACAATGGATCGATAGCTATTTGATTTCTCTTCACAATCCCTATCTGATTTTGCTAATGGCCCTACCCTGTTTTTTATGTATGATACCCTTTTCCTGGGCCAGCTATCATTTTCTGGAAGCCCCATGCCTGTCTTACAGAAAAGCTTACCTCAAACAGCAATAGATCAAGAGCTTGCTATCATTGTTGATCATCGAGCAATTTTTCAATGGCTTGCCAATAGGGCACCCCGCCCAGATCGTCGGCATAGGCTTGCAGTCGCTCAATCACTCTTTGCGGACCGGTCAGGGTTAACTTTCCCTGTGGCTCGGTGCGTTTGGGGCCAGGGCGGCGTCTCGATCGGGTTTCTCTAGAGACAAATCCCAATTTCTTTCCTGCATCAAGGGCTTTGGCAACGGCCTGTTTGTTGCTTTTTCGGCCTGCCTTTGGGGCTGGCAAGGTAATTGATGGATCTGCCGGCAGTTCCGGTTTGTTGAATCCGTAGCTCATGCTGCTTTCTCATCACTTTGAAGGGCTTTGACAACTTCTTGCGCATAGTTGCGAGCATTCTCAGTTGCAGTTTCAAAAGGCTTGAGCAGTCTTTCCTGTTGGGATTTTGTCCGCCCTTCAGCATCTTTTTGCGCAGCTTGCAGCAATTCGCTCAAAAGCATGCCTTCGCGAAAAATTCTGGTAAAAGCGGACCGTCTGACAATTGTGGTATCGAGAATTGCAATATCGCTATCGGTTGTTTCTTTTCTGACGTCCTTTTCATCATTGGTTTGAAAGGCGGCATTGACACGGGTGAAGAGAAGAGCATGGGCAATATGGCGTTTGAGCATACGGCCTGCATTGCGCACCAATTGGACGGCTCGTGCCGCTTGCCTTGCTTCCATTGGAGTGGGCTCAAAGGGAATGAGAACCAGATCAGATTGACTGATGGCATAAGTCACGATCTGGGACGCCGTGCCTTCCAGATCAATCACCAGATAATCAATATCATTGGCAAGGGTCTCAATTTTTTCCAAAATCACATCTTCAGAAGGAGCTGGCTCTATGTGAAAGGGAAGGGATCTTCCCTGTTCTGTGCGCAAGGCACCCCATTGGACAATGTTCTGATTGGGGTCACAATCCAAAATCGCCACTTTGGCCTGTGCGTGCAATATCTGTTCGGCAAGCAGAAGCGCTGATGTTGTTTTGCCACTGCCGCCTTTGGGATTGGCAAAGGTAATTACATACATGATGATGTCCCGTTTTCTTTCACCTTAATATATTAACGGTAAATATATCGTTAATGATAATGTAAAAGATAGATATAATTTTAACATTATCATTAATGTTAATTTTGACGTTATAATTAACATTAAAGTTAACCAGTGAAAAAATATAATCCAGACAAGGTTAAACATCAAATCCGTCAGAAAAGCGCCAACTTGCTGTTGCTTTGGCTCACCGTATATGAGCATAACCTTTTTTGTGAGATTTCACTTTGCTTACAAGTATATTGGTATGCTCCCATGACTCATTCTGTTGCGATCACTCCCGTTCTTCTTTGTGGCGGCTCTGGGACCAGACTCTGGCCTTTGTCACGCAAGTCTTATCCCAAACAGTTTGTTCCTTTGATGGGAGAGGAAACAATGTTTCAGGCATCTGCAAAATTGATGTCTGATCATAAATATGGGCAACCTGTCATCCTGACCAATTCGGATTTTCGCTTCATTGTGACAGAACAATTGGCCGAAATTGGTATCGATCCCTCTGCTGTCCTGATCGAGCCGGAGGGGCGCAACACAGCCCCGGCTATTCTGGCCGCGGCTTTATGGTTGCATAAAGAAAATCCTGATGCCCTGATGCTGGTCACACCTTCTGATCATATCATCCCAGATAGTGATGCATTTCAAAAAGCCGTTGATCTGGCTGTCAATGCAGCTCTGAAGGGCAATATGGTAACTTTTGGCATCAAACCAACTTATCCTGAAACCGGTTATGGCTATTTGCAATTAAAAGAATCCGTGGGTGAAGACTGCAATCAAGCGATGGATCTGACCTGCTTTGTCGAAAAACCGGATGAGGATAAGGCAAAACAGATGCTGGCTTCTGGTCATTATCTTTGGAATGCCGGGATTTTTCTTTTCTCGGTCAAGACCATCATTGAGGCGTTTAAAACGCATTGCCCTGATTTGATCAAAGCTGTTCAGCCTGCCATTGATCATAGCAAGCATGATCTTGGCTTTCTGCGTTTAGAAGCGGAGGCTTTTGGCAAAGCTGACTCTATTTCTATTGATTATGCTGTCATGGAAAAAGCCGACAATCTCTCGGTTGTGCCTTTCTCAGCTGGCTGGTCCGATCTTGGTGGTTGGGATGCTGTTTGGCGTGAGAGTGAAAAAGATGAGAATGATGTGTCTCTGAGCGGTCCTTCAACCTCAATCGATTGCAAAAATTCGCTTTTGCGTTCCGAGCATGCCAATCTGGAAGTCGTTGGCATTGGTCTGGACAATATCATGGCCATTGCTATGCCAGATGCCGTTCTGGTTGCTGATATGAGCCGGGCGCAAGACGTGAAAAAAGCTGTCTCCAGCCTGAAAGCAAAGCAAGCCCGTCAAGCTGTTGCTTTTCCAATTGATCATCGGCCTTGGGGATGTTTTGAAACATTGGTTCTTGATGATCGTTTTCAGGTGAAGCGCATTATTGTCAAACCGGGCAGGTCCCTTAGTTTGCAAAGTCATTTTCACCGCTCTGAACACTGGATTGTTGTCGCAGGCACGGCCAAAGTCACAATTGGGGATGAGGTGAAGCTGCTGACAGAGAACCAGTCTGTTTATATTCCTCTTGGTGAGGTTCATCGTTTGGAAAATCCAGGTCAGATCCCAATGGTTTTGATTGAGGTACAAACCGGTAGTTATCTCGGAGAAGATGATATCGTGCGCTATGAAGATGAATATGCCCGTGAATAGGTTTTGTGTCGGGGGATAAATATTTATCTGCGATAGAGCACCTTGTTAAGGCTGGAATGTTGCATCAAATGCGGCTTGTCCGCTCTTTGTGAAGCGTATAATTCGGGTTTTAGGAACACGGCTTATCCAGCCTAAATTTTCCATTTGTGTGAGCAAGGCTCGTCCCAGATTGCCTGCAAGATGTGAGCGCCGTTCACTCCAATCCAGACAGTCCCGACATAATGGGGATTTCTTGGCTTGGAGAGCGTCCAGATCAATGCCAAAATCACGAACAAAATTTGCCCCCATTTGCGTCAATATCAGTTCATCATTCTTGATAGTGAGAAAATGCTGGCGCAGAAGACTATCATATAATTGTATGCCCTTATGACCTGCGAGATGGTTATAGCAGATGCGAGCCTTTCTAAGCTCGGCATCGCGGGGCCCTGTTCTGCTTCGTACATGTCCCGACCCTGCTGCCAGCCCCATCAGGGCTTCAAGAATATGGGCCACTTCATCATTGGCAAGAGCAAAATATTTGTGACGACCCTGTTTGCGCGGGATCAGCAAACCGCCCTCGTCCAATTTTGCCAAATGTGAACTGGCGGTTTGCAGGGTAATGCCAGCTTCCTGGGACAATTCGGTCACTGTTAGGGCTTTGCCGCTCAATAAAGCGATCAGCATGTTGGCCCGGGCAGGATCACCGATGAGCGCGGCAATGCGGGTTATGTCAGGTCCATCTTTCATAGTTCGAGCCTAGTCGAAGCATTGATGTCTGACAATGGGCTATGGTCTGGAAAATCACAAAAGAGGGCTGTCAGAAGGTTGGCTGCCTGCTTTGGATTTTTGGCTTATTACCTTATTGCAGGATGATGAAAATGACTGACGCTATGGTCACAATATTTGCGGCATGGAGCGCCCTTGCTGCCGCTGCACTCTCTCCGGGCCCTAACATGGTCGCTGTTGCCTCACGCGGTCTTGGGTCTGGGCGGGGATCAGCTCTATTGGTTGCCTTTGGCATCGCTCTTGGAGGATTTGGCTGGGCAATGCTAACCGCACTAGGGCTTGGAACCCTGTTTGAGGCCTTTCCTGTTTTGCTAAGAGTGTTAGGGCTGGTTGGCGGCCTATATCTTGGATGGCTTGGTTATAAGGGATGGCGCGCAGCTATAACGGGTGGATCTGGAGAAATTGCCCCTCAAACAGGAGAGGGCCTTTGGCGGGATGTGCGATATGGGCTTGTGGTGACTGCGACAAATCCAAAGGTTGCCCTTTTATGGGCATCTCTTTCCACCTTTGTTGGCGGGCAAACAACGTCCCTGTCCTTATTATTGTTGTTTGCCTGTGGCTCCTCGTTCATCCTCTTTGCAATTTACGGCGGATATGGGCTGTTATTTTCTGTTGGCGGTATCAGGCAATTATATGTCCGCTTTCAAAAAACCAGTGAAGCCGTCTTTGGCACAATCTTTGGCTTGATTGGTATTGGGATGATCATACGTTCAGTCAGGGCGGGCTTGTGATAGGGGATAGATGCCCTTTTCTCGCTTCGCTTGCAAAAAGGGCATCGTCCTTTGATGGGTCCTGAGCCTAGGTCTCTTGCGTGTGCAAGGAAGCTATCTGTTGTCTGAGCTGATTGTTTTCTTGCTCCAACAGGATGTTTCTTTCTCTGGCTTCTCCCAATGCTTTATGGGTCATATCTTGCAATTGATGCTGATGGACCAGATCAGAGATTTCTATTTTGGCATTGGCCAGGCCAACGCTCAATTGAGCAACAGATTCAAAATGGGTTTGCAGAAGTGAAGACAGCGCCGGATCAGACATCATGTCAACCATGGCTTTAATGCCAGATTCTTTTTCTGTTCCAACATAGAGTATGCCCAATCCATGGCTATGGAGGAATTGTGCAGAGGGATAGCGGCTTTTTAATTCTTCCCAAAGCTGCCAAACGCCAAAATCCCGTTCATGCACGTTAATATCATGGAACAGGATCAGCCCTTCCGCAGACATTTTGGGCAACCAGGTTTCAAAATCATTTTTAACAGCATGATAAGTATGCAGGCCATCAATATGCAAAAGGTCGATGGATCCATCGGCAAATTGATGAACAGCATCATCAAAATAGCCGCGAATATAGCGGGCAAAGCCCTCATATTGACCGATGATTTGCTTGAAATCATCAAAGACATGATTGTCATAATGCCCGGCATGAATATCGCCTTCCCAACAATCAATAGCAATGGCTTGTGTTTTGAGAAAAGCCCGTGCACTGGCCTGACAATAAGCAAAGAAACTGGCTCCATGATGTGTGCCCAGCTCCACATACCGTCTTGGTTTGATCAGACCACTTAATGTGAGCATGAATGGCAAATGCCCGGCCCAGGCAGAAGGCGTCAAATTGCGGATTTCAAGATAGCTGTCTTTTTGTAGCTGTTTGAGCAATTCAAGAGGAGAGGGGATCGTTTCCAGCAAGTATGAGCGCTCGGACTTTGATCGCTCTGGCAGGCTTTCATAAATGGCGGCTTTTGCTTGAGCATCACGCAGCAGGCAATTGTCTGTATTTTTGATCAGGGCAACAGGGGCTGCTCCACCTTCGCTCTTGTCTTTTGCAGGTTCTCTCTGTGCTCTTATGGCATGAGGGGCGACAGGGGAGGGCAATGCATTGTCAAAGAGGGACAGAGAGGGCAAGAAAGCACTGGGAAGAGGGCGGCAGTGATAGCCTGCTGTTACCAGTTCCTCTTGCGTGATCGGGCCAGCTTTCTCATGATTTTGGCCAAGGCCATAGGCAATCCCGTTGAGAAGATCTGTATGCATTGCTTTCAGATTGGAGCAATGCTCCAAAGTCATCGCCCAATCCGTGTCTTGCCCTTTGCTGTTTTTGTTCAACGTCTCAATCAAGGCTGAATCAAGCGCGAGAGACAGCTGCATGGCAGAGCGAACGGGCAGATGAAAAATGACGGCATTGCTTTGATAGGCGGTGAGCGGATCCATACCTTTTGCTGTCGAAATGGTGCCACCTTTTGCATTCATCCAACGATTTTCGAGAGATAACTTCTTCAGCTGTACAGCGTGGTAAAGTTTGTCCTGTCCTGTTTTTGGAATATAAAAAGAGGTGTTTTGCCAATCTGTCACAGCATAATCCCAATAGGTATGAGGGATAATCGTTTTTTGCTTAAGACTGATGAGAGGATGATCTGAGAGATCGCTTAGGAATCTGACAAAATCCTTTTTGCTGGCAAAGGGCAGGAAATCATCTGCATTGAGAGTGAATAACCAGTCAGCGGACTGCAATATTTCGCAATCCTGAACAATGTAATTGAGAACATCGTCATATGGAATAGAGGGATCGGTGACCTTATAATGCTGTATTGTCGAATGAGATTTAGACAAGGTTTCAATCAAATCAGCACTTTGATCCATGCTGGCATGATCAACCAGTATAATAGTGTCAAACAGCGCCAAGGCATGATTGGCAAATGCGCTCAGGATATCCGCCTGATTGTGAATTTGGGCAATCAGGGCTGTATGAGGGGCCTTTGATGCTTTTGTCTCTGTTTCGTCATGAGACAATGCTGGAAAAGCCTGTGTGGAGGCTTTGGAGGGGCGGCCTTCCAGATAGCCGGTTTGCAAATAATGAAAATAGGGATTGAGCTCCAATGCGCGAATATCTGGATTATGATCAAGATAATAGCGCGTTGAGAAATCTGGATTTGGATCCAGTCCTTTTTTCCATCCAATATGACAAAAATGTGTGAGCGGATCTTCTAAAGGTCGGCCAATCTGATGCAGATAAAAAGCTGGAATAAAGTGAGGGGCAATCAAGGCTTGTTGGGCCTCATCGCTGACATAGCCATCAAATTGTCGCCTGTTGGTGGCGCGTCCTTCCTGCTTTCCCCATTTCAAATAATGAAAAAACGGATTGATAGACAGGTCCCGAACATCTGCATTTTTATCCAGATAAAAAGCAGGCGAGAACCAAGGGGTTGGGCTCAACCCTTTTTCCACGCCAACTTGATCAAAATGCTCAACCAGCTCTTTAGGATTGTGATTTGGCAGATCGGCCAGATCTCGATAATAATCCAAATCCATATGGTGCATCATAAGAGACAGGCTTTGTGAGGCTTCTATATTATTTGCCTCTCGTCCCTCTTGCTTTCCCCATTTCAGATAATGGTAAAAAGGATTGACGCCAGAAGCTGCAATATCTGGATAGGTTTTCAAATAACCTTTGGTAGAAAACCAGGGCGCTGGATTCTTGCCCTCATGCGCCCCTTGGTCAAGATAATGGCGAATGAGACCCTTTTTATCGAGCGCAGGGATATTGTCTTGCGTTTGATAATAGGCGTCATCAAATTCACTTTCAATCAGATGAACCATGGCATCATATTGTTTCTGATGACGTGATGCAGAAGAGCGCCCAGTCAGGTAATCAAATAATTTTGCCATTGGTTTCATCCTGTTTCATAGTCATATATGAGCCGATCACTTTATGCTGACCGGTTCTGACAAAATGCCTGATTGTTGGATAGGCAGGCTTTATTTCTGTTCTTCCCCAAATTGTAGCTGGACCAAATGGGCGTAGAACCCTTTTTCAGCTAACAATTCATCATGTTGGCCAAGTTCAAGCAATTGGCCTTCCTTAATCACCGCGATAGCATCGGAATGGCGAATGGTTGCCAATCGGTGCGCGATGACCAGGGTTGTTTTGTCTTTCATTAAGCGAGCAAAGGCCTGTTGAACCTTGGCTTCAGATTCACTGTCCAAAGCGCTGGTGGCTTCATCAAGCAAAATGATGGGGGCATTTTTAATAATGGCTCTGGCAATTGCAATGCGCTGTTTTTGCCCACCGGATAGAGAGGCACCATTTTCGCCAACCGCAGTGTTATATCCATCAGGAAATTGCATGATGAAATCATGGGCAAAGGCATCTTTGGCCGCCTGAATGATGTCTTCTTCACTGGCCTCTGGTCGGCCATGCAGGATATTATCGCGGATTGTTCCGGTGAACAGGATTGTGTCTTGGGTCACCAGAGCCAGATTGCGATTAAGAGAGGCCCGTGTGATATGACGAATATCCTGACCATCAATCTCGATGCTGCCAATCTCTGGATCATAACCACGTTGCACCATATTGATTAACGTGGATTTCCCTCCTCCTGATGGTCCGACCAATGCTGTGATTTTCCCACCCTGTGCGTTGAGGGAAATCTCTTTGAGCACAGGGGCGTCTTTGACATATTCAAAAGTGACAGTCTTGAACTGGATATCCCCTTTTGTAATCACCAGCTCTTTTGCGTTATCCTTGTCAAACAGGGCAATGGGGTGGTCCAGCAATTCAAACATCAACCGTACGCCGACCAGACCAGCCTCCAGTTGCACTTGCAGACGGCTGATGCGTTTGGCGGGTTCATAAGCCAGCAAGAGAGCCGTTAGAAAAGAGATAAATTCTCCGGGGCTTTTGCCTGCTTCAATGGTTTGCCAACCACTGTAAAAAATAACAGCTGCAAAGGCAAAACCGCCCAAAGTTTCCATCAATGGGCTGGTTCTGGCGCCAATCAAGGCAATCTTGTTGGCCCGTTGCTCAACACCGGATACAGCATCCGCCATGCGCGCGCGCATGATATCCTGCATGCCAAAAATATTGACGATCCTGTGTCCCAAAGACGTCTCTTGCATGACCATAACAATCTGGGCCAATGAAAGATATTCTGCTTTTGCTATTTTGCGGGCACGCTTGACCAGCTTTGCAACGCCCCAAATTGCAGGAGGCGCAATGAAGAAGGCAAAAAAGGACATGAAGGGATCCTGAATCACCATGACAGTGATCAGGCCAATCAAGGAAAGCAAATCACGCCCGATACTGGTGACCAGCATATTCAAAACATCCCGGGCAGCTTGTGCATTATGGGAAATACGGGTGATGAGATCGCTGGAAACATAGGTTTGGAAAAAGAAAGCGTCCTGTTTCAAAATCCGGTCATAAATGCGCATCTGGTTCTTGGCAACGATTGAGTTACCAATGCGACTGAGAACAACGGTTTGTCCATATGTCGCGATGCCTTTGATGGTAAAGATTGCAAGAACAACAAGAGAAATCATCCAGGTTCTTGCCAGATCTTTATCGACAAAAATTTCATTCACCACATCGCGCATAATCCAGGCACTGAGGGATGTCATGGCAGCAACCAAGGCCATGAAACAGAATGCTATGCCATAGCGGGGCGCATATTCACGAAAATTCTCAGATAGAATACGTCGAATAAGCCATAGAGAGCTTTCACTATCAGAGGAATAGCGATCAAGCACTGTTTGCCATAATTGCTTCACAAGACCAGTCCTTTAAAGATCAGCAAAGAATGTGGAGATTGCACATTATCATGCGCTCAGATAACGATCATAGAGGAGATCAAGATGATTGGTTACCTGTTGTATGGAGAATGTCGTCATACCCCTGTTCCTGCCCGCTTCTGCCAGATTTTGTCGTTTCTGGGGGTCTTCAAGCAGGCTTTCCATTGCTTGTGTCAGAGTTGGTGTCGCCAGATCAGGAATGACCACGGCATTTTGTCCTACGACTTCTTTTAAGCCACCCGTGCCGGATGTGATCAATGCAGAAGCCCCGGCAAATGCTTCAATGGCAGTTCTGCCAAAGGGTTCTTCAAATTTTGAGGGCACAAGAGAAATAGCCGCTCTTTCATAGGCTTCTTTAACGGTCTGGAATGGCTGATCTTCAAGATAGTCGACTTGATCCATAACATCTGACAAGCAGGAAAGAACCTGATCTTTGTAATCAGGATGATCACAGGCTCTGCTAACAATCAGGCGCAATGTCCAATTGGGATATTTGGGCAAGACGATTGCGGCTGCTTTTGCCAGCTCCAAGACGCCTTTTTCCGGTGCCATGCGTCCCGCAAAGAAAAGGCAATTTTCCCTTTCCTGTTGTGGGGACCATTGAGAAAAATCCAGTCCATTATGAATGACGTGACTGGGCGTTTGAACATCTGGCCAATGTTGCAGAAAATCACCGCGGCAGACTGTGCTGACAAAAATCAGACCAGACAAATGTTCAAACCGGCGCCGGTGAATAAAGTGACTGAGCCATTTGGTCTTATGTTTCACAAAATTATGCCGGTGTAACAAAACAGGCACATCACCAAGATGTTTTGCAATCTGATAAGCGGTTGGTTGATGTTGATGAACCAAAACAAGATCGGGATCATAGGTCTTGATATTCTCGTAAAGCTGTTTTTTCTGCCCGGCTTTATGAAAACAGGTCATAACATCATCAAAAGGATCCGACACCTCTTCACAAAAAATCGTAGTATTTTGATAATATTTGCTATATCGCACAAAATCTCTGGCACATAAATCAATTGAGGTGGCTTTGCTGGAGCCGAAATACATGCCTCGGGGCAATATAACAGCCAAACGAGGAGCCGATATCATACTCTTTTATCCTATTTGTATTTAGGCTCAGGACCCATTAATTTATCCTATTCTGTTTGTCTTGAAGCATTCAGATAGAAGAACCAAGAGCAAAATAAGGGTGGTTCCCTTCTTGCAGCTCTTGGTTCGATAGATGGGTGCTTCAAGACAAACCCGAAGGGCGAGGCATTTTTGCGCAATGACTGTGTCGTAAAATCTTGAAAATGAACCACATTGTCGCGATTTTTCTCCTTGTCCTTGCGCAAAACTGCTCTCGCAGAATGAGCAAAATTAATGAGTCCTGAGCCTAAGGACAAACCACCCCATTTTTATAATCTGCATCATGGTGTCCTTTATAGAGACAACAGACATGATGCAGATCATAGAAAAGAAAATATGCAGGGTTACTCGTGGTGATGGTTTAATTCTTGGTGGCGACAGACCGGCTTTTCATATGATCGGCCATGGACTGAAGCATGACAGAAGCCGCTTCCAGACCAATTGTATTTTCCAAAAGATGCAAATAGGCATTGGAGCTTGCTGACAAGACTTCCATCATGGATGCTTTCTTATGGGCTTCTTCGACTGATTTTTGCAAATTGGGCAAAAAGATCTCATCGACAAGAAAATTGACCACTTCGCGGTCTTCACGATTTCCAATATTTTCTTCGCTCACCAGTTTTCTCCGTTCAGATTCCAAAAGAGCATTTTGAGTTATTGTTGATAGGCTCAAAATGCTCTTATTCTCTATGTTCAATGATAGTCTTTATTGTGGCTTGGATGAGGGTTTATTCCTCGTTCAGGCCGCGAGACAAAGCATCTGTCAAAGGCTTCGTAATATATTCAAGCAATGTGCGTTCACCAGTTTTTACAAGAACCTCAACAGGCATACCAGCACGCAAATCATTGTCGCCCAATTTTTCCAATTCTTCCTTGGAGACGGAAATGCGTGCCAGATAATAAGCCGTTCCTTGCTGCTGTTCGATCAGTCTATCGCCGGAAAGAGAGATAATCTTACCAAAAACAGCAGGGGAGTGACGCAAATTGAAGGACACAAAGCGCGTTTCTGCCTCCATACCGATATCGATATTATCAATATCTGTTGGACTAACGCGGGCCTCTACAACCAGATCTCCTACAGTCGGGGCAATGTTCATAATGATCTCGCCCTCTCTGACTACACCGCCAATGGTGGCTGTGCGCAAGTCTTGAACAATTCCAGACTGAGGGGAATAGATTTCCAGTCTTGAGGTGGAATCTCTTGCCGCAACCAATTGCTGTTTCAAATCTTCGACACGGGCGTCAGAATCTCTTAATTGATTGACCACATCTTCCCGAAATTGCTGGTCGACCTTGGTCAGTTCAATGCGGGTTTCATTAATGCTGGTATTAATGCGTGCAATCTCGGCGATGAAGCGGCCAATATCGCCTTCGGCTTCGGATAAATCCCGCTTCAAAGACAACATACGGCTTTTGGTGACCAGGCCTTTTTCAAACAGAGCTTGAATATCGCTCAGCTCTTCTTTCAAAGCATCCCGCTGTGTCTCTCTTGCTTCTTTTTGAGCTTGCAAGCCTTTGATCGCAGCATCATTTTGCTCAATTTGAAGCTGGCGAATGGATTTCTGGCTGGCCAGAATTTCGCGACGAGAAACAAGTTCGTTGGTTTGTCCTTGCAAGATTTTTGCAATATCAGGATCAGATTTATTGGCCAAAAGCTCGTTGGGATAGAAGATTTCATCCAACCCATCGCGTTCGGCAATGAGGCGGGCTTGCAAGGCCTGATAGACATTGAGCTGGTTTTGAATGCGTTGTAATTGTGCTTTGACCTGAACCGGGTCAAGGCTGATCAATATATCGCCTTTGTCAACATGTTCGCCTTCTTGAACGAAGATCTGCTTAACGATCCCGCCTTCCAAATGCTGGATTGTTTTGATTTTATCTTCCAGCACCACTTCGGCCTGCGCATGAACAGCACTGGCAAGTGGAGCAACATATGACCAGATTGCGAACCCACCAAATGTCACGGCCAAGGTGATCATACCAAACAGGAATGTCCCTCTGGCTGATCGGGGGAGACGATCGTCCAGATTGTCAAAACTCGGTCGGATTTTGATTTCCGGCTCTTTCTGCGAGGAAACAATAACTTTTTGTTCCTGTTCCGCGCTTTGTGTCGTCAATAGAGGGGCATTTTCAGGCGTTGTTTCCTGCTCCTGCCGGGATTTGTCATCTACTCTATCATTCGAAGCTGTCATGACGCAGATCTTTTCTTTGTTTCAAACCAGAAGGATATGGGATTATGGCCTTATCGATACAACACCGGATGGTTCAACGGAGCGAGGTTTTGCTTTATTTTTGGACAATTCCGACAATCTTTGAATAACGGAAGGAGCATCGCCATACATGGACATGACCCCATCTGACAAAACCAGAATTTTATCGACTGATTTCAGAAAAGACGTACGATGGGTAATGGCCAGAACGGTTGCGCCCTGATTGCGCATCGCGATCATAGCTTCAACCAAAGCCGCTTCGCCTTCATTGTCCAAATTGGAATTGGGCTCATCCAAGACAACCAATTTCGGATGGCCATACAAAGCTCTGGCAAGTGCAATTCTTTGCCTTTGTCCCCCAGACAAAGACCGCCCAGCTTCCCCTATTGACGTATCATAAGCCTGAGGAAGTTGCAAAATCAATTCATGGACATTGGCCGCTTTGGCAGCGGTGACAACTTTTTCAGGATCAATTTCGCCAAAACGGGCAATATTTTCCGCCACGGTTCCAGAGAATAACTCCACTTCCTGAGGCAAATAGCCAACATAAGGCCCTAATTGTTCGCTGTCCCATGCTGAATATTCAGCACCATCCAGACGGACAGCCCCTGCAAGGGGTGACCAGATCCCAACAGCAGCTCTTGCAAATGTTGATTTTCCCGAGCCGGATGGCCCAACAACCCCAACCAAAGTGCCCGGCTCAATATCCAAAGTGACGGCTTTTAGGGTTGCATGTCTTGTGCCAGGAGGGGCTATGGTCACCTGTTCAAAGCTCAAATGGCCTTCAGGGGCGGGCAGAGACATCGGTTGTTCTTGCTCTGGCATGGCAATGAACATTTCTTCCAAACGTGTTCTTGCACCGCGAGCAGCGACAACATTTTTCCATTGACCAACAGCCATTTCAATCGGAGCCAAGGCACGGCCCATTATGATTGATGCTGCAATCATGGCACCGGGAGAAATTTCCCCGCCGATCGCAAGATAGGCGCCAACACCGAGGATCACGACCTGCAATGCCATGCGTACGAATTTGGTACCTGCAACCAAAAGGCCGGCTCGATCGCTTGCATTGGTCTGCAAGATCATCGCATTGATATGAGCATCTTTCCAACGGTTGAACACACCGCTAATCATGCCCATGGCCTGAGCTGTTTCTGCATTGCGCAGGCTTTGGTTCAAATTTAAAGAGGCATCTCTTGAATATCCTGACGCTTCGGCAAGGAGATTTCGGGTTGAAAACTCGTTGATTAATGCCAAAACCAGAATGATCAGACCACCCGCAACGGATACCAACCCGAGATAGGGATGAAGCAGAAACCCAAAAGCAATAAAGATTGGCACCCAAGGCGCATCGAAAAAAGCAATGATGGCGCCGCCAGTCATAAATTCGCGTACGATATTCAGATCACGCAAAGCTCCGGAAACCTGAGATTGCGGCGCACGACGAAAGGCGGTGAAAATCGTGCGAAACACTTTTTCATTGAGCATTGCATCAAAGCGCACACCGATACGCACCAACATGCGCGAACGAACGCTTTCTAACAAGCCGTAAGTGAGAAGAAACCCACCAGCAAGAGCGGTGATTGCAATCAATGTGACTTCCGAGCGGCTGGCCAGAACTCTGTCATAGATTTGCAGCATATAGAGAGGGCCGACAAACATCAGCAAATTGATAAAAAGGCTGAACAAACCGATTGCCAGAAAATGCCAACGACAAGACTGGATCGCCTGTTTTAAAGGCGATGATTTTTTGGATTGAGGCTGCATGGATTTCCTGCCTATACAATATCCAGTTGGCTCTGGACACCAACCAGCGTTATCGTTGCATTATCCGAGAGATGGAGCTGTAAGTCACCGTCATCGGTGAAGACACTGGCGATAATTTGGGGAGCAGACTGGTCAAGAAACCATATTCTGTCATATCCAATCTGAAAATTGCGCACATTTGTATCGCCACCCGTATAGAGCAGAACATCCAATATATCGCCATCCAGATTAATCTCATTGTTAAAATGTGATCCGATGCGATGGCCCAGCACCTTATCTTGCATGACCGGCTCAACACGATTTATCTGGGCTGTCTCTGTCGGTGAACTGATAAAAGTCGATGAGGATGAGTAATAATCGGACATTTCATCCGTCTTGACCAAGGCCAATTGGGACATGTTTCCTTGTGAAAATGAAACCTGTTCCAGAATGATGACATCAGAAAAACCAGAATTGAACGGGTCAATTGTCGTGTCATCAAAGGAAACAGTTTGGGCAATCTTACTATACACGCCACTTTGCGTCGAAATGGCTACAGTTTCAGCTGAAACAAGAAGCAAAGGCCCTGCTGCCGTCTCTAGGGTCGCACTTTCGGTCGTGGTGGCGAGATCTTGTATCAATTGAGATGTCGAGTTGGCCGCAGGCTTTGACGGCACGTCTTGTTCTGGCTGCAAGGCAAGAGCCAGTTGTATGGGCATGGGAGATTTCTGAATCTCTGGATCTGCTGTAACAGACTGGATTTTGGGCTGTGCAACTTTGACAAGAATATCCTGATCGATTTTTAAAAGAGCCGTTTGGGTTGTTGCTTCAAGGCCGATTTGGGCTTCAATATTTTCGATCGCAATAGAGGCTGATTGTTTCTCTGTCGCGTTGGATATTTCTACAGGTGTGTCTGAAGAAGCGACTTGGGCTGATTGCTGATCCAAACCATTTTCACTGACAGACATCAAACCTGCCATCAAATCAGTGGCAACAAACTGCTCAAGATCATCCAGTTGGGTATCAACGGCTTCAAAGCCGGAAAAAATCAGCAAAGCAGCTGCGACAGAGCCTGACAAAACCTTGGTGAATTGGGAAAAGGCCAGCTGGCTATTGTCGGATTGATTGCGAGCTTGTTGCAGTCCGTCCAAACCATCAAGGTTATGCTCTCGCGCCAGATCACGCTCTTGCTTATCGTCATCCTTTTCAGCGTTCATTGTCTCTATCTGTTCTGAGACAAAACTGGAAAAGGCATTGGTTTCATCAGAGGCTTGAGCGCGGCCTGTATGCTGCGAAAAGAAATAAACAGCAGCCACAAAGCCGGTAAGATAGGCTCCGGGAAAGGCAATCACATTATCAGAGGCTTTTGGCCCTTGTCCTGCACTGATCGATGGATATTTTGCCATGATCAGTTCGGCCAGTTCGGTCAGGCTTGCAGCCTTGACAATTTCGTCCGTAATAATGTCATGAGCAATCAAGGCCCCATCAATACGGGCAAAATGCACCAGCGTTTCACCCGTTTCGATCAAGTCGAAAACACACCATGGGTCATTCTCGTCCGAAAGGCCCATTTCCATAGCCACATGCAGCCCGAATGACGACAATAGCTTATGGATACGCACAAATTCAGCGCGTTCAACATTGGTCCAATCGGTCTTTTTGCGCAGGGCAAATGACAATACTGGCATGATCTATCAAAACCTCGATTTCAAGCAGATGTTATCAAGCACCTTACCTGCTTTCTGCAACCTCTTGGGGACACAGGATCATATAGGTTGTTGGCTCATAGGCTTCCAGCATTCGATATGCAAATTTTTTCGCATCGACATCAAGCGCTTCAGACCAAGCCACATATCTCTCTGGTGGAATGCGGCCACGGCCAGATTCAATCTGAGAGATAAAGGTGTAATATTCTACCTGAATTTTTTTTGCAAGGTCGCGCTGGGATAGACCGGCATCTTCGCGCAGTCCTTTTAACCAGCGGCCGACGGCCTGCCGCCTTGCGACTTTGTCGTCTTCCTGTAAGGAGACTTTACTCGTTGCACTCATTGGGGGGGATCCTTGAAATTCGTCATAGCTATCGAAAAATCATATTAGGCAAAGTGTGCAGCAATTACTATACTTTTTTGTCTGCTCTCATGATTTTCCCTTGTCTTTCTTAAGACGGGATTTGAAAATGCCTCAGATTTTCCGGCTTTTTGTCTTAATGCAAAGGGACACTCTCGCTCTGGGCGGATGTGCCATAGTCCGGTGTGATCCAGGCGGGCCATAAGCGCATTGGCCATTCGGCTGTTTTGTATATTTTGTAACAGATAGAGAGCCATTGCCGCAATTCGACCACTTGCAAGGGCAGGGTGGCCTCAAGCTCCCCATCATCCTTGAAAACCAGAACAACCCCTTCAGGGCTGCGGGTGATATCGACATTATTGACCAGCCAACAAAGCGGAGCCTGTTCAGTTGACAGGGTAACCGGTGCCATGGCTTCAATTTGGTGAACGGCTTTTTCCTGTTCAAAGGATTGCATCATATCAAGCGGATATGTCGCCTTGTCCTGAGGACCCAATCCTTCAATCAGCAACGCCAACAATCGATCGCTCAGGCGTCGGGTGAGCCAAAGCTGATAAACCTGCCCCGCCTCATCATGCCCCACCAACTGTATTCGATCTTCCTGAAAAGAATAGTCTGTTGTTATGCGGGTTAAGAAGGGCATAGCTAATCATATTATGTGTAAGTAAAGCTAATAAAAAAGCTCGCGGGGTGTCCCGCGAGCCTTTATTTTTATCGACATAAATAAAATTTACGCGATGAAGTTGCCTGCAACAGCACTATCGAGCTGAGCAGCAGATACACCGTCCAGAGTACCAACAAGATTCACTGTATCTCCAGCATCTGCAAGAGTGGTGTTCGCACCACTTTCTGCGAGGTCATAAACGTAGACTTTACCAGTATCTGCAGCAGCAATCAAAAGAGTAAATTCTTCGCTAGTTGCTACAGCTTCGAATACTTTACTGGTACCAAACAATGCTGCAATTTCTGCTTTAGAATCCAGATCTTCTGCTTTAGCAACAGATACTGCCAAAACTTGATTATCTGCGATTGTAGCAGCGCCTGTTGTTGTGCTAGCCAGAACTTTCAGAGTATTGTCGGCATCAAGAAGGCCGAAAGTAGCAGCAAGAGCAGAGTTGCCAGCACCGGACAAATCAATGATATCGCCACTGGTACCAAATTTGAAATCGGTCACAGTGTCATTTCCAGACAAGGATTTCACGGTATCTTTGCCATCACCCAAGGTGAAGATATCAGCCTGATTGCTGCCAGTAATCACATCGGCGGCAGAACCACCAATGATCTTGATACCTTTACCCGCTGCATTATTGCCTACTGAAGCGTCAATCGTGAAGCTTGCAGTCATTTTGCTTGCATCAACAAGATCAATACCATCAGTTGTTGCTGCGATAACCAGTTTGGTATCACCTTGAACATTCAGGGTAGAAAGCGTGCTGGCTTCCAAATCCGTAATGGTATTGGTTACGGTTGATTTGTCGGTAGCAGATGTTGTGGAATTGATATTGATGGTTTCAACACTATCAACCGTCAGATTATTAGTAGCAGCGATGGTGAGATTTGCAGCAGCATTCAAGTTGATATCGAGAGAATCTGAAACAGAACCAGCTTTATCGGCATCTTTAACGTCCAAAATAACGTTAGCACCTGCAGTGCTAGCCATAAAGCTTACAGAAGTGCCGCTCACAAGATTTTGAGTGCCGGTGGTTGTGCCGGTCAAAGCAATAGAATCAATGCCTTTGGTACCACTCAAATCAACAGTATTTGTATCAGTGACAACGGCCAATTTTCCGGTATGAGCAGATGCATCAAGTTTTGAAACGGCTGCAAATGCGCCACCATTAGCAATCAAAGTCAGATCTGCAGATCCTGTTACTTCAGATTTTGTGATTCCATCAATGGTATTTTCAACGCCCAATGTGATTTTGTTTGCAGAAGAACCATTGGATGCAATTTTCAGATTGTCGATGATTTCAGCGGTACCAGTACCTGTATCAAGATCAATCTGCAAAGTTGCACCGTCAACTTTTTCAAGACTTACATCAATTACAGCCTTATCAGCAGCTTGACCTTCAAGAGCAGTATCTGCAAAAGACAGTGTCAATGT
This sequence comes from Cohaesibacter sp., assembly GCA_025800105.1. Classification (GTDB taxonomy): domain Bacteria; phylum Pseudomonadota; class Alphaproteobacteria; order Rhizobiales; family Cohaesibacteraceae; genus Cohaesibacter. The sequence goes on along the minus strand of JAOXSG010000100.1, from coordinate 13,924 downwards.
TTTCTTGTAATCGTTCAGGGCATATTTTGCCATGGTGTTGAGAGTGTCACTAGCACCGAACTCGAAATCACCAGTACCGGTTACAGATACTTCTTCAACGCCACTGACATTGCCCAGCCCCAGAGTGGTTGCACCAATGGTGTCGAAAGCAAATTTCTCAACAGCAACAACGGTAGGAGCACCAATTGCACCAGTTACGCGTGCTTCCAGAGTATCTGTGCCAGCACCGCCGTCGATCACGTCAGCAGCATTCAATGTGGAAATGCCACCTTTGATGAGCTCATTAGCAGAAGTACCATTGATGGAATCAGTGGTGGTTTTCAAAGTGAAGTTTGGCTCAACTTCGCTGCCAGTAGCAGTCAGAGCTGCGCCGTCTTTGTTCTGTGCACCAGGACGCTTTTCGTCTGCACCAAACAGAATCCAATGCTGATAACCAGATTTAAGAGTACCTGCGTCAACAGCTGCTTTAACATCAGCATTTGCTGCAAGATAAGCATCTTCATCAAAGCCAGAACCCAGCTTTGCAGCAAGATCAGCGCTGAATACACGGCCTTCGCCAGCACCAAAAGCGATGAAATGCTGGAAGCCATTGATGCCAGCAGCCAGAATGTCTGGGTTGTTAGCAAGATAATAGCTCAGATCAAAGGTCGCGCTTGGATCGCGGTTTTCTTTGAAACCGAACATGTTGAAGTGATCTTCTGCAGTGCCTTTGAAAGCACCGGATACAATCGCATTCAGAACATCAGGATTGTTGTTCAGATAAAATGTTGCATCAAAAGCCAACGCCATGTGCGTAACTCCGTTTTTCACATGTGATAATCCGAAAATATCGGACCGAACAGGGTCTTTTGTTTTTCCTGTTCTGGGAGATCCATCATTGAAATGATGGATTGAGCAATTTCCTTATGATTGCTCATCAAAACCTCATGACCAATGGGGCTTTGACAAACAATCAACGCAAATCACTTATAATTGTTGTGCTACATACATCAAGGATGGGTGTACAGTAAACCCTATACAGGTGTTTATTTGCGTTTTTTGGATGTTTTCCACCATTCAAACAGCTGTTTTCGTTTCAGAAACGCAAAATGTACAAACAGGCCGATCAATAGACTTTGTTTCAAACGATCCTGTCTTTAAGGGGCAAATCATAAATCTGGTATATTTGACCCTTAAAGGCACCAATTACTGGACAAAAACGTACAAAAACAACCCGCAATCAAATGCAACACAATTATGTTCCTATGTCCTAAAGGATGTCATGCAAGTGTGCAAGGGGCATTGGGACCGCGGCTAAGAAATCAGGGATTTCAAATAAGTGCCGTAATCATTCTTAAAGGATGCGGAAAGCGCCAGAAGGGCCTCGTTGTCAATCCAGTTTTGCCGCCAGGCAATCTCTTCGGGGCAGGCAATCTTAAAGCCTTGCCGCGCTTCAACAGTCTGGACAAATTGAGATGCTTGCAACAGAGCATCCACGGTTCCGGTATCCAACCATGCTGTCCCGCGCGCCAAAGTGGTAACGGACAAAGTGCCCTCATGCATATATTGCTCTAATATCGAGGTGATTTCCAACTCACCGCGCGCCGATGGTTGGACATTTTTGGCATAATCGACCACATTGGAATCACAAAAATACAAACCGGTGATCGCCAAATCGCTTTTGGGTTCTGCGGGTTTTTCTTCAATCGAAAGAGCGGTGCCATTGGCATCAATCTCCACCACACCAAAAGAGCGTGGATCGCGGACCCGATAGGCAAAAATGGTGGCGCCGTTTGGCTTGCTGGCGGCTTTTTGCAAAAGTTCGGTCAGGCCGGACGAATAAAAAATATTATCGCCAAGAGCCAAAGTTGCCCCATCTCCTTGCAAAAAATCCTCAGCCAACAGAAAAGCCTCAGCCAGTCCCCTTGGTTCGGCCTGTTCCTTGTAAGACAGCTTCAATCCCCATTGGGAGCCATCAGACAACAGACTTTCATATTGTCCCAATGCGGTCGGCGTAGAGATGATCAATATCTCGCGAATACCGGCCAGCATAAGCGTGGAAAGCGGATAATAAATCATCGGCTTGTCATAAACCGGCAAAAGCTGTTTTGATGTCGCTTTGGTAATTGGATGCAGGCGGGTTCCCAAGCCCCCGGCCAGAATAATACCCTTCATCACCTGTCTCCCTTATCGCATAGTTGCGCGAACACTATACAACTTTCCCAAGAAAGCATAGCCCAAGATGAAAGCAATCACGCGCATTGCTTCACTTGATCAGAGACAAAACACTCTTTTCAACATCCACCCGCCAAGATGGCAAACGCACATCAAACTGTTGCGCCAATTTGTGGCAATCCATCACCGAATTGACCGGTCTGCGGGCAGGTGTTGGATAATCTGTCGTTGGAATGGCTGTTAATGTTGGGACGGGTTGCCCAGATGCTGCAACCACCTCAAAAATATGGCTTGCCAGATCATACCAACTGGCTTTGCCTTGCCCACAGGCATGATAGATGCCCGCTCTCTCATGGGCGGCGGCAGTGGCTGGTACTTGCTGGACAATGGCCAGCAAGGCATCAGCCAAATCCAGTGCCGGAGTGGGGCACCCGGTCTGATCGGCAACGATCGATAAAGCCTCTCGCTCCTGACCCAACCGAACCATGCTTTTGAGGAAATTGTTGCCATAAGCTGAAATAATCCAACTTGTGCGTATGATCACAGCGCCTGAATGCTCTGCACAGACAGCCTTTTCCCCGGCAAGTTTGGAAAGACCATAAACAGATTGGGGGGCCGTTAAATCGTCTTCACCATAGGCCCCCTCTTTGGTGCCATCAAAGACATAATCTGTTGATATATGGATAAATCCCACATCGAACAAACGGGCCAGACGGGCGGCCAGACGCGCCCCATCCTCATTGAGCGCAAAGGCGGCGTCACGCTCTTCTTCTGCTTTATCAACGGCGGTATAGGCCGCACTGTTAAGGATATGGGTCGGCGCAAAAGAGGTGATGGCTTGTTTTAGATCGGCTGGCACATCTTCAAGTGTCTGCGGCAATGGCATCTGTGCCAGATCCAGATCATCGCGCCCTAAAAACAGACAATCAATAGATTTGGCCTTGGCACGCTCTGCCAAAGCGTGAGCCATTTGGCCAGATTTACCCAGAATAACAAGGCGTGGTGTCATGCTCTCGATCCTTCTAAGATTACGTCTTTGTCAGACCCAAGCGTTCACCCTGATAATTATGTTCGATAATCGGGCGCCACCAGGCTTCATGGTCCAGATACCACTGAACGGTTTTGCGCAAACCGCTTTCAAAATTCTCTTGTGCAACCCAACCCAATTCACTGCGCAATTTTTCAGCATCAATGGCATAACGGGCATCATGGCCCGGACGATCTTGCACAAACCGGATCAAATCCTTGCGAGACCCAGAGGCAAGAGGAGCGGCCAATTCATCAACCAAAGAGCAAATCCGCTCAACCACTTGCAAATTGGTGCGTTCATTTTGCCCGCCCACATTATAGGTTTCGCCAATCCGGCCCTTGGTCAAAATCATAAACAATGCGCGTGCATGATCATCAACATAAAGCCAGTCACGCACATTGCTGCCATCGCCATAAACCGGCAAATCCTTGCCATGCAAAGCATTGAGGATCATGAGCGGGATCAGCTTTTCAGGAAAATGAAAAGGTCCATAATTGTTGGAGCAATTGGAGACAACGATAGGCATATCATATGTTCGCGCCCATGCCTTGGCCAGATGATCCGAGGCAGCTTTCGACGCCGAATAAGGAGAGGAAGGATCATAAGGAGTTGTTTCACTAAACAATCCCGTCTCACCCAATTCCCCATAAACTTCATCGGTTGAGACATGCAAAAAGCGAAAAGCCTTGGCAACATTCTGTGTGCAAGCGGCCAAATAAGCACGGCTCGCTTCTAGCATGGTCATGGTGCCAACCACATTGGTCTGAATAAATTCCCCAGCCCCTGTGATAGAACGGTCCACATGACTTTCAGCGGCCAAATGCATCACCGCATCGGGTTGATGGCTGCTAAAGACGCGATCAAGCTCTAAGCGATCACAAATATCCACTTTTTCAAAGGCATAAAGCGGATTATTTTCAATCTCGGCCAAGGAAGACAAATTTGCCGCATAGGTTAACTTGTCCAGATTAACAACGCAATGTCCCAGTTCCTGAACCAGATAGCGACAGACAGCAGATCCAATAAAACCCGCTCCTCCTGTGACCAGAATTTTCATAGCAGCTTTTTCCTTAAAACCTGCCTGTGCAGGCAATCATGGTGATCTTCATAATGGTGAGAAAGGGGCTAATCATCACCAAAAGTAAAATAGTCCGGTAAGTCAGCCAATTTGGGATGCTGTCGATCTTTATCGGACAAAATGGCCTGATCCAGAGCAACTGGCCAATCAATCCCCAAAGCCGGGTCATCAAAGGCCAATCCCTTGTCGCAATCTGGAGCATAAAAATTGGTGACTTTATAATGCACTTCAGTGATTTCGCTCAATGTGCAAAAACCATGAGCAATCCCGACCGGGACATAAACCTGTTGCCAATTTTGCGCAGATAATTCAATCGTCAAATGCTGGCCATAAGTGGGCGAGCCTTTGCGAATATCAACCAGAATATCCAGAATAGCGCCATGGGTCACTCTGATCAGTTTGCCCTGAGCCTTTGGATTGGTTTGAAAATGCAGCCCCCGAATAACCCCTTTTTGGGTTGAAACGGATTGATTATCCTGCACAAATTCGTGCTCGAACCCCTGTTCTGCCAAAGCCTGCTTGTTATAGGTTTCTGAAAAGAAACCCCGATGATCTCCAAATTTAGGGGGAGAGATGAGATAAGCCCCTGCTATCTCTAACGCTTTCACAGTAAGGGACATGCTGTTATATCCTGAGCCGCTGAATATCTGCCATGATTGGCAAAGCAATATGCTTCATTATGCTAAATGTCTGATTTAAAGAACATCAGGCAGGGCAATGTCTTCCTGTTCATCACTCTTTTCAGATGAAGATTGTGCTTCGATCGCTTCTTGTTGTTTCTGGGCAATGCTTGCCGCAGCACTGGAAAGCCCCTGAATGACATTGCCAACGCGGTTGGCAGGGATCAATAATTCACCAGAGACCTGCTCTTCCCCATTGGCTGAGCTGTAAAGACACTCAATGCGCAAAACGCCATTCGCCAAAGCCGCAAGTCTGATGCCTTCCACAAACATAATGTCCTTGGTCATCTCAACAATCCTTCTCTATTCTGATTATGGATCGACTTATCGCATCACAGACAGCTTCGCAACCAATATAAATATGACAGGCATGATGCTTCAAACCATCCGAAGAAAAGAGAAGCGGACAAAAGAGACACAAATCGTTTAAATTTCGCTGATTTTGCTGCATCAGAGCCCTGAACATATTGACTATATATCAAAGAGCCGCTTTACAGCATAAAACGATCCGTTACCGAAAGGGCATTCTTATGTCGCGTCCCGCAGATTTACTGCCGCAAAAATTTGCACCCTATCATCAGCGACGCATGGAAACGCAGAAATTTATTACCAAGCATAAGTCAAAAGCCAGACAGATTGGTCTTGCCCTCTCGTCCAGTTTTGAAATCCATATTCATTACATGCTGATCAAAGACAGTCCGATTTGCGCAGAACAGCAGGTCATGGATTTGATGAATTCCTTGGGCAGCCAGTCTTTTTTGAACTGGAAATTGCTTATTTATACCCAGCAATTTCCCTCTTTTGTCCATGATCCTGCCTGGTTATCAGAGGATGGCAGGCTGGTTTTCCTGTCTCAGGAAAATGGCCTCTATGATCATCCAGCCCGACCTTTGTCAGAAGATGGGGCCGTGTTTGATTTATATATCTCCCGCCCCGGTTATCTTGCTGAAGAAGCCTTGCTGGAAATGGTCAGCATTTACTCTCAACATAGAGACAATGGCCATGAGCTGGACTTGCTCTATTGGGAAGAAGATTATCATCTCTCACCCGACAGCAAGAAAACGCTGCCCCTTTATAAGCCAGCCTGGGACACACATCGTCTTTATTGTGATAATTTTATCAAGGGAGCGTTTTTTGTCCGGCGTTGCCCTGCTCATGAACTGGCCTGCCTTTCTGACCCAAACTGGGGTTATCAGACCTTACTCTCCCTTTCGTGCAAGATGCAGGATTATCAGATTGCCCATAGCCCGATTTGCCTGTTTCATCATAGCCTGCCTCCCGGCGATCGCAATCAGGCCGAGCGCGCTTGTGCCCGTTCCTTTGTGAACAATCATGCCCCCCATTTTGACTTGATTGATACAGACCATGGCACATCCCGTCTGATGCCACGAGACATACAAGATATGCCCCGCGTGAGTGTCATCATTCCAACCCGCAATCAGCTGCATCATATGACGATGGTGTGTCAGGGATTGTGGGAGCGAACAGACTATGAAAATCTTGAGATTCTGATCATTGACAATGGCAGTGATTGCCAAGAGACACTGGATTTTCTTCAAGAAGCCGCCACACGCAACGATACGTGTGTTTTGCGCCTTGACCAGCCTTTCAATTATGCCCGCCTGAACAATATCGCAGCGCGTCAGGCAAAAGGCGACATTTTGCTGTTCCTGAATAATGACATCGAAATTCTGGAGGATGACTGGCTCCAAGAGATGGTTTTCCATGCTCTGCAACCCAATGTGGGAGCAGTGGGAGCGCTTTTGCTTTATCCCGACAAACGCATCCAACATGCTGGCATAACGGGTGGAGAAAAAATGGTCCATAATATGGGAGCAAGGCAACCATTGGACTGGATCAATCAATCGGGACTGGGCTTTGTAGCACAGCCCTTATCAGCCGTGACCGCAGCGTGCATGGCCATCCGAAAAGACATTTTTGAGGACATTGGAGGGTTCAATGAAGAATTCACCATCGATTATAATGATGTCGATTTGTGCTTCAGACTGCTCGATTTGGGATACCAGAATATCTGGACGCCTCATGCTTTGCTGATCCATCATGAATCCGTTTCAAGAGGCTCTTCAACACAAGAAAAAGACCCGGTGAGCCTCCAAAGAGCCAAGCGCGAATATAGCCTTCTCAATCACCTTTGGTGGCACAAGATTCACCATGACCGTCTGTTGAATTTCCATTGGTCCATTGAGCAAAATACTCAACTGATCGACGATGACTTTCATGCATTTTACAACCATCCTTGCTGGATAAAGACACAAGAAGAGATTTGATATGAAATCTTCAACTCCTCACATTTCAGGCACCCAGCTTGATGATTTGAAAAACCGTCTTATCCGTCAGGAACGGTTGCTGCGTGAACAAAGACGGGAAGATAAAACCCGTATTGATGGCATAACCAAAGATCGGGAATGGGCTATTGAGACCATTGCTGATTTGGAAAAACAATTAGCCTATACACAGGAAATGGTTGATCGGGCTGTCGGCGAGAGCATCAGACTGGAAGAGTTGGAGAGTTATCTGCTCAATCAGCGCGCTTTATTGGCGCATAAAGAAGCGGAAGTTCTGAACCTCAAACAGGCCAATGCCAAATTGACCAAAAAGCTCAACCGCACAATTGGACGGCGCCTGCGACGCCTTTGGCGCAAAATGCTGGGCAAAAAGGATCGCAAAAAGCTTAGTCTCGCTGACGATGGACAAGAGAGCACACCAAATGCCTCACCTGCTGCCCCGACATTGACAAAAGAAATGTTCCGGCAGCAAGCCCAGCAGGATTTGAACCGATTTCTGGATGGTCATTTTTCCATTCGTTTGCCTATCGCAATACAGCCCAAAATTTCCATCATCCTCATTCTCTATAATCAGGCAGAATTGACCTATAAATGTCTGGATTCCATCGCCAACCAGCTTGATGTCTCTTTTGAAGTCATCATCATCGACAATGCTTCTTCTGATCGCACACAAGATTTAATGGCAAAAGTCAGCGGAGCCACCATTGTCTATAATAAGGATAATGTTGGATTTTTGCGTGCCGTCAATCAAGCCTGCAAACTGGCAAAAGGCGAGCAAATTCTCTTGCTCAACAATGATACAGTGATTGGCGACAAAGCCTTTGGCAGTGCAAGTCAATTGCTTGATAGCGATGACAGCATTGGTGCCGTTGGAGCAAAATTGATTTTGCCAGACGGAACCTTGCAGGAAGCGGGCAGTCTGTTATGGAATGACGGCTCGGCCTTGGGATATGCGCGAGGCGAAAATCCTGATCATTATAGCGCTCAGTTCCAGCGCGATGTTGATTATTGCTCAGGCGCCTTCTTGCTCACCCGCACCAAGCTCTGGCAAGAATTGGGCGGATTTGATGAGCGCTATGCCCCGGCCTATTATGAAGAAACCGATTTCTGCCTGCGCTTGTGGGAACAGGGCTATAGAATTGTCTATAATCCCCATAGTGTTATCTATCATTTTGAATTTGGCTCTTCCAAAACAAGTGATGAAGCCATTGCGCTGCAAACGCGCAATCGCTCAATTTTCCTTGAGCGTCATAAAGACTATCTTGGCACGACCGCTCTTGCGCCTCATGAAGATAATATTATCAAGGCCCGGTCCAGACAGAATGACGCAAAAAAGATTTTGCTGATTGATGATCGCCTCCCCTTTGTGACCGAAGGGGCAGGCTTCCCGCGCTCCAATGCGTTGATCCATGCATTGGCAAAAACCGGAGCATTTTTGACCTTCTATCCCTTGCGCTTCCCGCAACCTGAAAACATGGATAAGATTATTGATGCCATTCCGGCAGGGGTGGAAATTGCATCCGGTCTTGGTGTCGATGGTTTTGAAGACTTTCTGGCCGCACGCAAAAGCTATTATAATCAGATCCTGATCAGTCGATCCCATAATATGAAATTCATCAATAAACTGATCAAAAAGCGCCCGGACCTCTTTGAAGAGTGTGAAATCATTTATGATGCAGAAGCCGTCACAGCAACGCGTGATATTATGAAGTTTGATCTATTGGGCCAACCAATAGATGAAAAAGAACAACTGCATAGTCTGAATCAGGAAATCAACCTGACCCGTTATGCCGATACGGTGATTGCCGTCTCTGAAAAAGAGGCAGATTTTTACAAACAGGGCGGGGTTCCAACAGTTAAGGTATTGGGCCATCGTTTTGATCCAGAGCCAACCCCCTCTTCGTTTGACACACGCAAAGATCTTCTCTTTGTCGGACGATTGGATGGCGACTTCACGCCCAATGAAGATTCCTTGATCTGGTTTGCTCGCGAGATTTTGCCGCTCATTCAGCAACGCAGCAAAGAGCCGCTCATTCTTAACATTGCAGGACAAGTCAATTCAGATCGTGTACGCGATCTTGCAAACAATCATATTCGCCTGCTGGGACGGGTGGACGATCTTTCAGACTGGTATGATCGCAGCCGGGTCTTTATCGCTCCCACCCGCTTTGCCGCCGGGATTCCCCATAAGGTTCATGAAGCCGCCAATTACGGGCTGCCCTGTGTCATAACCGATCTGCTTCTATCTCAATTGGGATGGAAACATGATCAAGAGGCCCTGTCCGCTTCCAATGCTTCTGATTTTGCTGATCAATGTGTACGGCTCTATGAAGATAAGGCTCTTTGGAACTCTGTTCGTTCTCATGCGCTTGAGGCCATCAAACAGGATTGTTCAAGAGACTATTTTGAAAATGTCTGTTCAGAGCTGGTCAAACAATAAATCACGGCTTATCGCTCCATCCGGGTTTGTCCTGGATGGAGCCAAGGATCCCACATTTTCTTATCCCGACATATGCCTATATAACAAAATCCAGACCAGTCTGAAAGGATGATAGAAACAGTGACGATTCAGACCGATAAAGTGCTCTATCTCGTATCATCCTATAACAAAAGTCCCTATATCCGTTCGGTTCTGGACAGCATTGTCATTGATTCAGACGCTTTCCATGCCTCTCTTGTCATCATTGATGATGGTTCAACGGATCAGTCCGTAGACATCATTCAGACATTTGTCAGCCAATATGAGCACAAACTGCCGATCACATTCATCGCTCGGGACAATAGAGGCATTTTTCAAACCACCAATCAATTGGGAGACATCGCCAGAAAGCTGGATCCTGAGGCAACCAGCTTTATCCGCCTGATTGATTCCGATGATCCAATTATGCCCGGATCAACAGCTTTGCTGATAAAGGCCTCAAAAGACTTGCAGTGCCATCTGGTCAAGGGAGAGGCCATTGCTTATGGACCAGATGCTTTAAAGGCCGAGCAAATGAAGGCCGAGCCTAATACGCTTGCTGAAGCACACATCATGAGCGATAGTTTGCTCTATTGTTTAACAGGGTTTGATTTTGTTCCCACCCAGAGCCTTTATCATAGCTCCGCATTTTTTGCCGCTCTGCCTATCAGCGATAATTTTGTATCCTGCCAGGATTATGCCATTGCTCTGCAAATCGCTCTAAAGGGGGATTTTGCAAGTTTGAACTACCCTGTTTGTTATCAAATGGTTCGGGGCCATGCTCGCCTGTCTGATCGCGAAGCCTTGACGTTTCATCAAACCGCAGGACTGATCCGCCATTATTGCAAGGATCAATTGCCGCTTTCCCTTAAAAGAAGAGCAGAGCAAAAACAGCTATCGCGCGCAAAACGCTATCTTCAAAACCATCAAAAACGCAAAGATATGAAATATTTTTTCAGAGGGCTAAAGCTCTCTATCCTTAAGAATATTATCAAATTTCTGCCTATTTCTTTATGGTCTTATTCTTTTGCATTTGTCCTGAACATATATGAAGAACAAGCCGATATTGGCTATATTTCCAATAGGGAAAAAACGCCTTATTAGAGCCTGATTGAACAGTCCTGAGCCTAAACAAAAAATGAGGGAACTGTTCCAGAGATTCTAAATCCGGCGCTTATCCGCATCAGGCAATATCGACATAATAGGCGATGCCTTCATACTTATAATTCGACAAATTTTGAATGATACTATCTCTTTCCTGCGTTGAGGTCGTAAAGAAATGGCTGGATGTATCCTCATTGTAGAAACGATAGAGGGCTGTATTCGTCTGATTGGATGAATCATAGGCCTGATAGGCGATACCTTCATCGCGAAATTCAGGGCGTGTCGCTCTAATCTGCTGTGCTTCTGCGCTACTGATTGTATAAAAATGGGTCTGACTGTCAGTGTTGTAAAACCGATAAATATTAGTATCCCCTGAGCTTATATTGAAGACCACACCTTCATATTTAAAAGTTGGCAAATTATCGAGAACATTATCCCGTTCTGTTGTGTTGGCAGTGAAAAAATGCTTGCCGCTTTCGGTATTGAAAAATCGAAAAACATCCCCTGCTTTAACATTGGAAAAATCATGACTATCAGAACCGGATAAGGCCTCGTTCAGCACATCAACTTTGACATTGTCACTGCCAATTGTCACGGATTTGGTAATGGTCTGCTTCAGCCCTCCACCGGAATAGGTCACAGTATAAGTGCCCGGATCAACTTTAAGGGAATAACCACCAGCCTGCCAAGTGGAAGTCGAGAAAACGCCAGTGGCTCCAGCTGCCGTTACAATGACTGAGCCCAGACCTTCATCAATATCATAGAATTTGTCCTTATCCTTATCATCGATCACAACACCGGTGATATAAGCGCGCCCCCCATCAGCAAAATTTTGGGTCAACATGGAAGTATGTTGATAGGTAAAGCCGTTGGAAGCTGTATAAGAGCCAACTTCCTGACCGATACCAATCTCAGAAAACCGATCATTCATCAAATTGGTTCGATGTCCTGATGATTTGAAAAGGCCGTTATGATGGCTGTCAATTGTCAGACTATTATAGCCAAAGGTGTTGCCTGAACTGGCACGTTGAGAAATATTCTCCCCCATAACCCAGCCGCTTCCAGGCTCTGCGGCCCAATTTGCCGCCAAAATCCTGTCAGACACAGAAGAGCCATCACTGCCTGTATGGGAAAAATAATTGTCTGCAAGCATGGAAATACTATGCTTGGCTGCGGAATTGTTCAACACAGCCATGAAAGCAAGGGGTTGCTTGGCTGAGCCGTCAATCGTGCCCGGAGATAGATCATCATTCAAGCCAATTCCAAGCCGTTGTGCCTCTGCATTGGGGTCCATGCGTGCTTTATTGATAAGTTCAAGCATATATTGCTCGTAAACAGATGGTGCACTCACGGCTATCTCCCTTTGAAAAAGCTAAATTGCAATCATTTGATTGGATATATCCTATTATAACCTGAAATGTCAGAATATAACCACTGCTCAAACAGTGATTATCTTACATAAAAGCTCATCATATCTCGCAAGGCGAGACTATGATTGCAATCAAGCAAGACAAAAGACATGACAGAAGAACCATCCTTTATCAAATTGATGTCGCCATCATTCTCGCCAAATTCATTTCTGGATCCCTGACACCAGTTGCACCAATGGGACAAGCAGGATAGAAAGAAATCCATTTTTAAAGACAGGCGGGGAAATACAGTGTCATTGCAGAAAAGCAGCCACAGGGCGCTTCCTACTCTCTTTTTGATCATTTCTATTGCAATTTTAGGCGTCCAGCCCGCTTGGGCCACCATCCCTTATCTGGCATTTGATCCCACAAAACCCGATAAGGTGAATTGTACGCTTTTGGAATATTTCCAATTCATTTATCGCACGCCAACCAGAATTTATGATTGTACAGGTGCACCACCTGCCGAATTTTTCGATTATCAGCGAGAAGTCGGGGAAAATGCCGCTTCTGGCTCTTCTTCGGGGGGATCTTCCTCTGGAAGTTCTGCTTCTGTGAGTGCGCCTGCCCCGGTCTCTGCCCCTTCTTCTATTTCTTCTCCGACACAAACGGCCCTTTTGGCCTATCAACAAACAAAAACCGCGCAAGATGCCCAAAAGGCCATTAGCGCAACACTCGCAGACCAGAATCTGGACCAATGGGCCCCCTTGGAGCGCTCCTTTTTCATCACTGGCCTTGGCAGCCTTGGCCGAAAAAATGCCCACCGCGAAGATGCCAGCGTTAAAATTGATGCCAGTGGCCTGATGGCAGGACTGGATTTCTATTCCGATGACTATCTGCGCTTTGGCCTGACCGGCTCCGCCACCAAGGTGGATGTTGATATCAACGAGAATATTACAAGCCTTGACATCATCCAGATGCAAGCCGGATTAACAGGCACCTTTGAATGGCAGACCTGGTATGCAGATGGCCTGATCGCGCTGGGCGCTGATCAATATGATACCAGCCGGTTCATTGATATTGATGGCAAGGGCGATTTGCGCAAAATGCAGGCCCATTATACCAATTATCGCATCCAGTCCGCTTTGGAAGTGGGGCAACGGCTCACGATAGATGGGCTGGTTATACAACCCTTTGCTCGCCTACAGGGCAGCTGGCTCAAACAATCGGCATTTGTTGAAGATGGCAATCCCGATGCGGCTGTCCATACTGCGCAAAATATCACCCGCACAGGAGATGCAAAGCTTGGTCTTAACCTGTCTACGGTTTATTTTTTAGGAGATCTGCCGATTGTTCCCACTCTTGGCCTATCTTGGACGCGGCGCTTTGGTGAATTATCAAGAGCCAGCCGTGTTTCGGTTGATCAGGGAAAAAGCTTTGAAAATCTGGGCAATGCGCCTTTGAAAGATGTCTTTAACATCTCAACGGGCCTGTCTATGTCCCTGCAAGACTCATTTCATCTGAATATGGACTATGCGGCCTCTTTCAATCATATTGAGAGAAGTCATTCAGGCACATTTGGATTGCGCTACAGCTTTTAAAAATAAGCAACACACGCCAAATGTTTTTCGATAACAAGCCCCCCAATCTGTTATAGCTTGTCAGATTTCCGGCAAAGTGGGGGCGGATTGCATGATATGAATGGTTTCTTCAATGCCAGACATACGCGCTTTTCGACCAATTTTTGACTTTTCCAGCTCCTGAC
>JAOXSG010000091.1 GCA_025800105.1 Cohaesibacter sp. | reverse complement strand
TGAAGATGCTGGCAAAGACTGAGTTCCCTCAGGTGGAGCATTACCTCTATTACCTAGGGGGTACAATCCCCTCCTATATGCTCCTCCCCGAGTCCTCAATTGATCTAAGTCTTCTGCATCCGGTACAGTTACTCTAAATTGGCCACTTATATCCTCATCGCGTCTAACACGCCGCCTCCTTGGGCTCCCTGACATTTTCACAGGTTATTTAAACTATTACAAACTATTTCTTATAATAATTCTGACTACAATCTTAACTTTAAACTTATCTAATCATGTTAATTATCTTCTAATATTGAGTCTTGCTCCTCTATCATCTGAGCCAAGACTTCCTGCCAGGGTGGTCCTTGTTCTCTTTCAAAGAACACCCTTCCTCCTCGAAAAGTTACCATAACCCCATTGGGTATTAGCCACAAAGGGATTTCAACCGAATCTAGATTAGGTACATCTTCTAATTCTGGCATACTATCTAGATCGCTTTCCTCATGCCCAACTGGTAACTCCAGGGTTTCATTATTGTTCCCTACAC
>JAOXSG010000888.1 GCA_025800105.1 Cohaesibacter sp. | reverse complement strand
TCCTATGCGCTGAATTCCAAGGAAAACAAAATTCGCAATGTGGTTCAGATTGCCATGCGCTCTGGCAATGTGAGGGATTTTTCGGCCTCTCCTCCCCCGTCCAAGGTGAAAGATCGCATTCCGCTCAAACGTGTCCATACACGCGGTATTGTTGATCCGCTCAGCGGTTTGCTGCTCTCGACCAAATCTTTAAAAGCCAGAGTTGGCAAAAGTGTTTGCGACCGTACTGTGCGGATGTTTGATGGCCGTTGGCGCTATAATATCGAACTTTATTATAAGGGCAAAACAGATGTTCGTTCTGGCTCGGGGGCCGGATATTCCGGTCCGGTGACCAAATGTGGGGCGCGTTTGCGTTTTGTTGCGGGTCATCGCCCCAACAAGAAAAGCACCAAATTTATGGAAAAGAACAAGGATCTGGAAGTCTGGTTCATCCCCGTGGGCAATGAGCCTGTGGTTGCGGTTTATCGCTTGCAGATCGGCACCATGGTTGGGCGCCTTGTGTTACAAGCCAAAAGCTGGCAAGTGAATTGATCAGATTTATGAGTGCACGTCCTAATTTGGATGAAGAAAAGCGGCCTTTGTTAAAAACAAAGGCCGCTTTCTTTTTGTCTTTTGCGTTTTGTGTGCTTTACACCGTTAAACCGCTTTGAGCCTTACGGTTTCTTGTAGATAGGTGCGGGCTGCGTCTAGCTCCATTGGGCGGGCGAAATAATAGCCTTGGCCGCCGCCTTTGACGCTGTTTTTAATCAGCTCGAACTGCTTTTGGGTTTCGACCCCTTCAATGACCAATTCTATTCCAAGGCCTGCCACCATATCGGAGATATGCTGGAGCAAGATGTGATTGTCATTGCCATCCTTGATATCCTGAATGAATTCCCGATCGATTTTGATCTGGTCGAATTTCATTCTGAGCAAATAGGCCAGCGATGAATAGCCTGTGCCAAAATCATCCAAAGAGGCGCGGACGCCGACGGCGCGCAATTTGCCCAGAACATCCTGCACATGTTGCCAATTTTCGATGGCGGCTGTTTCTGTGATTTCCAAGGTCAAACGATCGGCCGGTAATTTGCCTGCCCACAGGATGGTTTGAATATCTTCCAGCAATGAGCCAGAGCGGAAACTGTTGGCGGAGAGATTGACAGAAATCGGGACAGCAAGGCCTGTCTGTTTTTCTAGATCAGCCGAGAAATTGACGGCTTTCCTCAAGACTTGCAGATCCAGCTCGCGAATGGTGCCGGTGCTTTCTGCAATGGCGATAAATTCTGCCGGGCGAATTTCATAGCCGTTGATGGTCCAGCGGGACAGGGCTTCGAAACCCATGAAACGTCCATCATGGAGCGAGACTTGTGGCTGCATGACCAGGCGTAAATCTTCTTCGCGGATGCTGCGGGTCAGATGTGCGGCAATTTCATTTTGTCGGCGAATGGTGGCGTCAATGGCTCTGTTATAGATCTGATAGATATTCTTGCCATGGTCTTTTGCGACATAAAGAGCAATGTCGGCCAATTTCAGCAATTCGCAGGGATCACCTTTTTGTGTATCTGTCCAGCTTGCCAGTCCGATGGAGCATTTGGGGGTGATGGACCAGTTTTCAAATTCAAACGGCTTGGCCATTTCATTGAGAATGCGTTGGGCCAGACTGTCCGGCTCGGAGGTCAGCTCTTTGCTATGCCAGACAATGGCAAATTCATCCCCGCCCAATCTGGCTGCCAGCCCATCGATATTGTCCATGCATAGGGTTAGGCGTCTTGCGACTTCTTCGAGCAACGCATCGCCTGCTGGATGACCCATTGTGTCATTGACGCTTTTAAAATCGTCCAAATCAATCAGGGCAGCATGAAGGGTTTGTTTGTTATCGCCTTTTGCTGCCGGGTTGAGATAATCATGGAACAATTTGCGGTTTGGCAGAGCGGTGAGCGGATCATGGTTTAGGAGGAATTTTTCTTTTTCCTCTGCTTCAACTCTCATGCGCTGGATTTCTATGCGTGATTTCAGTTGCATGATGTTGAGATTGCGGCTGCGTTCGCGGGTTGCGAATAACCATGTCATGGTGAAAGCAAGGAAGAAGAGGCCGCCTGCATATTTGGCATCAGTAAGCAATAGATTAGTCATGTCGCGTTCCACGACATAAATACCCATAACGTCGCCAAGTTTAAAAGCGGCTCTTTTTAATTCTTTATTATGGCAGCTCACACAGGTTTTATCATTGGCTACAGACGGCACGACGGTGCGCCCGATCAGGCGATTGCCCTCAAAGCGATGCTCATATAATGCTGGAGCACTTGGATTGGCGACATAATCTTTGATGATTTGTTTGAGGCGCGGCTCATCTGTGGTGCGGTTGATTTCCAAACCCGGACGTCCTGGCCATAAAACACGGGTCTGGGCATTGTCTGCGTCCTTGTTGGTTTGTGCATTAAAATGCTCAATACCCATCCGGCGAAAGGTGGCCGGAACTGGCATATCGTCCGATCGAATGCGGGAATAAGCCTTGTTGAAATTGTCAGCCAGCTCCAGCAATTGCAGATTTTCGCGCTTGCTGATGGCTTTGTCTTCGGTCCATGCAATGGCAAAATAGACAACAGATGTCAGCGTTGCTGCCAAAAGGGACCAAAGAATGGTTCTGGAATTTTCGCTTCGCACAACAATACCCACCACGTGTTTGAATGCAAATTATAAGATAATCACACGGACATTAATTATAGGTGAAAACGGTTTAGCCCTATAATTATATTGCAATTTTACAAGTAGCTGGTTGCATGAGTAATTTTTTCATTAGGTATTTTTCCCTATATATTTTGCTGATTTTTTATCGAGATTTTGTTGGTCGGTTTGATTTGGCTTCAATCAGTCGATCTTTCTCTTTGTTTCAAAATGACATAATTGGTTAACAAATTCATCTCTTTCTTGTCTGGCGATTGATTGCCGAGTTTGAAAGAAAAAGATATTTTGTGGCTGTCTCGATCAGATGGGCTAGATGTGGCGTGAACAAAATGTGAAATGTGCTTCGTCACTGATTCGTGCCAGATTCGTTCTTGCTGCGTTCAAAAGGTTAATCAGAGCATGGACTTATGTGTTTTTATCTTAAAAGTTTGGCAAGAGTTTCTGTCTCAAAGTGGGGCAAAATTGTTAATATAATTGGATGCCTTTGAATGAATTGGAAATAGGCCAGACAGTGTTGTTTGGAGGGGGATACAAGATTTGGTGGGTGATTGCAGCGACTTCACCAAATATGACTTGAACAAAGTAAGAACTTGTAATTGTCGCCGATTCGGCCCTGATTCGTTCCAGACTCGTTCTATTGGTTAAAATTTTTGGCTTTTTAGGGGTGGTGATGAGGCTTGCGATCGTTGGTGGCTTTTTGCTTGCTCTTGCCGTTGACCGATTTCAGGTGCTATGGCTTCGCTCTGACTTGCGTTTGCCTTGTTGGCATCAAAGTCTGGTGCGGGATCTTATGAAGCGATTGATGAGTTTGAGTTCGAATTTTCAATCCTTATGAGTAATGAGAAGATGACAAAGCGCAAAGATACATCGTCTCCTTTTGCAGATTTGGCGAAGTTGAAGCTGGAGCCGGCAAAGCCAAAGCTGAGCGATGCGGATGCGCGCCTTGTGGCGCGGGTAAAAGAGCGCCAGCAGCAAGGAAAGGACGTGCGTGTTGCGGCCTCAGAAGCCCAAGATGTGGCTGAAAATCTGTCTGAACAAGCGCGTGCTGCGGATATTGATCAGTTTGCGGCAAAGGCCTTTGGCATTGAGTTGCCAGTTGTCTCTGAAGGTGTTTCTGAAAAGGATACAGCTACAGGCAAAAAGGCCGAGGCTGTTTTTCGTGCCTTTGAGGCCGATGTGTCAGGTGGCAAGGTGACAGCCATTTTGGGGCCAACCAATACCGGTAAAACCCATATGGCGATTGAGCGGATGGCGGCGCATTCCTCTGGCTTGATTGGTTTGCCTTTGCGGCTTTTGGCGCGTGAAGTTTATGGCAGGCTTGTGGCCAAGGTTGGCAAGGAGCGGGTGGCTTTGCATACCGGAGAAGAGCGCATTGTGCCATCCAAGGCCCGCTATCATGTCTGCACGGTTGAGGCGATGCCAGCGCGGGCCGATGTTGCTTTTGTTGCCATTGATGAAATTCAGCTGGCGGCGGATTTTGAACGCGGTCATGTGTTTACCGATCGCTTGTTGCATTTGCGCGGGCGTGAGGAGACTCTGCTTTTGGGGGCCGAGACCATGCGGCCGATGATTGAGCTGCTTTTGCCCCATGCCACGATTGTGTCCCGGCCGCGCCTGTCAATGCTGACCTATGCGGGGGCAAAAAAGATTTCCCGTTTGCCGCGGCGCTCGGCCATTGTGACCTTTTCTGTCAATGATGTGTATGCGATTGCCGAATTGGTGCGCCGCCAGCGCGGGGGCGCTGCGGTGGTGATGGGCAGCTTGTCGCCGCGTACGCGCAATGCACAGGTTGAGTTGTTTCAAAATGGCGATGTGGATTATTTGATTGCAACAGATGCTGTTGGCATGGGGTTGAATCTGGATGTCGATCATGTGGCCTTTGCTTCTCAACAGAAATTTGACGGCTTTCAATATCGCCGCCTGACGGCGGCAGAGTTGGCGCAGGTAGCCGGTCGGGCCGGTCGTCATGTGCGTGATGGCACATTTGGAGTGACCGGGCGGGTGGCACCGTTTGAGGATGAGCTGGTTGAGCAGCTGGAATGTCATATTTTCCAGCCGCTGAAATTGTTGCAATGGCGCAATCGGGTGCTGGATTTCTCTTCCTATCAGGATTTGATAGGCTCGCTGGAAGAGGTGCCAAAACGGCAAGGATTGACCAAAGCTTTGCCTGCCAGTGATGTACAGGCGCTGGAATTGCTCTATAAAGATGCCAAGATCAGGCGCCAAATTGGCGATGAAGAGAGTTTGCGCCTGCTTTGGGATGTGTGCCAGATTCCCGATTATCGCAAGATTGCTCCGGCCAATCATGCCGATTTGATTGCAAAAGTCTTCTCGCAATTGCATGAACGTGGCCATTTGGCAACAGAATGGATGTCTTCTCAGCTTTCTTTTGCTGATAGAACGGCTGGTGATATTGACACATTGGCCAATAGAATTGCACATATCCGCACTTGGACGTTCATTGCCAACAAAAAGGGCTGGCTAGAAGATCCCTTTTTGTGGCAAGAACGGACCAGAGCCGTTGAGGACCGTCTGTCGGATGCTCTTCACGAGCGGTTAACCAAGCGCTTTGTAGATCGGCGCACAAGTGTATTGATGAAACGTCTGAGAGAAAAAGCAATGCTCGAAGCGGAAATTACTGCTACCGGTGATGTGCTGGTGGAAGGTCAGCATGTTGGACAATTGCAAGGATTTCGCTTTGCGCCCGATGTGAGTGCTGAAGGCCAGGATGCCAAAGCCATTCGCGCCGCTGCGCAGAAGGTCTTGTCTGTTGAGTTTGAAAGCAGATCGGAAAGAATAGCAGGAGCGGCCAATGACCAGTTCCTGTTGTCTGGCGATGGTCTGTTGCGCTGGCAAGGCGCACCGATTGCCAAATTGGTGGTTGGTGACGAGATTTTGAAGCCACGGTTGATGGTGCTGGCCGACGAGGGATTGTCTGGTGCGGCATTGGAAGCGGTGCAGGCGCGGATCAATCTGTGGCTGACCAATCATATCAATCTTTTGCTCCAGCCTTTGGTGGATTTGGCCAATACGGGCGAGCTTGAGGGCATTGCCAAGGGGCTGGCTTTTCAGTTGGTCGAAAATCTTGGCATTCTGGATCGTCGCAGCGTGGCTGAGGATGTCCGCTCATTGGATCAGGATGCCCGGGCGAGCTTGCGCAAATTTGGTGTGCGCTTTGGGGCCTATCATATTTATATCCCCATTTTGCTCAAGCCCGCGCCCAGCACGTTGCTGGTGATGATGTGGGCCTTGAAAAATGGTGGTCTGGATCAAGCCGGTCTTGTGGAAGTGCCGTCATTGTCTGCTTCAGGTCGGACGTCTATTCCGGTGGATGAGAGCATCACGCCTGCGCTTTACAAAACGGTTGGCTTTGGTGTTTATGGCAAACGTGCGGTTCGTATTGATATTTTAGAGCGTTTGGCCGATCTCATTCGCCCGCTTCTTGGCTGGCGTCCCAGCGAAGAAGCACCTGAAGCGCCGGAAGGGGCTGTGGATCGCGGCTTCACTGTCACGGTTGCCATGACCTCTTTGCTTGGTTGTGCGGGTGAGGATTTCTCGACCATTTTGAAATCTCTTGGCTATCGCCTTGAGCGTCGCAAGATTGAAGAAGAGGCTGCGCCTGCTGATACTGCATCTGCTGAAGCTGGGGATGCTACTGCTCCGACAGAAGCGTCTTCTGATTCTGTTGAAGCAGACAAAGCAGCTGACGAGACGTCTGATGCTGTTGCAGACTCTTCTGATGATGGAGTGCAGTCTGAGGTCGCACAAGACGCGGAAGAAGAAGAGAAGTGGTTGGAAATCTGGCGTCCGGGTGGTCGCGGGGAGCGCAAAGGCCCTCGTCCCACTGGGCGTAAAGGTGGCTTTAAAGAGGGTGGCAAGGGCAAGTTTGGCTCTAACCGCGGTTCTAACCGTTCTGATGCTGGCAAGGGGCGTGGCAAGCAAGGCGGGGGCGATAAGTCTCGCAAGCCGCAACGCTCCAGCGCGCCGCGCAAGGAAAAGGTTGCTGATCCCGATTCTCCTTTTGCAGCCTTGGCCGCTTTAAAGGCCAATTTGGGGCAGGATAAATAAGCCTTTTGGGCCAATGTCATGCAAGAGCCTGTTGCAAAAATACGGATTGATAAATGGTTATGGTATGCCAGAGTGGCGAAAACGCGCACTCTGGCTGCCAAACTGGTGACATCCGGTCATGTGCGGGTGAATAAGGAAAAGATTGTCGCGGCCAAATATGGGCTCAAGCAAGGGGATGTGTTGACCATTGCCCGTGACAATCGTATTCGCATCCTCAAAGTGCTGTTTTTGGGGGAGCGGCGGGGACCGGCTTCGGAAGCACAATTGCTCTATGAAGATTTAACCCCTGTTGTTGAGTCTTCTTCTAAACAGGCTGAAAATTTCAAGCCTGTTGCTGAAACGCGCGATGCTGGAGCGGGGCGACCAACAAAACGGGATCGCCGTCAGATTATGCGCTTTAAGCAAGGTGAGTGATTGATCCTTGCCGACTGTCTTTTCTGCTCTGTGACAAGGTGTATCAGTTTAGGATCTGGATTTTTTCGTCAAAATTGGTATTTACTTTACCGGATTTGCGAAAACTCAAAGATTGCCCCTGTGACCCTTGCTAGGTGGTAACGAAATCTTTCCCTGTTGGACCATATTGTGACGATTGATCGCATTGGGGAAATTTGTTTTATCTTGGTGCTGCAATACGCAATGGAACAGCTTGCAACGCTGGCACAAAAGCGATAGCAAATCTGACGAGAGACCAAATAAGCGGCAATGCCGCAGACCACCTGTTGTGGAGAACACAATGACTTATGTCGTCTTGGACAATTGCATCCTGTGTAAATATACAGATTGCGTGGAAGTGTGTCCTGTTGACTGCTTTTATGAAGGCGAAAACTGGCTGGTAATCAATCCTGATGAATGTATTGATTGCGGTGTGTGCGAGCCGGAATGTCCTGCTGAAGCGATTAAGCCTGATACTGAGCCTGGCCTTGAGGACTGGATCAAGCTCAATACCAAATATTCCGAGATCTGGCCCAATATTACGGTCAAGAAAGAGCCGATGCCTGGCTATGCCGATATGGATGGTGTCGAGGGCAAGCTGGAAAAACTTTCGTCGGAGCCGGGTGAAGGCGATTAGGCTAATCCTATCGCTATCTTTTCTGTACGAGATCAATGGTCCGCGCATTCATGCTTTGCCGGACCATTTTCACATCTGTTCACCTTTGCTTTGTCTGTGCATATGTGATGATGTGAAGGCCTGAAAATACGCGAAATTGTGCGTTGCGAAAATTTGGTTAAGAGAAATTTTGCTTCTATTTCAGAGAGATAAAACGAGCATTTTGCGAAAGATGACAGTTTGATTGCATCTTTCGTTGGAATTATGCCAAAAATATGATATGGTTTCCTTTATCGACTGATAAGGGAAGGTCCATTTGCTCCTCGTTAGGAGTTTTTTTATGCGCATTTGCCGTCCAATTCAATGGCTTTTTGCATAATTCACATCTCCCTTTCGACTTATTGGTTGAGTGATGCTGAAATGGTATCCATGCCTTTTTGGTATAGGCAGTGATTAACCGGGCGAGGCGCGTTTCTGGTCTCGAATGTTCCGGTAAGTTAAGCAGGTTTGCCAAGTCTGCTTACATATGACGCGGGAGTTTCAAGCGTATGGCCATCAAAAAAGCCACCCAACGTCAGGGCTTTAAGATTAACGAGTTCATTGTTTATCCAGCACATGGTGTTGGTCAAATCACAAATATTGAAGAGCAGGAAGTGGCCGGATTGTCTCTGGAGCTTTTTGTCATCAACTTTGAGCAAGATAAGATGACTTTGCGGGTTCCGACAGGCAAGATTGAATCTGTTGGTATGCGCAAATTGTCTGATGAAGAGACTGTTGAGAAGGCTTTGACCACTGTGACTGGCCGTGCGCGGATCAAGCGTACTATGTGGAGCCGTCGTGCGCAGGAATATGAGGCCAAGATCAATTCTGGCGATTTGCAATCCATTGCCGAAGTGGTGCGGGATTTGTATCGCTCTGAAACCCAGCCGGAACAATCCTATTCGGAGCGTCAGCTCTATGAAGCAGCGCTGGACCGGATGGCGCGGGAAGTGGCCGCCGTTCGCAAATTGTCTGGCACCGAGGCTGTGCATTTGATTGAGAAGCATCTTGCCAAAAGCCCGCGTCGTGGCGCGGCTAAAAACGGACAGGAAGCTGCCGCCTGATAGGATCTTTTGATCTTATGGACATTTTAAAAGCCATGATCTTTTGGGTCATGGCTTTTTTATTGGCTTTTATGGTTGCTGAACAATCAGTTTGATATTTTGTCCCTTTTTGATGCGGGCAGTGGCGGACAAATTGTTTAGCAAGCGAAACAGGCGCTCTGGTTGTTCTGTGCCTTGCATTTGGGTGGCATAGCTTTGAATGGAAGCCGCTTGCGGGGCTTTGATGATTTTAACATTCAAGGGCCTAAAGGCCATGGCTTGTTGGGTTGTGAGCATATGAAAAGACTGGAATGTCTCTGTAACATTGCTTTCAAAGGCTGCGTCAGAGCGGGTGGTGGCAAAGACAAAGCGATATGTGGCTGACTGGATGCGAATGACCGCGATGCGGAAGGTCCAGCCTTTTGCTTTGGCGGTTGCCAGAACAGCTTCATTGCCGTTGATTTGTTGTTGGCGTATGGAGCCTGTGAGCAAGCCTGTGACCCAGCCCGATGTCAAATATTTGACCAGTGGTACATCGCGGCTGACGCTTACCCCGTCAAAGCGCATGGCGGTGCCATTGGGGGAGATGGCCAGTACCGCTTTTGAGGTATTTTCCAGCCGATAGCCTTGGGGCAGGGTGAAGGCAATGCGCAAATGGGGATGGATATAAGAGCGTCCACGGACGAAGCCTTCATCGGGGCTGTCGCCAAAGAGCATGCCATCCAGTGCCAACAGATAATCCTCTTGCTCGCGTTTGCCGATATTGGGGCCGGAAAAACGGCGAGCGGCAAAGAGTGCGGCCTTGATGCGTTCTGGTGTTGTGGGATGGGAGGAGAGGAAATTGGCCTTTGGATCGTTGTCGGCGCGCCCGGTCAAAAATTGGGCATATGCTCCCATGCTCTTGAGAAACCGACCAGCGGCAAAGGGGTCCAGTCCGGCGCGAAAGGCTGTTTCAATGCCAAGGCGATCAGCCTCCAGCTCTTGCACTTGTGAGAAGCTGGCAAGGGTTACCAGCTTTTGCGCTTTGATGCGGGCGGCCTTGGCGCTGTCTCCGGTCATGTTTTTGATGACTTTGGAAACAATTTCGCCTTGCTGGCGGGCTTGGGCGCGGGCTAATGCATGTCGTGAGGTGACGTGGGCCATTTCGTGGGCCAGCACGGCGGCCAATTCCGATTTGTCATTGGCCAAAGCCAGCAAGCCACGGGTGACATAGAGATAGCCACCGGGCAGGGCAAAGGCATTGATGGATGGGGAATTGAGAATGGTTACCCGATAGGGGCGTGTTGGTTCGGGGGAGGCGGCGACCAGTCGCCCCACCAGTTTGGAGAGCATGGTCTCCAATTTGGCATTGGAATAAAGCCCGCCATAGGCCTTGATGATTTTTGGATGTTCGCGCGCGCCAATTTCCCGTTCGATGGATGCGACAGGGGAGGTGATGGCGGGGGAAACGCTGCCAAGGGATGGGCTGTTTTTGGTCAAAAGGGATTGGCATCCGGCCAGTGCCAACAGGCCGCTTGCCAGAATAAGGGGTCGCATATAGGAAGCTGGGCTTGTGCGCTTCACGGAAAGATATCCTCGCCTTTATTGTTTGCTTTCTTGATAGTGCAATTGTTGCGGATGCTTGATGTGAACCAGCGCTCCATCCCGATTCTCGATCCATCCCCGAACATATACAGTCTGTCCTTGTAATTCATCCAAAGAATGGCCTTGTTTTTCCCAAATTTTGAGCAATTTGGCGGAGAGGGTCACTGTGAAATCCCTTTTCCAGACATGGCCGAAGTTCAGATAACTGATTTTTCTGGGATTTCGGGACACCGATTTCACTTTGCCTTTGATGATCTGATAGGTGGATATTTTGTCCAAAAGGTGAAGATCATCTGCTTTTTGTATAGCATAGGCCTTGTTTTGCCACAGGCCTTTGCGATTTTTTCGTGCGGCTTCTTCCGCTATCAGCAAAGTCTTTGCACATGGGCTGGCAAGGTTGGTGATATCAACCCGCGCCAATCCCAAAGTCAGCAAATGCTCTTGCAGGCTGCTTTGCTCATTTGCATCGCTGTTTATCAGAAATAGAGAGGGATTGCTTCTGGATGGTTGGGTCTTTTTGGATATAGCGGCATAAATGCTCAAGCTTGCCTGTGTGGTCAACCAGGTTTTTGTGGCTGTGCGCCTTTGCTCATTCAATGCTCTGGTGGCGAGCGGTTCGATGATCAGGCCAAGAGGGCGCCATGTGGCAGAGATTGTGCTGGATGTGTCAAGTAAGGTCAGCTTTTGCAAACAGGGATGCTGCTTTGGTGGTTTGACTGCTTGCCCGGCCAATGCTGCTGGTGGTTTTGGGACGGCAAACAGACTGAGGCTTAACAGACCAATTGGTAAAAGACTTAGGGCATTTTTGATAGGGAAAAAATGAGACATCCGCGAGCGAGGCTATTTCTCTTGCTAACAGGAAATGATAGGACAAAAGCAAGTATCAAATCATGCCATGA
Organism: Cohaesibacter sp.; assembly: GCA_025800105.1. Classification (GTDB taxonomy): domain Bacteria; phylum Pseudomonadota; class Alphaproteobacteria; order Rhizobiales; family Cohaesibacteraceae; genus Cohaesibacter. The sequence goes on along the minus strand of JAOXSG010000888.1, from coordinate 262 downwards.
TGCCAGCCTCTGGCTTTCATTGCAATGAGATTAGGCCCCGTAGCTCAGATGGATAGAGCAACCGCCTCCTAAGCGGTAGGTCGCGCGTTCGACTCGCGCCGGGGTCACCATTTCTTTTTTCTTTTCATTTTTTCCCCTGTTTGAATTGGCAGATTTCTGTTGTTTTATTGCGGTGCGGAAACTTTTCCCGATAAAGTTTGTTTATTTTTATTTTAGTGTTTGACTCTTTGGTGTTTGAGGGTCTATAAGCTGCTTCACCGAC
>JAOXSG010000076.1 GCA_025800105.1 Cohaesibacter sp. | reverse complement strand
AAACCGGCCAATCCATTGGGGGCTGTGACCACAATCAATAGGATGATGGTGCCAAAGATGAAGCGCCAATAATCGAGACGGGAAATCCAGTCTTCCAGCAGGATGAAGCTAACCGCCCCAAGAATAGGTCCAATGAGCGATTGAATGCCACCAAGCAACACCATGATCAGGGCATCCACCGAATGGGGAATGGAGAGACTGTCGGGAAAAATGCTGCCTTTGGAAAAAGCGAACAACACGCCAGCCAACCCCGCCAAACCGCCAACCAAGGCAAAGCCCATCCATTGGTGGGCTTTCAAATCCAGTCCAATGGCTTCGGTGCGCAATGCGCTGTCGCGCCCTCCTCTCAACACATAGCCGAAAGGAGAATGGGCAATGCGGCGCAAGAGCATGAGGCCTATGGTACAAAGGACAAGGGTGAGATAGAAATAAGCGCTTTGGCTGGATGCCCATTCTGATGGCCAAAGGCCCAGAATGCCATCATCACCGCCAGTAACATCCTGCCATTGGAAGGCGATGCCCCAGAGAATTTGCGCCGCTGCCAATGTCAGCATGGCCAGATAGACCCCAGAGAGGCGCACGCAAAACCAGCCAAAGAATAACGCCCCCAAGGCCCCGATGACAGGCCCGGCCACAAGCGCCAATTCCATGGAAATATTTGCATATTTCACGCAAAGGGCGGCCCCATAAGCCCCAAGACCAAAATAGGCTGCATGGCCGAAAGACACCATACCGCCGACGCCCATCAAAAATTGCAGGCTTGCGGCAAAGAGAATTGCGATCAGCACATCCACCATCAAGACCAGCAAAAAGCCATCATCGGCTAGAGGCAATGTCAGCAAGGCGACCAAAATGACAGCCCATGCCCAAACCGCGCGCTTGCCAAGCAGGCGCAAAGGATCTTGTGGGGCTTCTGGTGCGCCATGGCCAGAGCCGGGTTTGCCCAACAATCCCCATGGGCGCACAATCAGCACCACCGCCATGACAAGGAAGGGCAACAAAAGCGAGATGGAAGGAAAGAGCAAAATGCCAAAGGCATTGAGGACCGAGATCAATATTGCCGCGATGAAAGCGCCGGTCACTGAGCCCATGCCGCCAATCACCACCACGACAAATGCCTCGCCAATGATGGAGAGATCCATCAGCAAAGAGACGCTTTCGCGTGGCACCTGCAAAGCGCCGCCAAGGCCTGCCAGAAACGAGCCAAGCATGAAAGTGGAGGTAAAGAGCCATTGCTGATTGACGCCCAATGCCGCAACCATTTCGCGGTCTTGCGTGGCGGCGCGCACCAAAATGCCCCAGCGGGTGCGGTGAAAGAGCAGCCAGACCAAGCCAAGCACCAACGGGCCAATGACAATCAGCGCCAGATCATATTCGGGAATTGGCTCGCCCAGAATGCGCACGGCCCGGTCCAGCCCCGGTGCCCGTGGCCCCAGCAAATCCTCTGCTCCCCAAATGGCAAGGACAATGTCCTGCACCACCAGCACAATGCCGAAGGTTGCGACCAGCTGGAACAATTCAGGGGATTTATAGAGGCGGCGCAGAAGGAGAGTTTCAATCACGCCACCAATGACAGCAACGCAAAGGGCGGCTAAGAGTATACTGCCCCAAAAGCCCAAAATGCCCACGTCAAACCATGTGACGCAGCTATAGGCCAGATAGGCCCCGATCATGAAGAAAGAGCCATGGGCAAAATTGACAATGCGGGTGACGCCAAAAATGATTGACAAACCAGAGGCAATCAAAAAGAGCGATGACGCATTGGCAAGGCCTGTGAGCAATTGCGCGAGATAAAACCCCATGACAATCTTGTCCGAGCGGATAGGAATCAAAAGAATAGGCGACTGCTGCCGCCTATTGCTTGTGTCTGATTTGGTTTAGGACGTAAACTCATAAATTTGCACTTATGGCCGCAGTTTTTTGGCTTCTTCTTCGCTTGGCAAATAGTCCGCACCATCGGCATAAGACCAGTCAATCATGGCGGGTTTGCCATCAACAAAGCCGGTTTTGCCGACATAAGCGCCCATAGTGGCCTGATGATCGGCGGCGCGATAGGTAAAGCTGCCTGATGGCGCGTTGACCGTCAGCCCGTCCATAGCGGCCAGTAAATCATCGGTTTTGGTCGATTTGGCCTGTTTCAGTACTTCAATGACCGAGAGCATGGCATTATAGCCAACGAGGGCGCCTGCTTTTGGCAATTCGCCAAATTTGGCCTGATAGGCCTTTGAGAAAGCTTCATGGGCTTCGGTTTTGATTTGTGCTGCGGGATAGCCGGTAACGATCCAGTCTTTTGGGGCTTCTTTTCCCAAAGGATCTAGATATTCCGGCTCACCAGTCAAGATGGAGACCACCTCGCGCCCGTCAAAGAGATAACGCAGCGATCCTTCGCGCACGAATTTGGCCAAATCCCCGCCAAAGGTGACATTATAGATTGCGTCAGGCTTTAGCGCTTCCAGTGCACGCACGGTAGAGCCTGCATCGATTTTGAACAGAGTTGGCCATTGCTCGCCAACCCATTCCACATCTGGCTGCAATTTGGTCAATTCCGCCTTGAAGGCTTTCACCGCGTCTTTGCCATAGGCATAATTGGGGGCGATGGTGGCCCACTTTTTCTTGTCCAATTGTGCGGCCTGCTTGGCCAGCATGGCCGCCTGCATGTGGGTGGAGGGACGCAAGCGATAGGTATAGTCATTGCCCTTGGACCAGACCAAGGCATCGGTTAGGGGTTCTGCGGCAATGAAAAGGGTCTTTTTCTGTTTGGCAAAATCACTGACGGCCAAACCGATATGCGAGAAGAAAGTGCCAAACAGCAGGCTGACCTCATTCTTGGAGACCAATTCCTGGGCGATGCGCACAGCGGTTGCCGGATCGCCGGTATCATCGCGGCTAATCACGTCTATTTGGGCACCTTTGATGCCCCCTGCCTGATTGGCTTCTTCCAGTGCCAATTGCCAACCATTGCGATAGGGAATGGTGAAGGCTGGCAGGCGGGTATAGGAATTGATTTCGCCCACTTTGATGACATCAGCGGCCTGTGCCTGATCAGATAGAAAGCCAGCTCCCATCGTTGCTGACAGGATGGCAGCGGTAAAGCCCGCCAAGATGCTGCGACGCATATTCATATTTCTCTCCCCCAACGGTTTCTTGGGTGGTTGATCGTTGGTCGGGAGTTTTTCATATTTTGAGCATAAGTCAAATCTTTTTATAGATCAGCATGATCTCATAAGAGCATCATAAAATCATTTTTATTATTTTTCAGATATTTATAAATATTTTTATTTATGCTCAGATTGTGCAAAAGCCGTCGATTTGCAAATTTCATAGGCCTCAAGGGCTTGCTGTCTGGAGCGTTTCAAATCCACAATTGGCAAGGGATAGGTCTTGCCCAATTGAATGCCGCAGTCTTGGATTATGGCGCTTGGTGCTTCCCATGGTTTGAACAGATATTTGTTTGGAAGTTTGGCCAATTCCGGCACGAATTGACGAGTGAAGGTGCCATCCTTATCAAATTTTTCGCCCTGCAAAACCGGGTTGAAAACACGAAAATAAGGTGCGGCATCGGCCCCGCATCCAGCCACCCATTGCCAAGACGCGCTGTTGGCGGCCAGATCGGCATCGACCAGACAATCCCAGAACCAAGCCTCGCCTATGCGCCAATCGATACGCAAATTTTTGATCAGAAAAGAGGCAGCAACCATGCGCAGACGGTTATGCATGAAGCCGGTTTGCCAGAGCTGGCGCATGGCAGCATCAACAATGGGAATGCCTGTTTGACCCATTTGCCATGCGAGCAAGGCCACATCATTTTGCTGCCATGGAAAGGCCTCAAATGATTTTTGCAAAGGCGTGTCTGGCAAATCTGGATGATAAAAAAGCAAAGAATAGGAAAATTCACGCCATGCAATTTCCGAGCAGAAATGATCAATATCGGCGTCAATCGTCTGGCCCTTGTCTTGCATGATCTGTGCTGCTTCTTTGGCCCAATACCAGAGCTGATTGGGAGAGATTTCCCCAAAATGCAAATGAGCTGAGAGCTTTGAGATATGCGAGAGCGCGGGAAAATCGCGCCCCATTTTATAGCCTTGCAGGCCCGTTTCAAAAAAATCCCTGGCTCTCTTTTGCGCTGCACTCTCACCAATGCTCCAATGGGGTTCCAAGCTCAGATGCCAATCAGGGATTGGGGGTTTGGGCAGAAGATCGAGCTGTTCCAGCTCTATTGCTTCCTCTTGGAGCGCCTTGGCAAAGACCATATCAGCGGGTGGTGCAACTGGTTCGGCTGGTGCGGGGGCCGATTGCAAACAGCCCTTTCGATAGAAGGGCGTAAAGACCTTATAGGGGGTGTTATCTGCTTTTAAAACCTGCCATGGCTCCCACAACAAAGAGCCATTTTGGCTGATCACTGTGACGCCTTTTTGTTTGAGCTGTTCTTTTAACGCCTCATCGCGTTGACGACGCCATGGCTCATAACAGCGGGTCCAAGTGATGGTTTTTGCGCCATAGATATTCTGCAAATTGGGCAAGATGTCTGCGGCCTTGCCTTTATACAGGCGCAGATGTCCTTTTAAGCTGTCATTCAGGCTTTTGAGGCTGTGATAAAGCCACCAGCGGCTGGCACCGCCCATTTTTGCCTTGCCAGCTGTGTCATCATCCAAAATATAGATGGGCAGAACAGCGCCACTTTCGCAGGCTTTGATGAAGGCGGGATTATCGGACAGGCGCAGATCCTGTCGAAACCAATGGATGGCAATGTCACTCATGCGAACAGCTTTTATAAAGAGGTAAAATCCGGCTCAATTTGGCCGGATTCTATTGTAACGACAATGAGTTTTTCATACGGATGGATTTTGTTGTCAGATCTTTGTCAGTGCTCAAAAACCACCGTGCGATTGCCATCGATAAAGACCCGCCCTTGCGCATGTAAGCGCAAAGCGCGAGACAGGGCGCGGGCTTCAATGTCGCGTCCGCGCCGGACCAATTCTTTCGCGCTGTCCGAATGGGTGACTTTTTCTGCATGTTGCTCAATGATTGGGCCTTCATCCAGATCTGGCGTCACATAATGCGCAGTTGCGCCAATTGCTTTGACGCCGCGCTCCCATGCGCGTTTATAGGGCATAGCCCCTTTGAAGGCTGGCAGGAAAGAATGGTGAATGTTGATGATTTTGCCAAAGTGGCGTGAGGAAAACTCATCGGACAAGACTTGCATATAGCGCGCCAGCACCACCAGCTCTGCGCCAGTTCTTTCGATAATCTCGTCCAGCTTGGCTTCCTGTTGTGCTTTATTGTCCTTGGTAACAGGCAATAAATGATAGGGAATGCCCAAACGTTCAACATCTGGCCGGCTGTTGGCATGGTTGGAGACAACAGCAACAATATCCAGCGGCAAAGTCTCGGTTTGAACGCGATAGAGGATATCCATCAAACAGTGATCAAATTTGGAGACCATGAGGATGGTCGGCAGCTTTTTGCCTGCCTGTTGAGTGCTTAAATCCGCCTCAAAGCGTTTTGCAAAGGCATTGAGCGCTGCATCCAGCCTATCATTGTCCAGCTCTTTGGGAAGTGTGATGACAAAGCGCATAAAAAATGTCCCCTCGCCTGTTTGTGCCTTGGGGTCTGAACAGGGCTGACAAAATTGTGACGATTCAACAATATTGCAGTTCAATTGTGATAAGCGCGCGCTTAAATCGGCGACAATACCGGGTTGATCGGGACAGGTGATTTTTAGGATCAGATGCATCTTTTCTCTCTCACTTTGATGGATGAGCGCTCGCGTCACCCCTCAAAAAAGATGGGATCAGACAATTTTTTCCATACCCCATCACATTTTTAATCATTTTTAATGAGAGATAAAAAATCATATTTTACAATAAATTACATAAATATTCTTGGGTTTTCCCGCTCCAAAAATGATACATTTTCCCTTATTAGAAACATCCTTTTCCAGATAGAGAAAATGCATGGGAGGCGAACATCGGGTCCTGAGCCTGAAATGTTACGCTTGCGTAAAGATAAGACTTTCTTTAGTCTGAATTTCCGCCTTCACAGCTCTCACAGGAGCGCAGCATTTTCATGCCCTATGACAAAAGCGACACATCGCGACAGAGCAAAGCTTCGCTTTCCAGAAAGGAAATTTTAAGCGTTGCTGCACGGATGATGCGCGATATTGGCTATTCCAATATGTCCTTGCGGGATTTGGCCGATCAAGTGGGCATGAAAGCAGGCAGTTTATATTATCATTTTGCCTCCAAAGAGGCGTTGGCAACGGAAGTTATGCGCGTTGGCGTCGATGTTGTCAGCAGCGCTGTGCTTGAAGGTCTTGATGCGCTTCCAGCCTCCACCACTGCCCGGCAACGGGTTCTGGTTGCCATGCGGATCCATCTCAAAACCCTTTTGTCAGAGAGTGATTTTTCCTCTGCGCATATTCGTTGTTACCCTTTTGTGCCTGATAGCGTGCGCGCTGATGTGCTGGAGCATCGGCGCTCTTATGACCGGCTTTGGGATAATTTGCTGATGATCCATCTTCAGGAGCAGGACCCAAGCCTTGAGGATAGCCTATTGAGGACCAGAACACGCCATTTGCGCCATGGTCTTTTGGGGGCTTTGAACTGGTCTCTTGAATGGTTTGATTGCGAGCGGGATGATCTTGAGGCCTATATTCAATCGCTGGAGCCTCTTTTGGCGCGTGCCCGTTCCTAGGCCCTTTTATTTGTTAAAAGAGGTTTTTTGCCTGATCAGGCGCATGATGATCGCATCCTTCATTCTGTCACGCGCTTACCGTAAAGGATCGCCACTTTCATCCTTGTTCTGCCTTTTTTGTTGCCTATATGAGAAATAGGCGAGCCACCTTTTCTATGGTTGAAGCTACGCATATATGTCTATTTTTCTTTCAAGGGGTCCTTTTTCCATGTTTGATGCCTCCAAACTGATCAATGAATTGCTGGGTGCTAATGCGTCCGGGTCTGCGTCCGGTGCCATGCAGAAAGGCAAGGATTATTTGAGCCAGAATGCAGGCGGCATTGCCGGGGGTACATTGGCTGGTGGCTTGGCGGGCTATATGATGGGCTCCAAGAAGGGGCGTAAAATGGCCAAGAAAGCGGCGCAATATGGTGGCTTGGCGCTTGTCGCGGGTCTGGCTTATAAGGCCTATTCCGATTATCAAAGCAATAAAACCGGCCCTCAGACGATTGATGGCTCGTCAAGCCCTGCCTCGGCCTCCCATGGCGGGCAAGCCACCCAGAGCGTTCCTCAGATTTCCCATATCCCGCAAGTGCCTGTTGATTCCGGTTTTGCCATTGAAGAACAAGCCAGCGAGACTGGCGGTCAGGCAAATGGTCTTGGCTCGGTTCTGGTCAGCGCCATGATTGCTGCCGCCAAAGCCGATGGCCAGATTGATGCGGCTGAGCATCAAGCCATTTTTGGCAAAATTGAAGAGCTGGATCTCTCCAATGATGAGAAGGCCTTTTTGTTTGATCAGCTCAATAAGCCCATGGATATTGATAGTCTGGTTGCTTCGTCCAACAGTCAGGAACAAGCGATGGAAATTTATATCGCCTCCTTGATGGCCATTGAAGTGGATAGCCCGGCTGAACAGGCCTATCTGTCGATGCTAGCCGCACGCCTTGGACTGGAGCCTGCCTTGACGCAGCAAATCCACCAAACGCTGGTTGCTGCTGGCGATTGAGATCAGGTTTTTCTGTCTAGTCTTTCCTGTCCTGCCTTGGGAACTCCCTTTCGAACTCCCCGCCCAAGGCAATAGAAGGATGTACTGCATCAAGCAGTGCATCCTTTTTTGTTGCTCACATCATGCGATCTTCACGTAATCATCGCGCTTCCTGAGATTTATATATGTCCTTCCGGGATATGTTCATTCCCTCTCGCCTGCTTGAGCGGCATAGTGCAGCCCTATCTTTTTCAGGGAGTGTCACGTCATGTCCACATTGATGATAACGGGGCTGGTCTTAGCCGCTCTTGTGCTTGTTGGATTTCTTGGATCCAGATTTGTGATTCAGTTCATCGCCACGATGTTCACCCGCCCCAACAGGCAAGCGCTTGTTAAAAATCCGGCAGATTACGGTCTGTCTTATGAAGATGTGAGCATCAAGACGCAAGATGGCGTGACTTTATCGGCATGGCTGATGCGCGGAACCAATGAGAAAGTCATCATTTTAGGCCATCCGGGCACCTTTACCCGTTATGGCTATTCGCTAAAGCATGAGACCCTGTTCAAATCCGGCTATTCTAAAGATGTTGAATTTTTGCCTGCAGTCAAACATCTCGTGGATGCGGGCTATAGTGTGTTGATGTATGATCAGAGAAACCATGGACAAAGCGGGGCCAGCGACAGGCCTCATGATCTTTCTGGCCATGTCTATTGGGATGCCGTTGCCGTGGCTGAATTTATGGCAAACCATCCCGATTTCAAGGGGCAGGATATTGGGCTCTTTGCCATTTGCATGAATTCGATGATCAATGCCATTGCCATGACCAAAGAACCGGAGCGCATGAAAAAGGCCAATGTCAAAGCCATGACGATTATTCAACCCCATAGCGTTGATCTTTGGTTGAGCCGGTCCGGCATTCCCAATTGGGTTCTAAAAGGGGCGGATAAAATCTATAGAAAACGCGGTGTGACGCCTTTGGCCGACTGGAACCCGATTGGAAATATGAAGCATATTTTCGTGCCTGCTCTGTTTGTGCAAAATCTTCATGACAAGACCTCGGACATGGACCATATGAGAGAGATTTTTTCTGTCATTCCGACCGAGAAAACTGCAATCTGGATTGATGAGCCTGATGAGGACCATAGCCGCCATAGATTTCACACTTACAATTGGTTCAATCATCATCCGCAACCGCTTTTGGATTTCTTTGGAAGATATCTGAAATAGAGCCGTCATCATATTAAGGATACAGGGGAATGGTATGACATCAGATATGATCCATTGCGAGACGATCAGCGATTTGCATGACTTACTGGAGTATGACAAGCCAGAACATCCCCTCATTACCTTGATTGATGTTCAAAAACTGGATGCCTTGCGGCGCTATGAGATGCGCAAGATCAGGCAAGGCTATTATTCGATCATTTTGAAAATTGGTGCGGATTGCGATCTGAAATATGGCAGAAAGAGCTATGATTTCAAAGAAGGCAGCATGGTCTTCATGGCTCCGGGGCAGATTAGCACCATTGAATTTGGCCCGGATGATCGTCCCTTTGAGGGCTGGGCTTTATGTTTTCATCCAGACATTTTGCGGCGCAGCCCTCTTGCCAATCATATGCAGGATTATAGCTATTTTTCTTACAGCCTTAGCGAAGCTCTGCATATTTCCCAAAAGGAAAAAGAGCTGATCACCTCTCTGGCAGAGATCATTCAAACGGAATATTCGGCGAATCCTGACAGCTATAGTCAGAAGCTCATTACGTCCAATCTGGAAGTGCTTTTGAATTATTGCGAGCGCTTTTATGGTCGGCAATTCATCACCCGTACCTTTGTCGAGAAAGATGTGATCAGCCAATTTGAGACGCTTTTGAAAACACGCATTCTGGACGCCAATCTCGAACTTGATGGCATTCCCAGCGTTCAGGAACTGGCCGAAAAAATGGGCTATTCCTCCCATTATCTCAGCGATCTTCTTAAAAAAGAAACCGGGCGCACAACTCTTGAGCATATTCATGAGCAAATGCTTGAGAAAGCCCAGAATTGCCTCATAGGAAGCGATGCACCAATCTCGCGCATTGCCTATGATCTGGGATATAAATATCCCGAACATTTCTCTTCTTTTTTCAAAAAGAAAACAGGCATTTCTCCGGCACATTTTCGCAAAGGCAAGGAAGGCAAGAGCCTGAATTAGATGCTATGCCACCCCAGCCGCCTCACCTCACTGCTTTAACGCTCAAGGCTGACCCAAAGGACAACGGCATCTTCTTTTGAGGTGGAAATGCAGCAATGGCCCATACCGCTGTCATAATAAACGCTATCGCCAGCTTTCATCGGCAAAGGACGATAATGCTCGGTCAGCAATTCCAGCTCGCCAGAGAGAACCAGCATAAATTCCTCACCGCGATGACGGATCCAGTCATCAAAGTCTGAAAAATCCCGCGCCTTGATGGTGGAGAAATAAGGCAACATCTGCTTGGAGGATAATTCATTGCAGAGCAATTCATGATGATAGGTTGCGGTATGTTTGGGCTCGCCCTCCCCTTTGCGGGTTACATCACGACGCCCGGAAATATTGCTTTTGCCAGATTGCAAAAACAGATTGGGCGTTTCCAATTCCAAAGCCTGTGTCAGTCGGCGCACAATCTCAAAACCCGGGCGGGTTTGATTGTTTTCGATTTTTGACAACGTCGAGCGTCCAATGCCTGCACGCTGGCCGGTTTCTTCCAAGGTCCAGCCTTTTTTCTTGCGGGCCTCACGCACCATCTGTCCCAAAGCTGACTGGGTTGGTGCCATTTTGCCAACGGATGCTATGGGGGCTCCTTTATGGTTCTGCGCTTCGTCGCCCATTGCCTGTGCAAGCTCCGATGCTTTTAAATCACCCATGATGGCCCCTTGCTCCTTATTGTCTCGATTGATCGAGCCTTCCGGTCTGTTGCAAAACCGAAGACTCATGCTGTGAGCCTATAGGATTTCACCAGAATATCAAATTTCTTACAGCACCCAATATTGCCAATAGGGGAAAATTCCCTTATAAGAAACATATCAAATCATGCTATCCATGCTACGCAATGTCCTGTTTTCTGCTCTACCGGTCCGGGTTAAAAGAAAGCTCGTACAAAAGTGTGCCACAAACAGATGCCGGATGCGTCTGATATCGTCCATATCTGCTATCAAAGGAGTCCATCATGGCTTTCAAACCAACAGACTATATGGCCTATGATTTTGCTAATCGTCGCCATATTGGCCCATCGCCGTCAGAAATGGCAGACATGTTGAAAGTGGTTGGGTTTGACAGTCTTGATGATTTGATTGATGCAACTGTGCCCGCTTCCATTCGTGTCAAGGATCCGCTTGACTGGGGTGATGCCTTGAGCGAGCGCGATGTTTTGCATCACATGCGCCAAGTGGCAGACAAGAACATTATCTTAACGTCGCTGATTGGACAGGGCTATTATGGCACAGCGACGCCTCCTGTCATTCTGCGCAATATTTTGGAAAATCCAGCCTGGTATACGGCTTATACTCCTTATCAGCCGGAAATTTCCCAAGGGCGGCTGGAAGCCTTGCTCAATTATCAGACCATGATTTCTGATTTGACAGGGCTGGAAATTGCCAATGCGTCGTTGCTGGACGAATCCACTGCTGCGGCAGAGGCCATGACCATGGCCAAGCGGGCATCGAAGTCAAAATCCAATTTGTTTTTTGTTGATGTCAATTGTCACCCGCAAAATATTGCCGTCATCCAAACACGGGCCGAGCCTTTGGGCATTGACGTGCAGGTTGGCGAGCCTGATGAATTGGACCCGGCATCCGTTTTTGGGGCTATTTTCCAATATCCGGGCACCTATGGCCATGTGCGCGATTTTTCCGATCTGATTGGCCAGTTGCATGACAATAAGGCGCTTGGCATTGTTGTTGCTGATCCGCTGGCGCTGGCTTTGCTGAAATCGCCCGGTGAAATGGGCGCAGACATTGCGGTTGGCTCTACCCAGCGCTTTGGCGTGCCGATGGGATATGGCGGCCCGCATGCCGCTTATATGTCCTGTAAAGATGCGTTCAAACGCTCCATGCCGGGGCGGATTATCGGTGTTTCCATTGATAGCCGGGGTCGCAAGGCTTATCGGTTGGCTTTGCAAACCCGCGAGCAACATATTCGCCGGGAAAAAGCCAATTCCAATGTCTGTACCGCACAGGCTTTGCTGGCTGTGATTGCCTCCATGTATGCGGTTTATCATGGCCCTGATGGCATCAAGGCGATTGCCCAATATGTGCATCGCAAGACTGTGCGCCTTGCCAAAGGGCTGGAGCGACTTGGTTTCAAGCTAGAGCCGGACGTGTTTTTCGATACCCTTACCGTAGAAGTTGGTGCTCTTCAGGGCGTGATCATGAATGCCGCCGTTGCACAAGGGGTCAATCTTCGCAAGATTGGCGAAGACCGGATTGGCATCAGCCTTGACGAGCAAACCCGTCCAGAGACGGTAGAAGCCGTTTGGTCAGCCTTTGGTGGCAATGATCTGGCTTATGGTGACTTTGAATATAAAGTAGAAAGCGACTTCGAAGAAGATTATCGTCTGCCCAAAGCCAATTTGCGCGAAACGGATTATCTGACCCATCCGATTTTCCACCTCAACCGGGCAGAAGCAGAGATTACCCGCTATATGCGCCGTCTGGCCGACCGGGATCTGGCATTGGATAGAGCTATGATTCCTCTTGGTTCTTGCACCATGAAGCTGAATGCCACCATCGAGATGATCCCTGTCACTTGGCCGGAATTTGGCAATTTGCACCCCTTTGTGCCGGAAAATCAGGCCCTTGGTTACAAGGAAATGATTGATGATCTCAATGATAAACTGTGTCAGGTCACTGGCTATGATGCGATTTCGCAACAGCCCAATTCCGGTGCACAAGGGGAATATGCGGGCCTGATCACCATTCGCAATTATCACCGGTCCCGTGGTGAGGGTCATCGCAATATCTGTCTGATTCCAACCTCCGCCCATGGCACCAATCCTGCCTCTGCGCAAATGGTGGGCTGGAAAGTTGTTCCAGTTAAATCTGCAGAAAATGGCGATATTGATCTGGATGATTTCCGCGCCAAGGCAGAGAAGCACAGCGCCGATCTTGCCGGTTGCATGATCACCTATCCATCCACCCATGGGGTGTTCGAAGAAACGGTTGAAGCGGTCTGTGCCATTACCCATGAGCATGGCGGACAGGTTTATATTGACGGGGCGAATATGAATGCCATGGTTGGTCTTTCGCGCCCCGGTGACATCGGGGGTGATGTCAGCCATTTGAACCTGCATAAAACCTTCTGCATCCCTCATGGTGGCGGTGGTCCGGGCATGGGGCCCATCGGGGTCAAGTCTCATCTTGAGCCTTTCCTTCCCGGTCACCCGGAGCGGGACAATGCCATTGGACCGGTTTCTGCTGCTCCCTTTGGCTCGCCTTCCATTTTGCCGGTCAGCTGGGCTTATTGCTTGCTGATGGGGGGCGATGGCCTGACCCAAGCCACCAAGGTTGCCATTCTCAATGCCAATTATATTGCAGCATGTCTGCAAGGGGCTTATGACATTCTCTATACCTCGCCAACCGGGCGGGTGGCTCATGAATGTATTGTCGATACGCGTCCCTTGGCCGCCAGTTGCGATGTGAGTGTGGATGATGTGGCCAAGCGCCTGATTGACAATGGTTTCCATGCTCCAACCATGAGCTGGCCGGTTGCTGGCACCTTGATGGTAGAGCCGACAGAATCGGAGCCAAAAGCCGAAATTGATCGCTTCATCAATGCCATGCTGCATATTCGCCAAGAGGCGCGCGACATTGAAGAAGGGCGGATTGACAAAGACAACAATCCTTTGAAAAACGCCCCCCATACCGTCAAAGACCTGATTGGTGACTGGGATCGCCCTTATAGCCGCAAGGAAGGATGCTTCCCGGCCGGGGCCTTTGAGGTGGATAAATATTGGCCTCCCGTTAATCGCATCGACAATGCCTATGGGGACCGCAATCTGGTTTGCACCTGTCCGCCCATGAGCGATTATGAAGAAGAGGCGTCCGAATAGCGCGGCAAAATGTCGCTTTATGTCTATAGGATCCGTAGAATTCCCGGTAGCCTTGATAAAAGGCTATCGGGATTTTCATGCAACAAATTTGCAGATTTTCTCATCTTTGGACCGATATGACCCAGTCCTGACATGACCAGACCTATGGAGCGTGCCCACCATGTTTCTCAGCGTATTTGATATCTTCAAAATCGGTGTTGGCCCGTCCTCTTCCCATACAATGGGTCCTATGAGTGCCGGGGCGCGGTTTTTGGATGATTTGCGCAAAGGCGCCTTTATGGGTGTCAGTGCCTCGGATGTGAAGCGCATGTCTGCATCGCTTCATGGCTCTCTTGCTTTCACCGGCAAGGGCCATGCAACGGACCGGGCGGTGATTTTGGGGCTGATCGGGTTTGAGCCTCATATGCTGGATCCTGATAAAGCCGAAGAGCTGGAACGCGATGTCTATGAGCATAAGGTCATTCAGCCCGATGGCTTTGGCCCTGTGCGCTTCAATCCTCATGATGATCTGGTCTTTGATTATGGCCCGCCCCTTCCCGGCCATGCCAATGGCATGAAATTGTTTGCTTATGGAGAGGGCAATCAATTGCTTGCCAGCGCCACCTATTATTCCATTGGCGGTGGTTTCATTGTTACGGCCAGCGAGATGGAAGAAGAGATCAGTCACGATCCGCAAGATCTGCATGAAGAGCAAGAGGCGGTTGGCTATCCCTATCCATTTGGTTCTGCCGCTGAAATGTTGGAGATGGGGCAAACATCTGGCCTTTCCATTGCGCAGATGAAACGTGAGAATGAAGAAAGTGGCATGGATGGCGATGACTTGAATGCGCGCATTGATGCTGTTTGGGATGCGATGAATGGCTGCATTGATCGCGGATTGCGCATGGAAGGCATTTTGCCCGGTGGACTCTCTGTCAAACGCCGCGCGAAAGCCATTCATGAGCGCTTGCTTGACCAGCGTGCCAACAATCAGCCCATGCCTCATGTGGCCAATGACTGGCTCTGTGTTTATGCCATGGCGGTGAATGAAGAGAATGCCGCCGGGGGCCGTGTTGTTACCTCCCCAACCAATGGGGCGGCGGGCGTTGTGCCTGCCGTGATCCGCTATTATCGCGATCATATCCCGGCCTCCAATCATGACGGCATTCGCACCTTTATGCTCACGGCTGCGGCCATTGGCGGATTGATCAAGCATAATGCCTCTATCTCTGGTGCTGAAGCTGGCTGTCAGGCCGAAGTGGGCTCTGCCTCGGCTATGGCGGCGGCGGGTCTCTGTGCCGCGCTTGGTGGCACCAATGAGCAAATTGAAAATGCCGCTGAAATTGCGCTGGAGCATCATTTGGGCATGACCTGTGATCCCGTCAATGGGCTGGTTCAAGTGCCCTGTATTGAACGCAATGGCCTTGGCGCCATCAAGGCTGTTTCTGCCGCGTCCCTGTCCCTGCATGGGGACGGAACTCACTATATGCCCCTTGATAATTGCATCAAAACCATGTGGGAGACCGGGCAAGAGATGGATGTGAAATATAAAGAGACATCGCTGGGTGGCTTGGCTGTGAATTTGCCTGAATGTTAGGCTTAAAGACTTAGGCTCAAGACCCATTAATTTATCCTATTCTGTTTGTCTTGAAGCATTCAGATAGAAGAACCAAGAGCAAAATAAGGGTGGTTCCCTTCTTGAAGCTCTTGGTTCGATAGATGGGTGCTTCAAGACAAACCCGAAGGGCGAGGCATTTTTGCGCAATGACTGTGTCGTAAAATCTTGAAAATGAACCACATTGTCGCGATTTTCCTCCTTGTCCTTGCGCAAAACTGCTCTCGCAGAATGGGCCAAATTAATGAGTCCTGAGCCTATATAACCTGCTTTTGTTATCATGTGGACTGTAAAGACTTTGCGGTGCGTGTTAACAAGATGTCCAATATTGTGCTTCTATGGTAAAAAAAGTATTTTTACATGATGGGTTTTCGTCCAAAGTTATAACTATACGGCTTTGGTATTCAGGCAGGACTTTATGAATTTCAAGCGTTTGTTTCAGCGCTCCATTTTGAGCTTTATCGCCAGCAGTGGCCTGATACCCTTGTTAAAGCCGGTATTGGGTGGTCGTGGCGCTATTTTGATGTTCCATCGCGTCCGACCGGGTGAGCCAAATGCCGCTCAGGCTGAGGGCTTTCAACCCAATGCACATTTGGAAATAAGCCCGGAATTTCTCGAAGAATTGCTCACCTTGATACCAGACTGGGGTTATGAATGGATCTCTCTTGATCAGGTGCCGGATTTTTTGGCAACCCGCCCGGAAAGCCATAAATTTGCAGCGATTACTCTGGATGACGGCTATGCTGACAATCTGGACTTTGCGGTTCCGTTGTTCCAGAAATATAAAATTCCCTATACCATTTTCCTTGTGCCGGGCTTCATTGAGGGGCAAGCTCTGCCATGGTGGGTGTTGATAGAGGAGATTGTGCGCAGCAATGCATCAATTTCCTTGTCAGACCCTGTTGGTGGCTATAAGCGTGACATCCCAACGGATACACTGGAGCAAAAGCAAAAGGCCTTCACACAGCTTGGTCGCCAGTTCTTATTGATGGATCAGGACAAGGTCACGCAGACGGCTCTTGAGCTTTGCCAGACCCATGGCATCGATGCGCAGGCACTTTCTGCAAATACTTTTTTGTCATGGGCGCAGATCAAAAGAATGGCCACGGATCCGCTTTGTACATTTGGTGGACATACAAATCATCATCCCTCGCTGGCCCGTTTGTCAAAAAGACAAGTGCGAGAGCAGATTATCGATGGGCTTGACGAGATTGCCGCAAAAATTGGTCAAAGACCGGAAGTCTTTGCCTATCCTTTCGGTTTTAAAAGCACTGCGGGGCATCGCGAATTTGCCATTGTTGCAGAGCAGGATTTGATTTGCTCTGTCACCACTCGTCCGGGTGTGATTCACGATGAGCATGGTTTGCATCTGGCCTCTTTGCCGCGCCTGTCCATCAATGGTCTGTTCCAAAAACCGGCTTATGTGAAAGCGCTTCTCTCTGGCTTGCCTTTCTTTTTGGTCAATAAAGGGCGGACTTTTGATTTTGATTAGGACGTAAATTTATCCAGATCGTCCATAAAAAAGACCTGCTCTTTTTAAAGGAGCAGGTCTTTTGGTTTATCGCTCTGATGCAGATTTGTTCAGAGCCTGATTTAAAAGTCCTAAGCCATCCCTCTCCCCCTCCCAAACCACCCGTCATGGTACCCTCGTGGGCGGTTTGGGAGGGGGAGAGGGATGGATATGCGGCCTAAAAGTCTCAGACAGAGACTTTTAAATCGGGC
>JAOXSG010000074.1 GCA_025800105.1 Cohaesibacter sp. | reverse complement strand
ACCAACATCCTCTGGCACAGCAGACCGATCAGATATCAAGGCGGCACAGGCCCCCTTTTCAAGGGCTTGCGACAGAAAAACCGCACCATCCACCTGATAACCGGGCACACCAATAAACAAAAAACCCGTTTCTATCTTGCGGCTATCAGCATTCAGTCCCGTAATTATGTTGCCCAAACAAGCCTTGTCCCCCTGACGCAAGGTGATAGGCAAGGAGGCAAAAAGGTCTTCAAGCAACATAAACAAGGCTCCGCAAGAGAGATCAATTCAAAACGATCCCACAGCTTTAAAAGGATGCCGCAACAGTTGGAACAACCTTTTGGCCAAAACGAGGCGTAACCCCCAACATTGATCCAATTCTGCGGATAACATTGCCAGCAGTGGGAGCGGCATTCACACCCGCTGTTGCATAGCCATAGGTTTCTTTCAGGCCCTTTGGCTCATCCAGCATGACCAAAACCACATATTCCGGTTTATCCATGGGAAAGGCAGACAGATAAGAGGTAAACAACCTGTCTTTGACATAGCGCCCTTTAATCACTTTTTCCGCTGTGCCGGTTTTACCACCCACCAGATAGCCATCCACCTTGGAGCGTTTACCAGAGCCTTTGAGCGTGTTGAGGCGCATCAAATACCGAATGGAAGCGCTGGTCTCATCGCTCACCAAAGGCTGGGCAATCTTGCGTGCATCATCGCGCGAGCGCTTTAAGAAAGTTGGCTTGATATAATGCCCACCATTGACCAAAGCTGCCGCCGTCGCCGCCACCTGAATGGGCGCAACCGTCAGACCATGACCATAGGAAATCGTCATCGTTGACAAATCTGTCCAGCGTTTTGGGAAAGAAGGATTGCGCGCTTCTGGCAATTCGGTTTGCAGACGATCCAGCAAATGCGCTTTTTGCAAAAAGACCTTATGCTCTTCCTTGCCAATTTTCAGCGCCATTTTGGCAGTCCCAATATTGGAAGAATAGATAAAGACTTCCGGCACAGACAAAATCCGCTTTTTCGCGTGGAAATCGCTGATTGTGCCACCCCGCACCCGAATGGGCTGTGTCGCATCAAAGCTATCGCGCATCCGCACTTTGCCACTATCCAGCGCCATCGCTGTGGTAATGGTCTTGAAGACCGATCCCATTTCATAAACGCCAGCTGTCACCCGGTTCAAACGGTCCGGCTTATGGGCATCTTTTGGATCATTGGGATCATAATCAGGCAAAGAGGCCATAGCCACCACTTCCCCGGTATTGACATTCATCACAATACCAGAGGCCGCAATGGCCTTGAATTTCATCATGCTTTTGCCCAATTCATCCCGCAGCACATGTTGTGCGCGCAAATCAATGGACAATTCCACCGGCTC
This sequence comes from Cohaesibacter sp., assembly GCA_025800105.1. Lineage (GTDB taxonomy): Bacteria > Pseudomonadota > Alphaproteobacteria > Rhizobiales > Cohaesibacteraceae > Cohaesibacter. The sequence continues at coordinate 46,769 of JAOXSG010000074.1, read as the reverse complement.
CTGATCCCGGTCGCGGGCAAAGCCCAGCTCATGCAAAACCGACAGCCCGGACTGATCGACATATTTCTCCATCCCGGCAATGCCTTCATTATCGACATTGACCAGACCAACAATATGCGATGCTGTGGCCCCTGCCGGATAAAAGCGTCGATTTTCTGACAAAAAGCCAATGCCCGGAATCCCGGCTTCATGCATAGCCTGTTGCTGGCGCGGGGTCACCTCACGTTTGATCCAAGTAAATTTGCCTTTGCCCTTCAAGCGCTTGTTCAAACGCTCCCGGTCAAGATCAGGGAAAACCGCCAAAATCGCATCCACCGCCTCATCCGCATCGACAATGCGCCGTGGCTCGGCAAAAATAGAGGCGGTTTTGATATCTGTTGCCAAAATCTCCCCATTGCGATCCAACAAATCGGGCCGCGCCGCAGACATGGCCTCTTGCGCCGTGCTGCGCTGTGCCTCTGGCTCCGGGCTGTCAAAGCCCAACATAACCAGACGCCCGGTCATAACCGCAAAGCAACAGGCAAAAACCAAGATGGCCAACCGGATACGACCCCTTGTCGCTTCAGATCGAACCTTATTGGTGCCTTCAAAATCAAAATGCGAAGCCGCCCCCCCAACAGAGGCAACCCCACCACTGGATGTTGAATTGGATGTTTGGGATGTATCCGCCATAGTCACCCCCATCATTGTGTCATCGACATGGGCCGGGAGCTTGCCTGCCCCAGCAAATCATCAAGGCTCTGCGCACGATCATCCGCACCATCAGCCTGTGAGACAGATTTTTCCGGCAAATCTTCTTCCTTGCCAATCTGATGGGCCTTGACCTCTTTCAGCCCCAATTGCTCAGCAAAGCGTTCTGCCAGTTTCTGTACGCGCTCAGGTCGGTTGAGATAACTCCATTCCGCTTTCAACAAAAGCAGGGCCTCTTTCTCAACATCAATTTGCCGCTGCAAATCGGCAATCTGGGCCTCGGTTTCTCTCGCCTGTTGCTTGACCTGATACAGCCAGAAAGCCCCAAGCAACACGCCACAAAACAGAACAAGATTGAGAAAACGGCCCATCACATCTCTCCCGTTCGGCTATCAGCCAGCAAACGCGGCAAACCCAAAGCTCTCGCATCCAGAGCATGAACCGGCGCATCTGTGCGCATACCGGCCCGCAATTTGGCCGAGCGGGCACGCGGGTTGCGCTCAAGTTCGCTCTCCCCCGGCCCAACAGCCCCTTTGACAATCATCTCAAAACTCGGCGCGGCCAGATCCTGTTGCGGCATATAGCGCGAGCCACCTGCATGAATTTTGGAGCGCTCCTGAAAAAAGCGCTTCACAATGCGATCTTCCAAAGAATGGAAGGTCACCACCACAAGCCGACCGCCGGGCTTGAGGCATTTTTCCGCCGCAACCAGCCCATCCACCAATTCGTCCAACTCCGCATTCACAAAAATACGCAAAGCCTGAAAAACCCGCGTTGCAGGATGAATTTTTTGCTGTGGCTTGCGTCCTACAGCCTTCTCAATGCAATTGGCCAAATCAAGGGTGGTGACAAAAGGACGATCCACACGCTGCGCCACAATCGCCTCGGCAATGCGTCGCGCTTGTTTTTCTTCTCCCAATTGCTTGAAAATCTGCCCCAAATCCTTGCTGTCATAGCCATTGACAACATCAGCAGCACTCACGCCTGATTGCGCCATACGCATATCCAACGGCCCATCCTGCATGAAGGAAAAGCCGCGATGCGCATCATCCAGTTGCATGGAAGAAACACCAATATCCAGAACCACCCCATCTAAAGGGGCCAATCCCTGATCCTGCGCAATCTGCGCCAATTCACTGAAACAGCCACTTTGAAAGCGCAATTGTGGGCCAAATATCTGCTGCAAAATCACGGCCCGCTCAGAGGCTTCCGGATCCCGATCCACTCCCAACACATTGGCCCCGGTCTGCATGATAGCAGAGGAATAGCCACCATAGCCAAATGTGCCATCCAACACCCATTGATCCTCTTGCGGATCAAGAGACGAGAGCACCTCATCGAGCAAAACAGGAATGTGGCGCACCGGTCCGCCGACCATTTCATCTTCAGAAGTGGGATGCGCCATCATTCTGCCCCCTCATTGTTGGATAACATTGCAGAGGACATCTCTTTGTCTTTGGACCTTACAGCACCGCCAATCCGGCTGCTTTGACGCTGGGCTGTCAAGCTCTTGCGCAAAGCCCGCGCCCGCGAAACAGCATCCGCGCGATACGCTTCATACCGCTCTGGGTCCCAGATCTGAAATTTAAAGCCATTGCCAACAAAAGCGACTTTATCAACGATCCCGGAATGAGCTTTGAGCACATCGCTTAAAACAACACGCCCGTCTTTATCAATCTTCAAGGCCTCACTCTCACCAAGCAGAGTGGTCGCCAAAATTTCCCGCTCCTCGGAAAAGACCTCAAATGCATTCAGATAATCATCAATGGCAGAGCGCAAGCCCTGCCCACCAGCATCAATGCAATCCATTTCCAAAGACGGACAACAAAACAAAGTCTCATATCCATCGCGAGATAAAATCTGCCGGAAAGCAGCCGGGATAGAGACCCGCCCCTTTGAATCCAGCCGATTCACATATTTGGACACAAATTCGTCCATAAAAATCTCGCCTCAGGCAAACAAATTGCTTTGCAATCAAAAGACTTTGCCTCGTCCGCCACAAACAAAAACAAAATCTCGGATCATTTCGAAAGACATAATCAAATAGGACGCGGAGTCCGGGTGTGATTTGTCTATTCATGGGATAACATGGGAAAATATGGGCGTCAATGGATTCTCATGGGAAAGACAACGCCAATTTCAGCTCATCAATCTAGAAAAAACTTGTTTAACAAAGCGTTACAAACAAGACCCATAAAATAGGCAAAAGAGGAAAATTTTCGCATGATGGGGAAAATTTGTCATTTCACAAGAAAGAACAGGCCCACGCCCATATCAGCCCAGAATATGATCAGGGCGTAATCAAAGCTCAAATAGCGAGAATGATTTTGAGAATGGCGAAAAAGAAAAAAGCCAGTCGGTCTGTAAGCCGGGTTTTGTATGGCAAGAAATCTTGCGCGGCAGCCATTCATCTGGGGCATACATTGCTGCATACCTCTAGCAACCTACCCGGACAGCTGGCCTGAAAGCAGGCTGGCAAAGCCACGCTGTCCCTATTCGGTCTTGCTCCCGGTGGGGTTTACCCTGCCGCTTCCATTGCTGGTCGCGCGGTGAGCTCTTACCTCACCCTTTCACCCTTGCCTGATCAATCAGGTGGTTTGCTTTCTGTGGCACTTTCCCTAGAGTCGCCTCCGCCGGGCGTTACCCGGCACCGTGCTTTCATGGAGCCCGGACTTTCCTCCCCGGATTGCTTTCGCATCACCGAAGCGGCTGCCCGACCGACTGGCCTCTGTCCCCTAAGGCTTTGCGCGCTCAAGGTCAAGCATACAGAGCTATTTCCACCAAAGATAACGATCAGCGCCGCACCATCAAATCCGCCATCAAGGCAACCTGCTGATCAATGGCCTCCAAACTGGACGCAGCATAGCCAAGAAACAAACCTTGCCGCCGCTCCATCTCTCCCGACCAGTAAAAGCTGCTCAAGGGGCTATTCTCAATGCCATGATTGCGCAAATGATGCGATAAACTCTGGTCATCCCAGCCTTTTGAGAGCAGAGCATCGCTCAAATATCCAAGCAGCTGGATACCGCCATCCTGCGAAGTTGGCATCAAATCACCAGCACAATGCCGCGCCAACGCAGCCAACAAATGCGCCCGGCGCTTTTGATAGAGCAAACACATCTGGCGAATATGGGTGCGAAACTGCCCCTCTTGCATGAAAGAGGCAATGGCATATTGCAACACCACAGACGGAGCAGAGCCCATATTGCGATGCAGCCCAGCACCGGGCGCAACCAATTTGGGCGGCATAATCAGATAAGCCACATGCAACGCAGGCATCAGGGATTTGGAAAAAGTCCCCATATAAATAACCCGCTCTTGCCGATCGAGCCCTTGCAAACTGGCGATTGGCGTTCCCTTGAAATGAAACTCGCTGTCATAATCATCTTCCAAAATATAGCTATTGGCCGCCTCTGCATAGCGCAGCAAGGATAGGCGCTCTTCCAACCCCATCAAGCGACCGATGGGAAATTGATGCGAAGGCGTCACATAAATCAATTTGGGATCAAAACCTTGCGGCAAATTGGCAAAGGGGGCCTCATCATCCAGCCGCAAGGGGCGCAAATCTGCCTGAGCACCACGAAAAGCAGCCAGCGCCCCGCTATAGCCCGGCTCTTCCATCATGGCTGGATCCCCGGCATCCAAAAGCAACCGGCAAACCAGATCAAGCGCCGCCTGTGCCGAAGACAAAACCAGCACCTGCTCAGGCTCTGCCACCACGCCACGCGCCAAACGCACATGCTCGATAATGGCCTGCTGCAAATCCGGCACACCGGAATAATAACCATAGCCCCCCATATCAGGGTGCAATTGCATATGCCGGGCAGCCCGGCGCAAATGGCGCGCCCATAAATCATGCGGAAAACTGCGCAATTCAGGCACGCCGGGCTGAAAACTGTGAAAAGCCGGATGCTCGCGCCGACGCACCTCAATCATATGACGCGCTTGTCTGGAAAGCCTTGGCTTGGCAACCTCTCGCGCAGCTTTAACGGTATCCTCAGCCCTCGCAGTCTGTCCCTCAAACCCGCGCGACGCCTCACTCACCATGGTGCCCCGGCGGCCATCTGCCACCAAAAAGCCCTCCATCACCAATTGCTCATAGGCTCCCATTACTGTATTGCGGCCAACATTCAAATCCTGCGCCAAAGCCCGGCTGGTCGGCAAACGAACCCCGACCCCTAACCGTCCTTCTTCAATCAAACCACGGATCTGACCATAAATTTGTCGCGACAAGCCCTCAGCCTCTTCCCGAAGCAGGGTGATTTGACCAGCTAACAACATGATTGGCCCCTCAAGAATAGTGTCTTTGGCTCTTTATATATCAAAGTTTCTACACAATCATAAGGCCAAAGCAGATCAAAATGATCACAATACACATGACCAAAAGGACCAAGAGATGACAAATCTCACTGTCAGCACACTCAACAAAGTCCGCGTTGCCAAACGAGCAAGCTATGATGAAGCCACCATTCACGCCATTTTGGATGAAGGCCTGATTGCCCAAGTCGCCTTTGTCCATAACGACAACCCCATTTGCTTGCCCATGGTCTATGGCCGCATTGGCGACAAGCTTTACATTCACGGGGCCAAAGCCACCCGCATGTTCAAGCAGTTAAAGCAAGGCATTGCCGCTTGCCTCAATGTCACGCTGGTCGATGGTCTGGTTCTGGGCCGCTCCGCCTTTCATCATTCGATGAATTTTCGCTCCGTCAATATTCACGGCACGGCACGTCTGGTCGAAGACAGCGAGGAAAAATACAAGGCTCTTGTCGCCATCACCGACCATCTGGCCCCGGGCCGCTGGGATGAATGCCGGGCCATGACCCCAAAGGAAGCCAATGCCACCAGCGTCATTGCCCTGACCATAGAACAGGCCGCCGCCAAAAGCCGGGACGGGATGCCCATTGATGACGAAGAAGATTATGCCTTGGACCATTGGGCAGGCATTGTGCCCATCCGCACTGAATTTGGTGCAGCCATCAATGATGACCAACTGCGCCCAAACATCCCCGTCCCCTCTAGCGTCAAAACATTGACGCAAGACAGCTAGGCTCAGGACCCATTAATTTGGCACATTCTGCGAGAGCAGTTTTGCGTAAGGGCAAGAAGGAAAATCGCGACAATGTGGTTCATTTTCAAAGATTTTACGACGTGTCATTGCGCAAAACTGCCTCGCCCTTCGGGTTTATCTTGAAGCACCCATCTATCGAACCAAGAGCTGCAAAAAGGGAACCACCCTTATTTTGCTCTTGGTTCTTCTATCTGAATACTTCAAGATAAACAGAATAGGCTAAATTAATGAGTCCTGAGCCTAGAAAGCAGAGTGAGAAACAAACCCGGTGCCATCCAAAATCAACAGCCCTGAGCCTGAAATCTTTTATAGATTTGGCAAAGCAGACGTCAGCTTGTAAAGGGTGGTGATGGTCGATCCATCGGCCACACCATCCACCTTTTTCGGGCGAAAATGGCGTTGAAAGGCCGCAACCGCAAGCTCGGTCTGATCATCAAAAACGCCAGTGACATCCGCTTTATAACCATAAAGCGCCAACATGCTTTGCAAGGCCTGCACAGGCTGACCTTCATCACCCTTTTGGAAAAAACGCCCACCAGCAATCGGCTCTGGCTCCACCCAATGGCCCACGCCGCGCGCAGCTAGTACCGGCCAAGGAAACAAAACACCCGGATCAATCTTGCGCCCCGGTGCCACATCACTATGCCCCAGAACCCGATGCGCGGGGATGGAATGCCGCTCGATAATATCTTGGCATAACATCAACACACTGGCCATTTGCTCTGGACGAAATTCCTCATGCCCGGCATTGGCAATCTCAATGCCGATGGAACAGCTATTGATATCGCTCTCGCCTTTCCAAAAAGACAGACCCGCATGCCAAGCACGCTTGCTCTCATCCACCAATTGCAAGATATCGCCATTGCGATGGATATAATAATGGCAGGAGACTTCGCTTTGCGGATTGCAAAGCCAATTGAGCGCCTGCATATCATCGTCCATGCCCGTATAATGCAGCAACACCATATCAATGGCACGCGCATCCTTGCGCTCGCCAAAATTGGGCGATGGCATAGGCTCGCACGGGCAAGCGCTTACAAGTTCCATGATTATTTCAGTCCTCGTTCCAACTCAATCATCGACCATGCATGATTGATGGCCGCAAGTTTGTCATTGGCAATGCGTACAAATTCCTCTGGCACCCCCCGCGCAATCAAACGGTCAGGATGATTCTCGCGCACCAACTTGCGATAATGGCTTTTCAGATCTGTGTCCGACCAATCCCGCTCGGCTTCCAAAATGGTATAGGGATCTTGTTTGCCTGTATCGACATGGCGCATTTTCAGCCGCTCAAAGCAACGCTCAGACATGCCAAAAATATCCGCCACATGCTCCAGATAGCTCAATTCGCTGCTATGCAAAACCCCATCCGCCTTGGCAATATGAAACAGGCCGTCAACAATATCTGCCAAAATATCGCGCTCATCTTCATACAGCCGGGCAATCTGTTGGGCATAGGCGTCATAACCCGCCACATCCTTCTTGGCCAGATTGAACAACCGCGCCACATTATTTTCCTCACCGGGAGGAATATCAAACAAATCTCGAAAGGCGACCACTTCATCCTGTGTGACAACCCCATCCGCCTTGGCCATTTTGGCCGACAGCGCAATCATTGCCATGGTAAAGGTCAATTGCCTGCGATCCAACCCGGAGCCAAGGCCACGCACAGCCGATGCCAGCTTATCGACAAAGGCCGTGACGACTTCGCTTTGCCGAATGTCTTCAATCAGACTTCCAATCTGGCTCCAGATACTCATACTTGCTCCCAACACCGGCGCACATATTTTATATAATGCAACTTAGGTGAGTCTTCTGCCCTTTACGAGAGCAAGAGACCAAAAACTCATAAATATCAGGATAGGTCACAAAGACGCAGCTGCCCGCGCCGCCTGATCATATTGCCCAGACAATGAGCGCAACAAAGCCGCAACCCGGCTCAAATCCTCTTCCCCAAGGCCAACAGCATCCACCGCTTCAAACAACAAGGCTTCGCGCACCTCTTTATAGCGCTGACACAGGGCCTGCCCCTCATTGGTTATAGCAACCACTTTTTCCTTGCCTTGCCGGGTGCTTTCCACCAATCCCAATGCCTGCAATTTCTTAATTGCATAATTGACCGTATGGGTATCCTCAATATTCAGGATCAAACACAAATCAGCCAGCTTTTTAGGACGCTCGCGATGATTGATCGAATGCAAAACCAAGACATCCAAAGGCCCAAGCTCGCCCCCACCCGCCGCATTCATGCAACGGGTCATCCAGCGGTGAAACCCATTGCCACACATGGAAAGAGCCAATTCGACCTCTGAAAGCGACGGCTTGCGCCCATCGGCCAAGTGAGAGGAGCCAACCACAGGCCCGATAGAAAGTCCGGCTTTTGATCCCGCATCCGTCTTTGTCATCAGACCTCTCCTCTTGATGTTCAATATCGCCTCAAATTGCTTGTCGCATGTTCTCTTTACCGCTTCAAGAAACAATTCAATGACAATTTATCGATATTTTGTTGACGAAAATTATAGATTATGATTGTCTCACCCACAACAGCATGTGACAGACAGACCATCAAAGGATGACATCATGACCAATCAGCCAAACAGCCAGACCTGCGGCAAATGGGATTTCTGGATTGATCGTGGTGGCACCTTCACCGATATCGTGGCCCGCGCCCCCGACGGGTCCATTCATCCCCACAAAGTGTTGTCCGAAAATCCAGAAAGCTACAAGGATGCCGCCATTCAGGGCATTCGCGATCTGATGGGCATCGAAAAAGGCACGCCCATTCCAGCCGATCAGATTGCAACGGTGAAAATGGGCACAACGGTTGCCACCAATGCCTTGCTGGAACGCAAGGGCGACCGCACCTTATTTGTCACAACCAAGGGCTTTCGCGATGCCCTGCGCATCGGCTATCAGGCCCGGCCAGAAATCTTTGCCAAAGAAATCATCCTGCCAGAATTGCTCTATGAAGAGGTGATCGAGGCCAATGAGCGCTTCAAGGCAGATGGCAGCATCGAACAGGAACTGGACGCAGAAAGCCTGCGCCCCCAGCTTCAGGCCGCTTATGACAAAGGCATCCGCGCCGTTGCCATCGCCTTCATGCATGCCTATCGCTACAATGCCCACGAAAAAACGGTGGCCGCACTGTGTAAAGACATCGGTTTCAGTCAGATTTCGGTCTCCCATGAAGTCTCGCCGCTGATCAAACTGGTTGGCCGCGGCGATACAACCGTGGTCGATGCGTACCTTTCCCCCATTTTGCGCCGCTATGTCGAACAGGTCTCCAGTGAATTGGGCGCAGAAGGCACGGACTGCAAATTGATGTTCATGCAATCCTCTGGGGGCTTGACCGCAGCCAATATGTTTCAGGGAAAAGACGCCATTCTCTCCGGCCCTGCTGGCGGTGTGGTCGGCGCGGTCGAAACAACCGAGATGGCCGGATATTCCAAAATGATCGGCTTTGATATGGGCGGCACCTCAACCGATGTCTCCCATTATGATGGCGAGTATGAGCGCGCTTTTGAAACCGAGGTCGCAGGCGTGCGGATGCGTGCTCCCATGATGCGCATTCACACTGTGGCCGCAGGCGGCGGCTCCATTTTGCATTATGACGGCGCCCGCTTTCGCGTCGGGCCAGACAGCGCCGGAGCCAATCCCGGCCCCCGTGGCTATCGCAGAGGCGGCCCCTTGGCTGTCACCGACGCCAATATTATGGTGGGCAAGTTAAAGCCGGATTATTTCCCCCATGTCTTTGGCCCCAATCAGGACCAACCATTGGACTATGACGCAGTGCGCGCCGCCTTTCAGGACATGGCCGACGACATTGGTGATGGTCGCAGCCCGGAAGATGTCGCAGACGGGTTCCTTGCCATTGCCGTAGAAAATATGGCCAATGCCATCAAGAAAATCTCGGTCCAGCGCGGCTATGACGTCACCGATTATGCCCTCACCTGCTTTGGTGGCGCAGGCGGTCAACATGCCTGTCTGGTGGCAGACAGTCTGGGCATGTCAACAGTGGTGGTGCATCCCTTCTCCGGCATTCTCTCGGCCTATGGCATGGGACTGGCCGATATTTCCGCCAACCGTCAAAAGGCGATCATCAAGCCTCTATCAAATGCCCTTCTTGCCGATATCCAGACAGAGCATGATGCCATTCTGGCCAAAAATCTCGCCGATCTGGCACAGCAAGGCATCCCAAAAGAAGAGGCCAAACATATCCCGCGCCTGCATTTGCGCTATGATGGCACAGACACCACCCTGCCCATTGCCTTAACTGATGCCGCCACAATGACCGCCAAATTTGAAGAGGCGCACAAAAAGCAATTCGGCTTTGTCTTTGAAGGCAAGCAAATTGTCGTTGAAGCCATTGAGGTAGAGAGCATTGGCGGCGGCTCTGATCTGGTCGAACCCGATCTGGCCCTATCCGCACAACAGGCAACAGCCAGCGAAAAAAGCAGCTTCTTCTCTGGTGGCAAAGCCCATGACATCAGCATCTTCAAACGCAGCGATCTGAAACCGGGCAACAGGGTCAGTGGCCCTGCCCTGATCATGGAGCCACACCAAACCATCGTCATTGAGCCGGAATGGCAGGCAGACATCACCGCCAAGGATCACATCATCATCAAGCGCGTGATTGCCGCCAAACGAGCGGAAGCCATTGGCACAGATGCCGACCCGGTCATGTTGGAGATTTTCAACAATCTCTTCATGTCCATTGCCGAGCAAATGGGCGTCACCCTGCAAAACACCGCCTATTCGGTCAATATCAAGGAGCGGCTGGACTTTTCCTGCGCCGTCTTTGATGGCAAAGGCCGCCTGATTGCCAATGCCCCCCACATGCCGGTGCATCTTGGCTCCATGGATCGCTCGGTCGAAAGCATCATCAAAAACAACAAAGGCAATGTAAAACCCGGCGATGTCTTTGCCATCAATGCCCCTTATAATGGTGGCACCCATTTGCCCGATATCACGGTCATCACCCCGGTCTTTGATGATGACAACAAGCATATCATCTTCTGGGTTGCCTCTCGCGGCCATCATGCCGATGTCGGCGGCACAGCGCCCGGCTCCATGACCCCACGCGCCACCAACATCAATGATGAAGGCATCCTGATCGACAATCTCAAGCTGGTGGCAGAAGGTCTGTTCCAAGAAGAAGATCTAACCCGCATCCTAACAGACCATCCTTATCCGGTGCGCAACATCACCCAGAATATTGCCGATCTGAAAGCCCAGATCGCCGCCAACACAAAAGGCGTGCAGGAATTGGCCAAAATGGTGGATCATTTCACCATGCCTGTGGTCGTTGCCTATATGCAGCATGTGCAAGACAATGCCGCCGAAAGCGTCCGCCGCGTGCTGGATGTGCTCGAAGACAGCAGCTTTACCTATCCAATCGATCATGGCGGCATCATCAAGGTCAAAATCAGCGTCGACAAACAGGCCCGTCAGGCCACGGTCGATTTCACTGGAACCTCTGGCGTGCTACCAAACAATTTCAACGCCCCGGAACCGGTGACCCGCGCTGCGGTGCTCTATTGCTTCCGCGTTATGGTCGATAGCGATATCCCGATGAATGCAGGCTGTCTGGACCCCATCACCATCATCCTGCCCGATGATTGTATGCTCAAACCCAGCTATCCAGCGGCAGTGGTCGCGGGCAATGTGGAAACCTCGCAGCATGTCACCAATGCTCTCTTTGGCGCATTGGGGGCGATGGCAGCCTCCCAAGGCACCATGAACAATCTCACCTTTGGCAATGATCAATACCAATATTATGAGACTTTATGTTCAGGCTCCCCCGCAGGCCCCGGCTTTAACGGCACCTCTGGCGTTCATACCCATATGACCAATTCACGCCTGACAGACCCGGAAATTCTCGAATTCCGCTTCCCTGTCCTGCTGGAAGATTTCCATATCCGTCAAGGCTCCGGCGGCAAAGGGCAATGGTGCGCAGGCGATGGCACCAAACGCACCATCCGCTTCCTGCAAGAGATGGAATGCTCCATCCTTGCCTCTCACCGCCAAATCCCCCCTCATGGATTGGCTGGCGGCGAGCCGGGACAATGCGGCGCAACCCATGTTCGCCGTCTGGATGGCTCGTTTGATGAGCTGGGATCATCCGATCAAACCAGCCTTAAAGCAGGTGAAGCGGTGATTGTGACCACACCAACCGGCGGCGGCTACGGCTCTGCAAAATAAACAAAAACTCTATATGTCATAGCTGGCCAATCCATTTAAAAAGTTGGCCAGCTAGGCTCAGGCAAGATATCAATTGTCAGAAGATTTCAAACTCTCACGGAATTTGATAACCGGGTTCAACGTGATGTGCTGAACAGCTTCGGGAGCATCGTCAATGGGGCCAAGCAGCTCCAAAATCAGCTTGCCCGTTTCCCGACCAATCGCAAAAGGATCAACAACCACAGTGCTGATGGTTGGTGAGGCAAAGCGCGACACTTCAAAATTCCCAAAGCCAACAACCGAAATTTGCTCCGGGACAGATATATTCATCGCCTTCAAGCGGCTTTGAACGCCAAAAGCTGCATTATCCGAGACACAAAAAACACAATCAGTGTCTGGATATTGTTGCAAAATCAAATCAGCCGCTGCTGCACCATTTTCAATCGACAAAGGCGGCGCACCAAAGCGAATTTCTGCCTCAGGATTTCTGCCAGCCTCGGCCATGGCCCGCTTAAAACCCTTGCGCCTCGCTGCACCACGGGTCCAGTCATCTTCGCTTTCACCAAGAAAAACGATTGTCTTAAATCCCATATCCAGCAAGGCTTGGGTCATATCATAGGCGGCCTGCTCGTTGGAAAAGCCAACTGTATGCTCAATGGGATTTTTGGGCTTCTCCCAAATCTCGATCACCGGAATGGCCGCATCACGCAACAATGCCACCGTGCGATCCGTATGGCCATCATAAGACAACACCATCGCTTCCGGTCGCCGCCTTAGCATGGTCTCCACAATCTGCTCTTCACGCTCAGGCATATAAGCCGTATGCCCCAACAACAATTGCAGACCATTTTTCTCAACGACTTCGGTGATCGATTGAACTGTTTGAGCAAAATGAAGGTTATTCAGAGAAGGCAAGAGGACACCGACAAACCCGGACTTTCTGGTGGTCAAAGACCCGGCCATCTGGTCCGGGACATAATTCATTTCCTTGACAACTTTGAGAATATATTCGCGCGTCTCTGTGGAAATGGGACTGTCTTTTTTCAACGCACGACTAACAGTCATACGCGATACGCCAGCTGCCTTGGCAACATCGCGCATGGTAACAGGTTTGTGCTCTGGGTTTCTTCGGCCCATATCATTCTCCGACTCATGCGAAGATTAAAGCACTTTCATGGCGATCACAATCATGCAAATCCGACATCCGAACCGCACACCAACAACCGGACCAAATTTTTGCATACAGAACACCATAACAGGGCAAAGCTCAAGCTTGCCCTGCCCCGCTCTATCAGTTTTGTGTGATCCAGAACGCTATTTGCCCCATTTAAGGACCAGTGGATCCAGTGGCTCCAAAAGCGCAATCAAGCGCGCACGAATTGCCGGATGCAGCGGCTCAATCGGATGACGGCTCGCCTCGGATTGAATAACGCCCCCTTCCACCATGGCCGCTTTACAGCTCAACCAGCCACATTGACGATTTTCATGATTGATTGCCATCGCAACACGGCTATAAGCCTCCGTTGCCTCATCAAGACGGCCTGCATGATAATGGGTCAAAACAGGTTTGATCTGATCCACAATCATACCAGAGGTCATGGAGCCACGCGCCCCGGCATCAAGATCGGCCAGCAAGGTGATGGCTTCTTCGCCATCAAACGGCGCTTCAATCACATCACCACCCATTGCAATCAAATCACGCAGCTTATTGGCAGCTCTTGGGCATTCGATTTTAAAGAGCTTCACCATATCAATCTCTTGCGCCATCTTCACCAAAAGCGGCACAGGCAAATCGACCCCTGACAAAGGGGCATCTTGCACCATGATTGGAAGACCCACCTCACCAACAGCCCTGAATTGTTCATAGGTCTGTTGTGCAGATCCTTTCAGCAAAGCCCCATGATAGGGGGGCATCATCATCACGATATCTGCGCCCAGATCCTTGGCAAATTGCGCCCGCTCCACGGCAATTCTTGTCGCATAATGGCTGATGGTCACAATCACAGGCACACGGCCCACAATATGCTCGACACACAGGCTGGTCAAGAGCGCACGCTCATCATCTGCCAGCAAAAATTGCTCCGAGAAATTCGCCAGAATACAAATCCCGTCTGCCCCCTGATCAATCAAGCAATCCAGCACCCGCTTCATACCCTCCAGATCAAGCGACCCATCCTCATGGAATGCAGTGGGTGCAACCGGCCAAATGCCTGTATAGCTTACCGACATAGTGCTTCCTCTATTTCGAAATTATCTAGGTGCTTTTCGCTGATGGTGATGCCCAAACCCGGTAGATCATCATCCAGATCCAAAAACCCATTTACAGCCTCAGGATCTCCCTCAAAAATGTAGTAGAAAAGCTCATTGCCCACTTCAACATCATGAACCGGGAAATATTCCGCAATCATGCAATTCACATTGGCCATAGTCAGATGATAATTATGCATCTGACCTGCATGAGGTATGACCGGTATCTGGAACGCTTCGGCAATGGCATTGATCTTTTGCGCAGCCGTAATACCGCCCACCCGATTGGTATCATATTGCAAGACACTGACAGCCTTTTTCTCGATCAGATCTTTGCAACCAATCACTGAAAATTCATGCTCACCCCCTGAGATTGGCACAATATTCATCGCATTCAGTTCGCGATAACCCTCAATATCATCGGCAATCACCGGCTCTTCCAACCAACGCGGCTCATATTTGACCAATTTGGGCAACATGCGTTTCGTATAATCAAGGTTCCAGCCCTGATAGCATTCCAGCATCAAATCGACATCATAGCCAATGACCTCGCGCACGGCCTCAACGCGCTTGAGATTTTCACGCATTCCGGCCATGCCATCTTTGGGCCCCCAGCCAAAGCGCATTTTATAACCCGTATAATTATGCTTCTTGGCTTCTTCTGCTTCCCTTTGCATGGTCTCAATGGGGCCAGAATAAAGCTTGGAATAATAAACCGGAATTTTTTCCTTGGTCCGCCCCCCAAGCAGCTTAAACACCGGCTTGCCGGATAATTTGCCCATCAAATCCCAAATTGCGAGATCAATCGCAGACATTGCGGTCATACCAATGCCCTTGCGTCCCCAAGCATGAGAGCGGCGATACATTTTCTCCCAGATATAGGCATAATCAAACGGATCCTCGCCAATCACCATAGGGGCATACCAAGTGTCAATCGCAGCTTTGACAACGCTGGGCGCAAGGGCTGAATTGCCAATCCCAACAGTGCCATCTTGCGTTTCAATTTCGCACGTGAGCCAACTATGGAACCGAAAAGACGACATGGCATCGCCTTTGTCCCATAAAATATCCGAAGCATTGGTACAAAAATTACCGGTTGGCGGAACGGTCGGACCTGTCCAGTTCCATAGGCGTGTGCGCACAGATTTAATTTTAGTCATGGGAAATCTCTCCTTACACCACACCACGATCAGCACGGTGCGTTTTGGCCATACGCACCAGCAGATCAAAAGCCTGCCGCGTTGCGCCTAGATTGGCTTTGTTCTGTCCAGCAATATCAAAGGCAGTGCCATGAGCAGGGGTTGCCACCGGAATAGGCAAACCACCTGCAACCGTCACCCCGCGCTCAAACCCCATGAGCTTAATCGCAATCTGCCCCTGATCATGATACATGGTCACCACCGCATCCACTTCACCGGCTTTGGCTTTGAGAAAAACAGTGTCAGAGGGCCATGGGCCTGTCACATTCATCTGTTTTTCCTGTGCTTTTCTGACGGCAGGTTCAAGAATATCAATCTCTTCTCGGCCAAATTTTCCATGATCACCCGCATGTGGGTTCAGGGCAGCAACAGCAATTTTGGGATGCATATGGCCAGCTTTTCGCAATGTTTCATACGCCAGATTGATCGCTTTTAAGATGCCCTCTTGCGAGATATTGGCTGCCACATCCTTCAAGCCGATATGCGAGGTCACGCGGGTTGTCATCAAATCATCCAACACGTTAATCTCGGAATGATAGCCCTCATAACCCAGATATTTGGCCATATATCTATGCTCATCTTCTGCATTAAGACCGGCTGATGTCATCGCAGCCTTGTTAAAAGGCGCAAAGAGGACACCATCCACCAGACCTTCTTGGGACAAATCAAGCGCCTTGTCCAAACACCGAAGCGATGTCTCCCCCCCTTCAACGCTGACTTGCGAAACACGCACCTTGGCAGGATCAATTGTATGCATCTCCAAATGTGACAAACCCTGCTGATCAGCAATATCAACCTCAGCAATTGTGTTTAAAGGCACATCCAGATCCGCCTGTGCCGCCCCTTGTTGCCAAAGGTGGCTATCGCCAACCAGCAAAATATTTGCATGATCAAGAAGGGCGTCTTCATTGACCAGCTTTGCAATCAATTCAGGCCCAATGCCAGAGGGATCCCCCGGCACGATGGCAATGCGAGGCTTGGTCATGGCTTCTGCTCCCAATGATCAGAAAATCCATCCGGCAAGATGACCATCACGTCAGGCTCTTTGCCGGTATCGAACGTTTGAACAACCTCAAATGTATCAAGATTAAAGCGTTGCACCTGCTCGCAATCAATCGCGATATAGGCATAGGCCGCCTCATCATCAATGCATAAGGCAAGCGGATTTGCCGGGGTCTTTTGCTCATGCAGCATCTCGCCGGTTGCTTCATCAAAGACCGAAAAAGAACCGCCCAAATGATTCATGGTCACCAGACGGTTACGCTTTGCATCATAATATATCCGGCAAGGATCATTGGGCGTTGGGAAAGAGCGTTTGATCTCCAATGTTTCGGTATCGATAACCGCAACATTATTGGAAATACGTTGGGAGGTATAAAGAATGCCAGCCTCTTCGCGCAGGCAACGACCCTCAGGCTTCTCGCCTGTTTTGATCGAAATGGGCGCAATAGCGGCATCATAGGGGTCAAAAACGCTCACATCCCCTGATGTCAAATTCATCGAATAAGCACGACGCCCATCACCGGTCAGCGCGAACAGATGACATTTAGTTCCACCCGTTGGGGTGATGTGATCCCAGCCTTGATCAAAGGCGCGCGGATTTTCTTTGACAAGCAGATGACCGCTCCATTCAGACAACACATAAAGCCGCCCTTGAGCGTCCAAATCAATGCCATGAGGGCGCGCATGTTCGCCCAGATCATAAATATGAGCAATTTCCTGTTTGCGGATATCAACCACAATCACCAAACGCCCATCCGTGCCATCAATGCCAGAATTCTGGACACCATAATGGCCGATATAGGCATAGTGAAAGTCTTGATCGACAACAAATTCATGGGGGTAATCCGGCAAAGCCAAACGCCCCTGCAAAGCTCCTGTCTCAATATTATACCAACTGACACAGTGGCTGCATTTTTCGATCAGCATCATGGATTGCGTCACGATCATCTCCTAAGATAGTTGTTATGTGACCTATCGATATGTTACCGGTCACAAATAAAATCATCAATCCCCGATCAACAGATATCGAGCCTTCTCAACCCGGTCTTGAAAGTGTCTCTACAAAGGCGCGCTCATTCCGTGTCTGCAAAACACATCATCATTTGATCCCATTGACATTCAGATAGATGGAATAAAGAGAACTGGTCGCAGCAATGAACAAGCGATTGAGTTTTGGCCCGCCAAAACAGACATTGCCGACAATCTCTGGAATGTGAATCTTGCCAATCAACACCCCTTCACGATTGATGCAATGAACACCATCCGCAGCAGAACTCCATATGCGCCCGTCCCGATCCAGCCTGAACCCGTCAAAAAACCCATTTTCACATTCGGCAAAGACATCGCCACCCGATAGCCCTTTTCCATCCTCTGTAACGCAAAGCGCCCGGATATGAGCAGGACCACCCTCTTGATGGGTTCCCCCTGTATCAGAGACAAACAATGTTTTTTCATCTGCCGAAAAAGCAAGACCATTTGGCTTCACAAAATCAGTCGCAACAGCAACCACTTCATGACTTTCAGGATCCCAGCGATAAACATGACAGGCCCCGATTTCACTCGTCGCCCGATCCCCCTCATAATCCATCATGATCCCATAAGACGGATCAGTGAACCAAATAGACCCATCAGATTTGACAACCACATCATTGGGCGAGTTCAACCGCTTGCCATCCACCAAATGGGCAATCACCGACACCGAACCATCATGCTCTGTGCGGGTTACCCGGCGGGTCAGATGCTCGCAAGACACCAACCTGCCTTGCCCATCCACTGTATTGCCGTTGCTATTGTTCGAAGGCGTGCGAAAATCCGAAACTGATCCGTCGGTCTCGTCCCAGCGCATCAACCGGTTATTTGGAATGTCTGACCACAAAAGATAGCGCCCTGCGGGAAACCAGACAGGCCCCTCGGACCAACGCGCCCCGGTCCAAAGCCGTTCAACTCTGGCATGACCGATAAAACACTGATTGAATTCAGGATGAATGGTTTCAAATCCAGTCCCCTCCAACTGTCCAAACATCATTCAACTCCTTTTAAACATTGAGTATCATCCACATCATCCGGGCGCCGCGTGCCCCAGCCAGCCTTGGCAATGCGATTGCCCGGAAGGCTCGGATCAGGCCCCCAAATGGCTTGATAAGTATCGATCGCATAACCGCGAGATTGCAAAACCACAGACAACAAGATCAACAGCAACCACCAGCCACCGATCACAAGCCACATCCAGACCGGAGCATTGGCAGACCATAATCCTGTTACGATGGCAAACACCGCCAAAAGCAGGCAGAGATAGCCAAAAACCCGGTGCAAAAATTCAAACATCAAGCGCCATGGGGACATGTTAAAGTGATCGCCGTTCAAACTTCCATTCTCATGTCTGGCCGTTGGCCCACCTTTACTGCCACGAAAAAACCCCAGCAAAACCTGAAACGTGCCCAACCCCAAAACGCTGTAGCCAAGGGCATAATGCAACACATCCCTCGCCCCATCAGGCTGGTCTGCTGACAAAATCAAACCAAGACCAACCAGAGAGAGCATGTAGGCCAGAAGCTGCCCCATCCAATGGCAATTCCACCAGATTTTATTATCAAGCTCCCTCGGCCAATCTTGCCATGGAACGATTTTGAAATAGCGCGCCACAACGACTGCGCCGGGGGCCAGAACACCCCAAGCGAGGGTCATCAACCGCGCGTGCCAAGAGAGGGCAAACCCAACCTCATGCGCACGCATCGGATCAATAGGAGCGAGCAACCAATCCAGCATCAGCCTTTGACCGCTCCAGCCGTCATGCCAGTAATGATCTGGCGGGACGCAACAAAGGTAAAGAGGATCGGCGGCACGGCCAGCAACATGCCGGTGGCCATAATCACACCCCAGTCAATATCATATTCGGTGATCGAATTAACGATAGTGACCGGCACTGTGCGCGTAGAGCGCCCCAAAAGGGCATTGGCCAACAAAAACTCGTTCCAGGCAATACGGAAGGTAAAGATTGCCGCAGCCGCCAGGCCCGGCTTGATGATTGGCAAAACCACCATGAAGAAGACTTGCATCGGATTTGCCCCATCCATACGCGCAGCTTCTTCCAGCTGGATAGGCACTTGCACAATAAAACTTTGCAAAATCCAGATCACAAATGGCAAATTCATCGCGGTATAAACCAGAATAATACCAGCATAGGATTGATCGAGACCAAACTGGAACGTCCAAATCCCAAAGACCGGAACCAACAGAACCGCAGGCGGCACCATGCGCATCATCAGGGTGGTGATTGAAACCGTATCCCGCCCCATAAATTTGAAACGCACCAGTGAATAGGCAGCCATGCACCCAATCACCAAAGTCAGGGCTGTCGAGACAATGGCAATCACAAGAGAATTGCCCAATGCACGCCCAAAAGTCGGATCACAATAATCGACATGCTCTGGCGCATACCACAACACATTGCAAAGCACCGTTTCATAATTTCTGATCGTAGGCGTGAAGAAGAAAGCCGAAATGCTTTCGTCATAAATGTCGACATTCATTTTAAACGAGGTTGCCAACATCAAGGCAATCGGTCCCACCGACATAACGACCAAAGCAACCAACAGCGCATAAAAAGCTGGATTTTGTTTCTCACCGGAAGCTGACATCTTACTCATCCTCTTTCTGGGCTGTTTTGCGCATCCGTGCGGCGCTGACTTCTTGAATTTTCGTATACATAAACATGCAGATCGTCAGGGCCATGAGCATGAGCAGCAAAAGATTGGACATGGCAGCAGCTTCGCCCAGCTCTTGAAATTCCTGAGCAGTACGGAAAATCCGCAAGGCCACAATCTCGGTTGAAAGACCCGGTCCGCCATTGGTCAGAACCATAATCACTTCCAGCACTTTGAAGGCATCAATCAGACGCAACAAAAGCGTCACAATCAAAACCGGCATCATCAGCGGAATTTTAATCAGGATGATTTTTTGCCACTCGCTCGCCCCATCAATTTCGGCAGCTTCCAGCGCCGAGCGTGGCAGGGATTGCATAGCCGCAAGAGCAAGAATGAAAATAAACGGCGTCCACTGCCAAACATCTGCAATGACAACAGCGATAAAGGACCATGTGCTGTCCGAGAGCCAAGGAATCCCCTCTTCAAATCCCATAGATTTGATGGTTCGGTTAAAAATCCCAACCGTCGGATGATACATATAGCGCCACATCAGACCGACAACGATAGGGGCAATCATCATCGGCAAAATGAAAATTGTCCGCAACAAGGACATGCCTTTGATATTGCGATCCAAAAGCAAGGCAAGGCCAACACCGATAATCATTTCAAGGGTGACCACAACCGCAGAAAACTTGATCGTCACCCAAAAACTTTCAAGAAAAGCCGCATCAGTCAGCAAATTTGCGTAATTGCGCAGGCCAATAAACTCCGCCTGACCAATTCTTTGACTTGGGCTCCAGTCAAGAAAGCTGGCATAGACCATATATCCAATCGGATAGAGCAGCGCAAAAACCAGCACAATGGCGGCAGGCGCAAGAAACATATACGGAGTGAGCCTATTGGCTCTTGCTACAGCGCTCATCAACGAGGCCCTCAAGTTTAGAGTGGGTCATGAAGAGCCATGCACTCAGACTTCTGAAATTCAGACATCCAGACAGCCGCTCGACCAACGACAGCCCCTGACGCTTTCAGACCAAATCTTTCAGAAGAATAAGCCCAAGCCCTAAAAGGGTGACGCAGTCATCAACCCGTCACCCTTGAGGGAAGGTTAGTTCCAGGTATAATATCCGGCATCCTTCATGATGCCGCGTGCACGCTCCGCAACACCATCAAGCGCTGTTTTGATGTCAGCACCTTCTGTCAGAACTTTAGACAGCGATGTGCCAATATCTGCATTGATTTTGCCCCAAACCGGAATGATCGGACGCCAGTCAGGGTCAGCATGTTTCAAAGCTTCACCAAAGACAGCCAGATGCGGATGCACAGCCAGAACCTCAGGGTCAGCATGGGTCGAGAAGCGAGACGGATTGCCACCTGAAATCGCAATCATTTTGTCAGCTTTTTTGCTGGTCAACCATTGCATCAGCAAAAAAGCCGCTTCCTTATTCTGGGCATTGGCAGGAATGCCGATGCCAAAGCCGCCAGTTTGTGAACCAGCCCGAATCCCTACAGGATGCGGCGCCCAAGCGATTTTGCCAACCACTTTGGATTTGGATGGATTATTCACCTGACCGGCAAAGACGGTTGAATCAAGGAACATGGCAGATTTGCCTTGCAAGAAGGAGGCACCAGCCTCTGCAAAGCCAAAGGTCTGCGCGCCTTCCGCACCACATCCAACAATCGTTTTAAGAGCTTCAGCCGCCTTCACACCGGCTTCATTATTCACAATCGGGTTCCATTTGTCGTCAAAAATGCGACCGCCCAACGGCGCAAGATGCAGCAAGAAAGCATGGGATGCATGATGACCGGAGGCCGCGCGAGAGGCCAACCCACCCATACCCGGCTCAAGCTGGGGAATTTTACAAGCAATATCCAAAAGCTCATCATAATTGGCAGGAACTTTCAGACCATGCTTTTCAAAGATATCTTTGCGATATCCCAAAATGGATGTTTCAGAACCAAACGGAATGCCAAACAAAGAGCCTGTCGGACCGGGCAAATAGCCTTTGGCACCACCGGCAACACCAATATTACCAACATAGCCATCAATCAGATCCTTCGCATCATAGCCGGGATCTGCAAGCTTGGGATTCATGAAATATTTGGCAAGATTTTCCAGCTGGTCTGCATAAACATAATCAGCCTTGGAAAATACCACATAAGCAATCAGATCATAATCGCCTTTATTCTTGGTCAGCTCAAGGGTCTGCTTGTCCCGCATTTTCAGATATTGCAGTTGATCAACTTCGACCCGAATGCCAGTTTCCTTGGTAAATTCCGGCAGAACCTTCATCACGGCATCAAAATGTGGATGCGCCGGGAAATTGACGACAAGCGTTTCGCCTGCATAATCTTTATATGGGTTGGCAAGCGTCATACTTGTCGACAGGGCCAAGGCCGCGACGCCCATCCCTGCCTTCTTCAAATAGCTCAGCATATACTCCTCCACTGCTGTTCTATGCCGCTTAAAATGCGGCTTCAGTTTCGCGATCAAATAAATGAATAGCGTCTTTGTTCACCTCAAATCGAAGCTGTTTGCCAAGCGCAATCGGTGTGTCAGATTTAAGCTCGACTTCCACCTTCTGCCCGGCACAATCACAAATCAGAACGGATTGAGCGCCGATATATTCCGAGACCACCACTTTGAGATCAAAGCTCTGATCCTCTTCAGCTTCTGGCGCATAAGTAAGGTCTGAAGGCCTGATCCCCAAGGTCACAAGACCATTGGCCGAGGCAGGGATGCGGCTGCGATAGCCATCAGGCAAAGCAATCTGAAAACCCGCCCCCATGACGCATAAGGTGCCGTCAATATCCTTCAGCTCCGCATCAAGGAAATTCATTGGAGGCGATCCCAAAAATCCTGCAACAAACTTGTTAACCGGGCGCTTGTAAAGCTCTTCCGGGCTGCCCTGCTGCTGGATGTAACCCCCATGCATCACCACAATGCGGTCGGCCAAAGTCATCGCCTCAATCTGATCATGCGTCACATAGATCATGTTTTTCTTCACTTTTTGACGCATAAGAGCCAATTCTGCCCGCATCTGTCCGCGCAGTTTGGCATCAAGGTTCGAGAGCGGCTCATCAAAAAGGAATGTGCTGCTATCGCGGGTCAGCGCACGCCCCATCGCAACGCGCTGACGCTGACCTCCAGAAAGCTCACCGGGTTTGCGATGCAAGAAATCGGTCAATCCAAGCATCTTGGCAACATCTTTGACTTTCGCATTAATCTCTGATTTTGGGGCCTTCTGAAGACGCAAGGCAAAAGACATATTCTGCGCCACATTCATATGCGGATAGAGCGCATAATCCTGAAACACCATCGCCAGATCCCGCGCTTTGGGCTCCAGCCCGCTGACCGGCTTTCCATCGATATAGATTTCACCATCTGAGACGCTCTCAAGCCCTGCAATCATACGCAAGGTGGTTGACTTGCCACAGCCAGACGGCCCAACGAAAACGGTAAATTCGTTTTCCTCCATTTCGAGGTTAATTCCATGAAGAACCTCAAAATTCCCGTAACGCTTTACGAGGTTATCCAATTGAATTTTGGGCATTGTTCCTCGTTCCTCCCAATATGTTACCGGTCACAATAACATTTAAATCTCAATTTGCAAAGAAAATTAAAATGTTTAAAATCAGCAACTTAGGATTTTTTTGACGAAAAATTCACGCTTTCAATGAGCATCGACAGCAAAAAAGCCAATCGATGACAACCAATTGTGAAACCACTTTTGGGCATGTCAAAATGCTCCAAAATCAGACCATCAAATATAGACCTATTGGCTGCAAATCCTGTCTTTGATCATAAGGATCAGGAATGGATAGTCACATCCATCAAGGGCTGAATGAGCAAAGAAGAGCATCGCCTAATGCAATGAAAAAGACGCTATAATTTGGCAATTTTTTCTGCGACCAAATGCAATTTCTCAGCAATCTCCAACCGATCCGTTGCAACCCCTCGAAAAAACGTCAAACCAATCGTCGCAATAACATTGCTGCCTTTCATGACCGGCACCGCCAGCGTTGTTGTTTGCGGATCAATGGCATGATCGCGCTCGGCATAACCAAGTCGGCGGACTTTTTCCAAGATAGGATCAAGCCATTGTGATAACTCCTCAACACTCATCTGCGTGAAAGTGGCATCCACCAGTTTATTGAGCAAATGGGTGCGTTCGATGTCAGAGCAGTAAGCCAGATAACAGCGCCCATGGGCACGGGTGAGCAAGTCCAGACGCTTTTGCACGGTCGAATGCGTATGAGAGAGCGGACTTTGCGGAATGGTCGATGTTCGCACCACCATATAAAGATCATCCAAAGTGGCCAAAGCGACCGGCCAGAGCAATTGATTGGTCAGCTCTTCAAGAAGTTTGGCCGCCTCAAGCACAAAGACCGGCACCCCGTGATAGCCTGCGCTTAATTCCATGCATTTTTCGGTCAAGACATACCCAACCCGCCTGTCGATCTGTGCGACATAGCCAAGTTGGCTCAAGGTTTCGAGAATACGCACCACTGTTGCCGGTGCATAGCCACTTTCCTCGCTCAGCATTGTCACTGTTGAAACCGGCTTCTTATTCATGATCTGCAAAATCAGAAAACTGCGTTCTACAGATCGGATCACATGAAAGGACGGCACCAAACCCAGATCTCCACCTCATAGGCTCAGAACTCATTAATTTAGCCTATTCTGTTTGTCTTGAAGCATTCAGATAGAAGAACCAAGAGTAAAATAAGGGTGGTTCCCTTTTTGCAGCTCTTGGTTCGATAGATGAGTGCTTCAAGACAAACCCGAAGGGCGAGGCATTTTTGCGCAATGAACTGCGTCGTAAAATCTTGAAAATGAACCACATTGTCGCGATTTTTCTCCTTGTCCTTGCGCAAAACTGCTCTCGCAGAATAAGCAAAATTAATGGGCCCTGAGCCTAGCCCTTCCTTTTAATTTCACACAATGAAATTAAAAGGAAGTCCTGTTTCTGCTCCTCTGCTCTTATTGTAAGCTTCTCCCATAGCCCCGGCTGATCTCATCAACCAATCAGTATGAGGAAATTATGACGATACTTACCCCCAATCCAAATCCGCCTTTCAACATCACCCGCCTCAGTCACATCGTCCTGACCAGCCGTGATTTGGATAAAACCCGCTATTTCTACGAGACCGGTCTTGGCTTTGAAGTCACAGAACAGGATAGCGAGCGCCTTTGCCTGCGTGCTATCGAAGAAAACAGCCACCATTCCCTTATTTTTGAAAAAACCACCTCAGACGGCCCGGGCCTGTGCCGACATATCGGCTATCGCATGTTCAGCGATGAAGACATCAAAGCCGCCCATGACTATTTCAATGCCAGAGGGGAGACAGCCAGCTTTGTCGAGCGTCCAAATCAGGGCCTGACCTTGCGTCTGAATGATGGTGTTGGCGTCCCCATTGAATTTTGCGCCACAATGGATCAGGACACATGCAGAATGCAGAAATTCCACACCCATGCAGGCGGCAAACTGGCCTTTCTCGATCATATCCAGATCGCCTGTCATGATGTTGCAGGCGCTTATACTTGGTATAATGATTTGGGCTTTCGCCTCAGCGAATATACGGCAAAAGATGGCACAGACGAAATGTGGGGTGTCTGGCTAAAACGCAAAAACAACACGCAAGATGTTGTCTTTGGCAATGGCCCCGGCCCCCGGCTCCATCATTTTGCCTATCACACACCCGAAATCGCCAATGTCATTCATGCAGCCGATGTCATGGCATCCCTTGGACTGGCCGATAGCATGGACCGCGCACCGGGTCGTCACGGCATTGGCAATGCCTTTTTCCTCTATTTCCGCGATCCTGATGGCAATCGCATCGAGCTTTTCACCAGCCATTACAATGTCATCGACATCGATCATGCGCCAAAGCGTTGGGAATTGAGCGATACCAGACGCTCACAGCTCTGGGGCTTCCCTGCTCCCAAAAAATGGTTCTTCGAAGCCACCGAATTTGAAACTGTCGTGGTCAAAAAGCCCGTGATGGAAGCAACGCCCGTCACTTTGGAAGACTTTCTGAAAAACTGGTAGGAGCGCAATCATGAAATTTGCAACGGCCATCATAGACAATAAACCGACCCCGATTTTCCGCTCTGCGACCGGTTCAGTCCATCTCTTATCAGAAGCAGCAAAAAATCTTGAGATCCCCCCGCCCGATCAACTGATTGATCTCATCACAAATGCGCCCAACCATGGGGATTTATGCGCAAAGTTAGAGGCAATCACCTCAAACCTGAAAAGCCTCAACGAAGACGAAATCACTTGGGCTCCACCACTCAAAACACCATCAAAAATTCTGGGCGTGGCGTTTAACAACAAAGAATTGATGAAAAAGGCCCATCGAGATCCGGGCGTTCCCAATTTCTTCCTAAAACCCCCCTCGTGCCTGCAAGCGCATAACAAGCCAATCATTGTTGACCCGGATTGGGGTGCTGTTATTCCTGAACCAGAGCTCTGCGCGGTCATTGGCAAACGCGCTAAGCATATTGAAGTCAATGAAGCGCTGGATCATGTCTTTGGCTATCTGATCCATAATGACGTCACATCCCATGGTCTCAAATTCCAAAAAGATTCCATCGCTGTCACCTATGATCAGGATATGGCAAGACCGGAATTTTATACTTGGCGCAACCTCAATGGACCAGAGGATACAGATGCCTATTATGTGTATCACACCCGCTCAAAAGGCACCGATACCTTCGGCCCCATGGGACCTTGGATCACAACGGCAAATGAAATCGACAATCCCAATGATCTGAGCGTTGAAGGAAAACTCAATGAAGAGATTTTCACACGCGATCATACAGGCAATTATCGGTTTTCCATTGAAGAATGCATCGCAGAAGCCAGCCGCTATTTCACACTGGAACCGGGAGATCTCATCTCTTTTGGCACAACAGGCAAAGGAGCCGGACGCTTTCCAAGAGGCCATAAAAGCCTTTTGATTGGCGAGGAACAGGGCACAATCTCAATCAGCATTGAGCCATTGGGCACCCTGTCCAACCCGATCCAGCATCAAAAAGGGGGCGCCTGATGGTCCGCTCACTCAATCCAGCCAACTTGCCCCGACATAAAAATCCTGTCCCCACAGCTGCCATGCATCATGGTCTGTTGGTCAGTTCTGCCATTATGGGAAAGATTACAGAGAGCGACGACTGGCCCGCCACCAAAGAAGAGCAAATCGCACTTGCCTTTGAGCATATGCAAACCCTGCTCCATGAGGCGGGAGCCAATTTGCAGGATGTGATTAAGGTGGATTTATATTTTGCCGACAAGTCTGAGCGCCCATTGGTAAACCCGCATTGGCTCGCGCTCTATCCAGATGAAGCGCACCGTCCGGCCCGTCATGCGCATATCAGCGAGCTGCCTAAAGGCTGTTGCCTGCAAATTGGCATCATGGCCATAGTGGCACAATCAAAATAACACCAATCACATCACCATACCGATTGAAGGAATCAAAGACAGGGTGATAAAACCAGTGCCAACATTTAGGCTCAGACCCCGGAATTTCATATGGAGGAAATCATGTCCAACCTGAGCGATTTTGAGATCACAAAACGCTGGCCTGCACAATATCCAAATCGGATCCAGCTTTATTCCCGGCCAACCCCCAATGGCGCAAAAATATCAATCGCGCTTGAGGAATTGAACTTACCCTATGAATATCATCTGATTGATTTTGGTGCTCAAGATCAGATGACCCCGGAATTTCTCTCCTTAAACCCAAATAACAAATTGCCCGCCATCATTGATCCCGATGGGCCGGGCCATCGCCCTATGCCCCTTTGGGAAAGTGGCGCAATATTGCTTTATCTGGCTGACAAAACCGGCAAGCTTATCTCCGCGGATCGGGCAATGCGCTGGCAAACCATCCAATGGCTCCTGTTTCAGGTCGGCGGCATTGGCCCAATGTTTGGCCAGCTTGGTTTCTTTCACAAATTCGCCGGCAAAGAGATCGAGGACCCCCGCCCACGCGAGCGCTATGTTGAGGAAGCCAAGCGTTTGCTCAACGTGCTGGAAAAGCGTTTGCAAGACCGCCCATGGATTATGGGAGAAGACTATTCCATCGCAGATATCAATATCGGGGCATGGATGAGGGCCTTATTGGGCTTCTATGAGGCAGGAGAGCTCGTCCAGATTGAGAAATGCCCAAATGTAATAGACTTCCACGATCGTTTTATCGCACGCCCTGCCGTTGTCCGTGGCGTAGAAATGCCTCAATAAGTGCCAACAAGTCAATAAGTGCCCATAATGGGCACTTATTGTCAGCTCACAAATCAGGTTCCGGGCTTCGGTTCACAATGCCAAGCCAATAGACAACACCAACAGACAAGATCAGCAAGATTAAGGCGATGGGATGATTGATCAGATTGGTCCAGTCGCCTTTTAAAATCGTCAAGCTCTGACCAAGGGACAATTCAAACCGAGGCCCCAAAAAGAAGGTGATGATAAAGACTACAACAGGATAGCCCATCGCATTCATGCCCAATCCAATGCAGGCAAACAACAGCATCACATAAACGCCAAAGACACCGCCGGTCGACAGATAGACACCAATCACACACAAAATCAGCGCGGAAGAAAAGACAATGGATTCAGGCGCTGAAATCAACTTTGCCCAAAGCCGCAAACCGAACAATCCGCAAAACAGATTGCAGATATTTGCAATCACCATGGCACCAAACAGACCATAGATGAGCTGCCCCTGCTCTGCGAACAAAAGAGGCCCCGGCTGAATGCCTTGCACGAGAAAGGCGCTGATCAAAAGCGCAGCGGACGCACTGCCAGGCAAGCCAAGCGTCAGCAATGGAATAAAATCAGCCCCTGCCACCGAGCTATTGGCAGATTCTGTTGCTGCAATCCCGCGCAAATCCCCTTTGCCGAAAGCCTCTGGATCTTTTGACGCCTGTTTGGTGGACGCATAGCTCATGAAAGCGGCGGCCGTCGATCCCATACCGGGAATGGCACCAATGAATGTGCCAATGCTAGCACCCCGCAACAGGGTAAAACGACATGCCCAATATTCCCGCCAGCTGACATTGCGATCCTCAACAGGCTGGTCCCTTGGAATAGTCACCGCAGGGCGCACCTCACCGCGCATCATGGCCAATCTGGCAATGATTTCCGAAACCGCAAGAGAGCCAATGGCAACAGAAGAAATAGGGAAACCATCATAAAGATCAAAGAAGCCAAAAATGAACCGGGGGGTGGAATGTTCTGGATCCAGACCAACCGAGGCGCATAAAAGCCCAAAGGCGGCTGCAATGATCCCCTTCATGACAGAAGAGCCTATCAGGCCGGAAATAACGGCAAAGGCAAAGACCATCAGTGCGAAAATCTCAACCGGCCCCATCTTCAACGCAATAACGGCCAGTGGCGCGGCAATACAGATCAGAACAATATCACTGAATGTATCGCCGGTCACCGAAGAAAAGAGCGCCATTTTCATAGCTTTGAGCGGCTTTCCCTTCTTCGATAAAGGATGACCATCCAAAGCGGTTGCCGCGGCGTCCGGCGTACCTGGCGTGTTGATAAGAATAGCAGGAATAGCCCCACCAATCAGACCACCTTTATTCACCCCAACCAGAAATCCAATCGCAGGTAGAGGATTCAGAACAAAGGTAAAAGGTATGGCGATTGCCATGGTCATAACTGGACCGATGCCCGGCATGGCACCGACAAATTGTCCAACAATAATCCCGCACAAGACAAACAGTATATTGGTAAGGGTGAATGCGTCTGACAAGCCCGCTAAAATGACGGATAGCTCTGGCATTTTTCTTCCCCCTCTTGTGACATCTCTCAAAGCCTTGCCTGCTGAAAAAGGCGCTCATTACAATGAAGATGTATGAATATGAAAACCCGGGATAAAGACCCTAAGGCAAAACCCGGTTCAAAGCTTGTTCGACAATCAACCAGCTGCTGATCGGGATGATCAGGCATCCGCTCACAAGCCAATACCAGCGCCGTTCACCGATAAGCAGCATCACGCCCAAAGCAAGCAAAGGCGCGATATATTCAAATCCGACCAGAGACATCAGATAGACAGAGACAACAATCAGCGAAACAAAGACAAA
The DNA here is from genome assembly GCA_025800105.1 of Cohaesibacter sp. Classification (GTDB taxonomy): domain Bacteria; phylum Pseudomonadota; class Alphaproteobacteria; order Rhizobiales; family Cohaesibacteraceae; genus Cohaesibacter. The sequence goes on along the minus strand of JAOXSG010000074.1, from coordinate 16,637 downwards.
GCTGCGCAGAACAACCAGCGGTACAATCAACACTCTCTCACGAGAGCAAAGCAATTGTATCCCTGCTGCAAGCACCACAATGATGGCAATCGCACGAGGTAAGGTGCCAGGGCCAATACGCCCATAATCCACCTCTTCCACTTGAGCCGGAATCACCACAACGAGAAAAATCAGCCCGCAAACCAGCAACAGAGCCGTCATCAAGCGTTCTGCATTCATCCGCCCCTCCCAAAGCGAAAAGCACCACCCCAAAAAAGGCGGGTGATGCTTGCCCATTTGCTTACTTCGTCGCCGCGACCAATTCTTCAACCGAATGAAGGCCGGATTTCAGCTTTTCACTTGTTCCCTCAGCCCCCAGATTGGTTGGAACCGTGAACATCACATTGGTGATCAATTCTGCCAGCGCATCAGACGTGATGGCTTTATCCAAAGCGGATGCCAAAGCCTCTTTGGCTTCTGCCGAAAGCCCTTTGGGAGCCGCCAGATAGAAATATGGCTCAACAGAATAAGGATAGCCCTGTTCAATCAGAGTTTCTGTCTCAGGAGAATAATCGTGTCTGGTCTGGGTCGCAACCGCCAACATTTTCAGCTGGCCGGATTTGACATATTTGATATGGGCACCAGCACCAAAACCAATTTGAATATGACCACCCAACAGGCCCTGAATGATTTCTGCACCACTCTTGTGCGACACATAGTCAAACCCGGCTTTTTCGGTCTTGTTGACGGCACGCATCATCATTTCCTGCGGCTTGGCATCAAAACCAATCAGACCACCGCCATTTTTCTTGGCATGGGCAACAAATTCAGCAAATGTGTTATAAGGCGCATCTTTTGGCGCAAGAATGGACAAAGGCCCCAGAACAACAGTTGCAAGATAATCGAAACTATCGACATTGAAAGGCAACTTGTCCCCACGCAGGGCCAAATTCATCAGAGTTGGAATGGTAACGCCCATACCGATTTTGCGCCCGTCAGGCTTGGCACGGACCAGACCGGAAAACATGGCCACGCCACCACCGCCCGGCTTATTCTCAACAATCACATCCCAGCCGGTTTGCTTTTCCATTTCAGCAGCAATGGCACGGCCAAGTGTATCCGTAGACCCACCGGATCCAAAACCAACCTGAATGGTGATTGGCCCAGATGGCTTCCAGTCAGCAGCAACCGCTGGAAGACAACCCAGCATAACAGCGGCTGCAAATGTAGTTACTTTCTTCATCAAGGTCATGGTTATCCTCCCTCATGAACCCTTAGTGTGATAGAAATAGCGGCAAATGTGTTTCCTCAAGCATCTGCGAGGTCACGCCACCCCAAATATCTTCTGCCAATTTGGAATGCTCATAAGCCCCCATCACCAGCAGCCCTGCATCCTCTTGTTTGCAAACATCCAGCAAGGTTGTCGCAATGGATTTTTCTGTTCTGGGCAAGTAAAGATGCTTGGCGTCAACACCATGCCGTTTCATAATTGTCTGAAGATCAATCTGATCTTGCGCCTTACCGGCTTTGGCCCCCTCAATAGTCACAATGGTGACATTGGATTTGGTCTCCAGAATGTGCATCGCGTCAAAAAAAGCACGCGCAGCCGTACGTCTTCCATCCCATGCCACAACGGCTTTTTCATTGATGCTGCCCGCTTCATGACTGATCGGCAGATGACATTTTGGCACCACAATGATCGGGCGGCCAGAGGAATAGGCTATTCTGTCGGGATGCAATTCCAGCTCATCCGCCGCCAACAGATTTTCATATTGGCCAACGATCGTGACATCAAACAGACGGGCATAATGTGACACCGCGAGATCAGGATTGGCTTTGACATCAATCCAATGCACGCGCTCTAGCGGCAATTTGCCATCCATGAAAGACTGAAATTTCGCGGCCACCTCATCTGTCCGCTTCAAAACAATATCAGAAATGGACGCATGAACGGACCCCAGAAGCCATTTGGGAATGTTGCGTGTGATATTGGAAGCCCCATGCGCCATAATACCGGTTAGATGCGCATCATATTTATTGGCCATCTGCACGCCCATATGGAGTGCGGCATCGGACGCTTCGCCGCCATTATAAGCGACAAGAATATTTTTAATCGCCATACCATCACTCCTCTCATTAAGGAATGACTTTAGGCTTGGGGTGATAGATCTGTATGTCCCCTATTTAATGGGACAAAATGACGCAATAGAGAAACAACCTCAACCCATTGATAATGAATAAGATTTAAGACACCCGGCTCTAATTGGCATGACAAAGGGCAAAAAGGGCAGATTTGGAATTGATGCCCAATTTCTCATAGGAGCGTTTGCGATAGGTGGTCACCGTATTGGCGGTAAGGCCGAGCTGCCAGGCAATCGCCTCTGTTGTCAGACCTTTAAGAACAAGCTTGCAAACCTCCTGCTCCCGGCTGGAGAGCGTATAGAGCGGACTTTTATGGGACTCTGTCTGCTCTTTGGAATAATGCAGCAGCACAATCTGGGCAATCATATCCCAAAAGAGATGACGTATTCTTTTCTCACTAACGGAAAAGAGGCCGCTTTCCTCATAGCGATAGAAATTCATCACAATGGTATCACCATAACTACTGGCAACCACCGAGATCACATCAACAATGCCCGGATCTTCAAAATAGGTCTTGTAAAATGCCTCTGACATCTGAGGACGCAGATCGGCGAGATTGCGCAATTGCACATCATCATGATGACGGCAACTCTCAATGATTGGGCGAAGGGGATCACTTTGATGGCCATCTCTGAGATATTTTTGAGCCAAAAGCAGGGCATTTTTCTGATGATTGCTGTTAAACGAGAGATAGCAATCCGGCATTTCACTGCGAAAGGAATAAATCATACATTGATCAGCCTGAATGACCTTTTCAATGACAGACAAAAACACTCTGTTGAAATGATCCTTGCCCGCCGCCTTCATGCATTTGAGCACGATATCAATGAAATCCGGTGACCCTTCACCCTGCAAATGCCATTCAAGTGTCATGATGTGATCGTTTCTTCTCCGTTTTTAATCCAGCCCACCCCTTGGGGGACAAGACGATAGAGACGCCGACAAATAGTTAGCATATTAGGACGTAGACTCATAAATATGATGGATTTGGTAGAGGCTAATTTTTTCTCCCACTAGGAGCAAGGATGCAGACAATGTGGTTCATTTTCAAGTCCTTGCGACGACGTGGGAGAAAAAATTAGCCCTATCCTGCGGACGTTTAAATGGCCGCGCTCTCGCTTTGTCAAAGTGTTTGAATGGGCAACCAGCCCATCCTTCACACTTTTTCGCACGATATCGGGCCATTTAAGCGCCAAATGCACCAAATTTATGAGTTTACGTCCTAACCTTTTCAAGGCCAGCATCTGATCTTGGCGAGCAGAATCGGAATTATGGTGACCATTTATGTGTCAGACACAACGCCCAGTCTGTCCCCTTTTTCAGAGGGCATCTTTTTCTGGAAAATTTCATAAAATAGGGGCAACAGATCAAAAGCTGCGCCCTTTTGCAGAATGCAGCTTTGATGAAAAGCGCCACAGGAAAAGAAGGAAAAAGCATGGGACAAGCGACACAAGGAACCTATCAGGCCGGCTTATCAGCTGCTGAAGTTGCCAACCTCGCAGGCGATCATCCGATCACCAAACTCTCATCAAACGAAAATCCCTTCGGTCCCTCTCCCAAAGCGATTGAAGCCGCACAACAGACACTCGCTCAAACCAATTTTTACCCTGAACGGGACGATAAGAAAATCCGTGAAGCCCTTGCAGCCTTTCACGGCAATGGATTGAGCGAAGAAAATTTCTTCTCGGCCAATAGTGGCGTTGAAACACTGGCCTTGATTGAAGAAGCCCTGATCAACCCAAATGAGCGAGCCATCATCTGTCCCCCTTGTTTTGGTGCCTATCGCTCTTCCCTCGGCAATCGAAATGCCCTCATTGATATGGTGCCCTTAAAAGGCGATCAGTATGAGGTCGATGTCGAGGGACTTCTTTCAGCCATCACCAAGGACACGAGACTGGTTTATCTGTGCAATCCAAACAATCCGACCGGAACCTTCTTCGGGCAGGATATTCTGGATGCAGTCCTCAATGCTCTGCCAGACCATGTCACCCTGATCTATGATGAAGTCTATTATCAATTCGCCACCGAGTTCGATCTGCCAGACGCGCAAAAATATGTGCGAGAGGGTCGCAATATCGTCATTGTCCATAGCTTCTCCAAAGCCTATGGCCTTGCTGGCATGCGGATTGGCTATGGCATTGGCCCGATAGATATCATCAAAAAAATTCGCAGCAAAAAACGCAGCTTTCACGTCAATTCTGTTTCCATGGCCGCCGCATTGGCAGCGATCAATGACAAAGACCATCTGTCCCAGACCGTTGACAACAACACAGTGGAACGCGCACGTCTCTCCCAAGCCTTGAAAGAATTGGGACTGAAAACAGCGCCCAGTCAGTCCAATTTCGTCATGTTCCAATGCCCGGACACGCTCTTGGCCAAAGAGCTGACGGCCAAATTGGTAGCACTGGGTGTCATGGTAAGACCTGCCTTCGATCTCCCCACCCATATTCGCGCAACCATTGGCAAACCGAACGAAAATGATCGCCTGCTTGCGGCCCTCTCAGATATTTTGAAATAATCAGCCAGGATTTAAAGACTGCTCTCATGACACAGCCAAAAACAATGACCGGCGGTGAAGCCGTAGTAAAATCCCTCACCAAACTTGGTATCGACACCATCTTTGGCCTGCCGGGTGTGCAAAATGACTGGCTTTACAACGCATTTTACGACAATCGCGATGATTTTCGCATCATTCATACCCGCCATGAGCAAGGCGCAGCCTATATGGGTATGGGCCATGCACTGGCCTCCGACAAGCCGACTGTGTTCAATGTCGTGCCCGGCCCCGGCCTGTTAAATGCAACAGCCGCCATGTCCACAGCCTATGCCCTCAATGCCAAATTGATGTGTTTGACCGGACAAATCAACTCCAAGGTCATTGGCAAAGATTTCGGCGAATTGCATGAAATCAACAATCAGCTCGACATCATTCGCTCCTTGACCAAATGGGCCGAACGCGGCAATAGCCCGGCAGAAATCCCCGGCCTGATGCATCAAGCATTCCAGCAGATGCTCTCTGGCCGCGCCCGTCCTGTCGGACTGGAAATCCCCATGGATATCTTGGCCGCACAAGGCGATGTCACACTTGACTTTGATGCCGTCAATCCAAGCTATCCAGAACTGGATGAAGAGGCCGTCAGAGAGGCGGCCAAGCTTTTGGGCAAAGCCAAAAATCCGATGATTTTTGTTGGCTCCGGCGCACAAGGATGCAGCACAGAAGTGCGCTTGCTGGCCGAAATGCTGCAAGCGCCCGTCATAGGCTATCGCACCGGCATGGGAGTGGTTGATGCCCGCAGTCCCTATTCCTTGCATCAACCAGCCGCCAAGGATCTTTGGATGAAGGCCGACATGGTCTTGGCAATTGGTACCAATATGCGCGTTCCGGCCCGCAAATGGTCAAAGAAGCACCTGCCCGACATCATTCGCATCGATGTGGATGAAACATCCCACAACAAATTCTATGAGCCAAAACTGGCAATCACCGCCCGTGCAGAGCAAGCCCTGCCTTTGCTGATCAATCGACTGGATGTGGAAAATGTTGCCCGCCCCTCTCGTGAGGATGAGCTGCTCACAGCCAAAGAAAACTGGGCCAAACGCTCCTCTGTGTTGGAGCCTCAACTCAGTTATCTGAAAGTGATCCGCGAGGAACTGGGAGAAGATGGCATCTTTGTCGATGAATTGACCCAAGTCGGCTTCGCCAGCCGGATCTGCTATCCGGTCTATAATCCAAGAACCTATATCTCCACGGGCTATCAGGGAACACTGGGATATGGCTTCCCAACCGCCTTGGGCGTAAAAGTCGCAAAACCCGACGTACCAGTTATCTCAGTGACAGGAGATGGTGGCTTCATGTTCTGTGTGCAGGAATTGGCAACCGCCGTTCAGCACAAAATTCCCTTGACCATCCTGCTGTTCAACAACAACCAATATGGCAATGTGCAGCAAATGCAAAAAAACAATTATGGTGGCCGCGTCATTGCCACAGATCTGCATAACCCCGATTTTGTAAAAATGGCCGAGAGCTTTGGCGCTCAGGGCATTTTGGCAAAGGATCTCAAAGAGATGCGCGCCGCCATTCGCAAAGCACAAACCGTCGATGTGCCAACCGTCATTGAAGTGCCAATCGGCGATATGCCAAGCGTCGATCAATTCAGATAGGAGGACAGGATGCTAGAAGAATCTATTGTCATTGACATAAAGTCCTCTGTTGGCAGCCAGATGATGGAAGCCGTCAAATCGCGAAGAATGGTCTTCGTGGCCGGTCTGCCAAGCTCTGGAAAAAGCTTCATTCTGCAACAGCTGACAATCATGGCTGGGAGCGCCGGGCGAAACGTCTATTCTCTGCAATGGGATGATGCCCGCCGTTCCTTTGAAACCGAAACGGCTCTTGCCCGTTTTCCTGAGGTCGACAATCTCACCCATCCCGCCATTCGCAAAGCGGTTGGATATTGGGTGCGCTCGGCGGTGGTCAAATGGCATCATGCCAATCCCGATCCTGCCAATATCCTCATTGTCGAATTGCCCGTGATGGGCGGTCGCTTTGTGGAATTGATGCAGCCGCAGAATGACGAGGCCGAAGCCTTGCTCGCAAGTGATCAGATCATCCTGTTCACCCCCATCCCCACTGTCGAGGTCAGAACAGCAATTGAAGCTGTGCGTCAGCAGACCATCGACAATCCCCGCCATGAGCTGGAAGCCAAAGATGCACCGCTCTATATCGTTCAGGCAGAATGGCAATCTATCCGCCAGATCTATAATCAGCAAAAAAATATTGAGCCGGACGCCAAGCGCGATTCCCTCTATGATCCAGATGTCTATCAAGAGGTTTTCGAAAAACTCTTGCGCTTCCGCAAATCTGCAATTCTTCATATCGACCAACTCTATGAGGTAAAGGGCTCCGCCTATGAACGGCCTGTCCCCGTTGAGGTGATTGAAGCGCAGGCCCAAGACATCACAGCCTCTTATGAGAGACTGGACAGAGAATTCCCCGCAGAGAAAGCAGAAAGGGCCATTGATGACTGGGCAAATTACTAATCAACCAGCGCAAGCGCTTCTTCTGGATTTCGGCAGCGTTGTAACGCTGACCATGTTCGAAACCCATCGCATGTCAGAAAAATCCCTCGGCCTACCTGAGGGAAGCCTGACATGGATGGGGCCGTTTGATCCTGAACAGGATGAGCTATGGTCCGCCATGCAGCGCGATGAAATGAGCGAACGGGACTATTGGCTGGCCCGCACCAAAGAAGTCGGCAAACTTCTGGGGGAAGACTGGACGCAAATGTCCCAGTTTGTCAGACGGGCCAGAGGCAAAAACCCCCACGAAATCATCCGCCCGGAAATGCCCATGCTGATTGATGCAGTGAAAAAAGCCGGCAAAAAGCTTGCCATCCTCTCAAATGAACTGGATCTGTTTTTTGGCAAAGACTTGCGTGAACAACTGACATTTCTAAAAGATTTCGACGTCATCACCGATGCGACCTATACCCGCATTCTCAAACCAAAACCGGAAGCCTATCAACTTTGCCTCGACGAGCTGGGCCTGAAGGCAGAGCAATGCGTCTTCATTGACGATCAGATGCGCAATGTAAAAGGCGGCACTGTCATTGGCCTTCAAGCGCTGCATCTGGATGTCTTTAATCCGCAAGATGTCTTCAATGAAGCCCTAAAACGCCTTGGGATTGATCTTCGATTTTCCAATCCAGGCACAAATCCGGTTCTCTCCAAACGTGATTGAGACGGCTCATGACCCTTCTTCAACAAGACATTGATGCATTGCGGACAAAGCCAGTGCCAGCGGCGCGCAATTTCATCAACAACCAATGGCAAGACGCCCAATCTGGCGCCACAATGGATGTCACCAGCCCAATCGATGGCACGCATCTATCAAGCTTGGCAGCCTCTGATAAAGCCGATATCGACATGGCCGTCGCAGCGGCCAAAGCCAGTTTTGAAGCTGGCACATGGTCACAGATACCCCCGTCTGAGCGCAAAAAAATCATGCTCAAATGGGCGGAACTGATTGAACAAAACGCGCTTGAAATTGCGGTCACCGGCGTGCGCGATAACGGCACAGACATCCGCATGGCCTATAAGGGCGAGCCATTGATGGCAGCCAGCACCATCCGCTTTTATGCCGAAGCCATCGATAAGCGCAATGGTGAGATCACCCCCACAAGCAAGGATGTGCTCTCTCTCATCCATAAAGAACCCGTGGGCGTTGTCGGCATCATCATTCCATGGAATTTCCCATTGATGATCGGAGCATGGAAACTGGCTCCGGCTCTGGCTGCTGGCAATTGCGTGGTGCTAAAACCATCCGAAGAAGCAAGCCTCTCAACCTTGCGCATTGCCGAACTGGCAGCAGAAGCGGGTTTGCCAGCCGGTGTGCTCAATGTGGTAACAGGACGCGGGGCAAGCGTTGGCGAGGCTTTGGCCTTGCATATGGATGTCGAGGTTCTGGCCTTCACAGGATCTGGCGCTGTTGGTGCAAAATTGCTGGAATATTCCGCCCGCTCCAATATGAAACGCATCTATCTGGAATTGGGTGGCAAATCTCCCAATCTTGTCTTTGCAGATGCCCCCGATCTGGAACAGGCAGCGGCAGAAACAGCCGCATCGATCTTTCGAAACAATGGTCAGGTCTGCGTTGCCGCCTCTCGTTTGATGGTGGAAGAACCGATCTATGAGGATTTCGTCAAAGCCGTCTGCAAACATGCCGAAAATTTGCGCATTGGCGACCCATTATCCCTACAAAATAATACCGGCGCTCTGACCAATGCAATGCAGCTGGAAAAAACAAAAGCCGCCATTGCCCGCGCCCAAAAACAAGGGGCAGAGCTACGCACCGGCGGACAAGCCCTTCATACTGAAAGCGGTGGTTATTTCCATCAGCCAACCGTGCTGGCCAATGTAACAGGCGATATGGATATCGTGCAGCAAGAGGTCTTCGGCCCGGTGCTGGCCGCACGCTCTTTCACCACAGAAGAGGACGCCATTTCCTTTGCCAATGAGACTGTCTATGGCCTCTCATCGGTCATCTGGACCAAAGATATATCCCGGGCACATCGGGCAATCTCACGGATCAAATCAGGCATGGTGCAGGTGAACTGCTTCAGTGGAGCCGATGTCACAGCCCCGCTAGGAGGCGTCAGACAATCTGGCAACGGCGTTGATCGCTCTCTTCATGCCTTTGAAAAATATGAAAATCTCAAAGCGGCATGGATCAAGCTTTGACAAAAATATTTCATCCCAGAATAAAAATTCAAAGGCCTTGGTTAAACCCAAGGCCTTATCTTTATTTGCAGACCCTGTAAGTGCCTTTGCGACCATGGCGAGCCAAATCAAAATGAAAATGGTCCTGATGATATTTGTCACCCCCCGGCCCTAACACAGTGGTGAAATATTTACAGGCCCCGCGATTGATCGCCTTCATGAAACGAGCATCGCGCCCCACCCCGCGCCAATCGCGCTTGACCGTCAAGGTGCGGCCATCGCTAAGCGTCAGAGCCGAAATATCCATCGCATTCATAAAGGCATGTTCAGAAAATTTCCCGCTGCGTCGCCCATTGCGCCGTCGGCAGGCATAAGAGGCCGCAACCTTCACTTTCACAACAGAGTGCCCCAAATGCCGCAAGGCTTGCGGCTGCACCACATCGGCAAAATAGCGTTGCAATTGCGTGGTCATGGCACAATTCAATTTGGCCTCTGGCCCCAATTGAACGGGATAATCTCCCCCCAAAGCAGAGACCAGATAAGGCGCTTCATTGCCGCATTTGCCCTTTTCAAAAAACCGCTCTTGCGCCTCGCCATAGGCCAAGCCCTGAAAGAAAATCGGGCAATCCGCACCATCAAATTTGCTACTCTGGGGCACTGGCACAGCCTCGGCCTGCAATTGGGCCTGATCCACGTCTTCAATCTGGTCAAAGACCGAACATCCGCCAAGCATCACGGCCAAAAAGAGCCCATAGCCCGCTTTATCATATAAATTTTGAACTCGTTGTTTCACGCTCACTCTTTCAAAATCGCGAATAAACTTGCGACACACCCACGAAAAGCGCATTCTTGATCAGGATCCTGTTTTAAGGAAGGCAAGAGCCATGACCTCCACAGATAAATCACCATCAAACGAGACCAGCCAAAATGCGCGCATTGCTCCCCAATCCTTGTGCGACATTGTTCAAAAGATCAATCAGGGGCACCTGACACCATCATCAGCGCTGGATCTGTGCCGCGAGCGCATCGAACAATGGGAACCGGAGATCGAAGCTTTTACCTGCCTTGCCAGCGACAGCATACGCAACACGAGCATATCAGACGGCCCCTTGCGCGGCATTGGCCTTGCCATAAAGGATGTGTTTGATACCGCAGATTTGCCAACGCAATATCACTCGCCCATTTATAAAGATCACCAACCAGCCAGTGATGCCGCCCTCGTCGCCCTGTCAAAAAAAGCTGGCTGCGTGCCCTTGGGCAAAACAATCACCACAGAATTTGCTTTCTTCCATCCCGGTCCAACACGCAATCCCCATAATCTGGCACACACGCCGGGCGGCTCATCTTCCGGCTCTGCCGCTGCGGTCGCCACGGGCATGGCCCCTCTCGCACTGGGCACCCAGACAGGCGGCTCCGTCATTCGCCCGGCAGCCTTTTGCGGCGTGGCAGGTTTCAAACCCTCCAGCGGCCTTTTGTCCACTGTCGGCATGAAAACCTTTTCCTGGTCCTTGGACACAGCGGGCCTCTTTGCCAAAGAGGTCCAAGATCTTGCCTTTGCAACATCGGCGCTGACAAACCGTCACATGACGATTAAAGACACCCAACCCAATATGCCAACCCTTGGCATTGCCCGCACCCATTGCTGGGCAGAAGCGGACGAGGACTATCGCGCACGCTTTGAAGACCTGCTCTCAAGCCTGTCAAAATTTGGCTTCAAACTGCTCGATCTGCCCGTCACAGATGATTATATCGCAGCCTTTCATGCCCATCAAAGCATTCAGGATTTCGAAGCCAAGCAGGCTTTGGCTTGGGAATATCAAACCCATCCTGAACAATTGAGCGATCTTCTGCGCCAGACCCTTGATTTTGCCCACACCATCCAACCCTCCGACTATGATGAAGCACGCATGATTACAGAACTGGCCAGCCATCAACTGGACGAAAGCTTCGAAGAAATAGACGCCCTAATTTCTCTCTCCGCTCCCGGCCCAGCCCCCAAAGGCCTTGCGTCCACCGGCTCCTCCATTTTCAATCGCACATGGACCCTGTTCGGCCTGCCATGTGTCAATGTGCCGGGCCTGATGAGCAAAGACAATCTGCCGCTGGGCATCCAGATCATCGGCCCCTATATGCAGGACCATAACAGCCTGACCATTGCCCATCTGGTGGAACGGGCTATTCAGCGTCATCTGGACAGGATTGGCTAGGTTGAGGATTCATTCAGCGCCCACGAAGCGCCTTGCGTTTTGCTTTCAAAGCTTGCTTGACGCCAGAATCCAGTTTTTCTGTCACCGCTTGCCATGCAGCAGGGGCAAGCGCGCCAACATGACCATCCAGAAACGCTAAAGCGTGTTGCGGCCAGACATGATACGCCTCACGCAAAGCCCAGCCCAAGCCTTTTTGAACATAATAATCCTCATCCCCCAGCCGCGCTTCAATCAGTGAAAAAACCAAATCCTCTTCAGGAAAAACCTGCCGAAAGCGCGAATAAAACAACAAAGCCACCAAAGATTGCCGCCTCTTCCAAGGATTGTTCGATATATTCCAATCCTTTAGGACGGGCACAACCAGATCTGGCACCTCTTCGAGCAATTGAGAATAAATGCGTGATAAGCAATCAGATTGATCCCAGCAATTCACACTTTCCACCCATGGCACCAAGTCTTGCCACAGCCACACCGGATCATAACGCTCCGCTGGTTTCTCGACATAGAGAACGGCTTGTACCTTGGCTTCATGGCTCTGCGCATGATCCCAAATATAGCGCCAAATCGGCACTTGCTGCGCAAAAGAAAGAGTGGAGAAGTTATATCCTTTTTTCAAACATTGGCGCTGCTGGGGCACCGTCAAACCAAGCAACGGCATGGTGACTTTCATAAAATGCGCCCGCTCTGCCGCCTTGTGTGGATCGACAGTACAGGCCAAATCAGTCAGACGCTGTTCAACCTCCAACAAGGCAGATCGAGCCTTTTTCTCCCCCTCATCCATGCCTTTTCTCCCCAACTGCAAGCCAAAAAATCATACAAAATGTCGCATAAGGAATGCAGGTTTCACAAGGACTTATCAAACTGGACCGACAGAAAGCAGGCCATTTTGCCGCACTGCACAATCTTTTTTGCTTCGTCTTTTGGCGAATATCCCTTAGACTTTTTATAAGTTCAAAAGGCAAGGAGGAAGCAAGACCATGACTAAATCGATGAATATCGTAGTGGTTGGTGCAGCCTTTGCGTTTGTTGCAGCAGTTATATTTGGTTTGATTTAGGCAACATCGTCTGCACTTGAGTGAAGATAAACTATACTTCACTCCAAAAAGACTTTTATTATAAAAGCTGCTTAAAGAACGAAACCGGGGCATAACCCCGGTTTTTCAATGCCTGACTTCCACTCTATGGAATGTAATTCAAAATTGGGGCCAACCAGCGCTCTGCTTCTGCCTGAGTCCAGCCTTTGCGCCGCGCATAATCGGCCACCTGATCCTGCTCAATCTTGCCCACGCCAAAATAATAGCTGTCAGGATGACTGAAATAGAGGCCCGACACAGCCGAACCGGGCATCATGGCGCAACTCTCTGTCAGTTTGATACCGGTGGTCGCCTCGGCATCCAAAAGCTCAAACAAAGTTCTCTTCTCTGTATGATCAGGCTGGGCCGGATAACCGGGGGCCGGACGAATGCCATGATAGCCCTCAGCAATCAGATCTTCATTGCTCAAAGCTTCATCAGCGGCATAGCCCCAATGGATTTTGCGCACCGCTTCATGCATTTTTTCCGCATAGGCTTCGGCCAAACGATCGGCCAGCGCCTGAAACAGGATCTTGGAATAATCATCCCCCGCCGCATCAAAGATTGCTGCCCGGTCTGCTTCGCCAAACCCGGTGGAAACAGCAAAGCCACCGACATAATCGTCAACCCCAATGCCTTGTGGGGCCACAAAATCAGAGATGCAAACATTGGCCCGCTTGCTGCGTCCGGCAATCTGCTGACGCAAGCCATGGAACCGCGCCACTTCATCATCACGGCTCTCAGTGCGATAGAGCGCAATATCATCCCCATCACGATTGGCAGGCCAAAAGCCAATGACACCACGCGCCGTCAGCCATTTTTCCGCAACAATCTGCTTGAGCATCTCTTGCGCATCGGCAAACAGGGCACTGGCAGCCTCTCCATAAACATCATCGCTCAAAATAGCCGGATAGCGCCCCTTCATCTCCCATGTTGAGAAAAACGGCGTCCAGTCAATATACGCCACCAGCTCCGCCAAATCCTGATCCTCAAACACTTTGGTGCCAAGGAAAGCGGGCTTGGACACGCAATGAGCATCCCAATCAAGCTGCAACCCATTGGCCTGCGCATCACCAAGGCGCAAACGCGCCTTTTTATTCTGCGCTCTTGCATGATTGTCGCGCACCCGCTCATAATCGGCGCGGATTTCTTCGATATAACGATCCTTGTCGCGCGACAAAAGCTTGGTCGCAACGCCCACAGCCCGCGAAGCATCGGTCACATAGATAGACTGGCTATTGTGATAACCCGGCGCAATCTTGACCGCAGTATGCACTTGCGATGTTGTGGCACCGCCAATCAACAAAGGCTTATCAAAGCCCTCACGCTGCAATTCATTGGCAATATGCACCATTTCATCCAAAGACGGCGTGATCAAACCAGACAGGCCAATCAAATCCACCTCTTCCTTGCGCGCAATGTCCAAAATGTCACCGCTGGGCACCATCACCCCCAGATCCACCACCTCATAGCCATTGCATTGCAACACAACACCGACAATATTCTTGCCAATATCATGCACATCCCCTTTCACCGTGGCCATCAGCACCTTGCCAGCGCTCTGACGTGCACCCTCTTGCTCGGCATCCATGAAAGGCAAAAGATAAGACACGGCCTTTTTCATCACACGGGCAGATTTCACCACTTGCGGCAAAAACATTTTGCCATCGCCAAACAGATCGCCCACCACATTCATGCCATCCATCAAAGGCCCTTCAATCACATCCAATGGACGCTCGGCTTCCTTGCGAGCTTCCTCCACATCGTCATCAATATAATCGGCAATGCCTTTGACCAGCGCATATTCCAACCGCTTGCCAACGCTCTGCTCACGCCAGGACAGATCAACAATCTTGGCCTCGCCCTTTTTGTGCAAATATTGCTCGGCAATCTCCAGCAAACGATCCGTGGCATCATCGCGCCTATTCAGCACCACATCTTCAATACGCTCCAAAAGATCAGGCTCAATCTGATCATAAACCATCAATTGCCCGGCATTGACGATCGACATATCCAGCCCAACCTTGATGGCATGATACAGAAAGGCTGAATGCATCGCCTCGCGCACCAGATTATTGCCCCGAAAAGAGAAAGACAGGTTCGACAAGCCACCAGACACATGAGCATGAGGCAAATGCGACCGGATCCAGCGCGTCGCCTCAATGAAATCCAGCCCATAGCTGTTATGCTCTTCAATGCCCGTTGCTACAGCAAAAATATTGGGATCAAAAATGATATCTTCGGGCAAAAAGCCAACTTCATTGACCAAAATATCATAGCTGTTTTTGCAAATCTCAATCTTGCGCTCATAGCTGTCGGCCTGACCTTTTTCGTCAAACGCCATCACCACAACCGCAGCCCCATAGCGCTTGATCAAAGTGGCCTGATCAATAAAGGCGTCCTTGCCCTCTTTCAGCGAAATGGAATTGACCACAGACTTGCCTTGCAGACATTTCAACCCTGCTTCCATCACACTCCATTTGGAGCTGTCCACCATGATCGGCACCCGCGAAATGTCCGGCTCGGCAACAACCAAATTCAAAAAGGTCACCATAGCCGCTTCTGAATCCAGCAAGCCCTCATCCATATTCACATCAATGATCTGCGCCCCATTTTCCACCTGCTGGCGCGCAACATCCAGGGCCGCCTCATAATCCCCATCCGTAATCAAACGGCGAAATTTGGCCGAACCGGTCACATTGGTCCGTTCGCCAATATTGACGAAATTGGTCTGTGGCGTCAGCGTGAAAGGCTCCAAACCCGACAGACGCATATGGCTCGGCAAGTCCGGCACAGGACGCGGCGGATAGCTAGAAACAGCCTGCGCAATGGCTGCAATATGCTCTGGCGTTGTGCCGCAACAGCCCCCAACCAGATTGATCAAGCCATCACGGGCAAAGCCTTCCAGCAAGCACGCCATATGCTCTGGGCTCTCGTCATATTCGCCAAATTCATTGGGCAATCCCGCATTGGGATAGGTGGAGACATAAGTCTCGGCAACCCGCGACAGACTATCAACATGCTGGCGCAATTCCGCAGCCCCAAGCGCACAATTCAAGCCAATGGCAAAGGGCTTGGCATGACGCACCGAATTATAAAAAGCCTCTGCCGTCTGACCAGACAGGGTGCGCCCTGATTTATCGGTAATCGTGCCAGAAATAATCACGGGCCAGCGCTGACCTTTTTCTTCAAACACTTCATCAATGGCAAAAAGCGCAGCTTTGGCATTGAGCGTATCAAAAATCGTCTCAACCGCCAGCGCATCCGCGCCCCCCTCCAAAAGCCCCAAGACGGCCTCGCGATAGGTTTCTCTCAGCTGATCAAACGACACGGCACGATAACCCGGATCATTCACATCGGGCGAAATAGAAGCTGTGCGATTGGTCGGCCCCAAAGCCCCCAGCACAAAAGCCCGCCGACCCGGCTGGGCAGCCTCAACCGCCAACACCGCCTCTTTGGCCAGTTTGGCACTTTCAAAATTCAGCTCATAGGCCAACGCTTCCATGCCATAATCAGCCTGCGCTATGGTGGTGGAAGAAAAGGTATTGGTGGCCGCAAAATCAGCCCCGGCTTCCAGATATTGCCGATGAATATCCCGAATGGCATCAGGCTGCGTCAGCGACAGCAAATCATTATTGCCCTTCACATCCTGTTGCCAATCCTTGAAACGCTGACCGCGAAAAGCCTCTTCATCAAATCCAAGCTGCTGGATCATCGTCCCCATGGCCCCATCCAAAATCAAAATGCGCTCTTGGGCCAAAGCCTCAAGCACCACAAAAGAAGGGGATTTGGGTAAAATAGACATGGGACGTCTCCAAAGTCAGAACACGGATAACAACACGCAAAGCACCAATTGCACCTGCAAATGGGCATAGCGTTAGGCTCAGAGCCTGATTTAAAAGTCCTAAGCCATCCCTCTCCCCCTCCCAAACCACCCGTCATGGTACCCTCGTGGGCGGTTTGGGAGGGGGAGAGGGATGGATATGCGGCCTAAAAGTCTCAGACAGAGACTTTTAAATCGGGC
>JAOXSG010000054.1 GCA_025800105.1 Cohaesibacter sp. | reverse complement strand
TTTTGATAAAAGAGCGGGCTTATACATTAAGAGGCAGGTTCATTTGTTATGATGAGCCTGCCTCTTTTGTATCCGGGTGCCTGCAACATCCTGATACAGGTGCTTGAAGTGGTTGGGCCCTAGCGGGCATGAACTCTCGTTCGTAAAAAAGCAAAACCCTTATCGCACCAAGAGGCTTGGTCGAACCGTTGATTTTGACACCATAAACAGCAAAAAGGTGAGTTTTGCCCTAATCACACATGTTGGCCACCATTGATGTGAATTTCCGAGCCTGAAACATAGGAAGACTGATCAGAACAAAGGAAATAAATGGTGTCTGCCACCTCTGACGTCAGCCCCAAACGACGCAAAGGAATGGTCTCGACAATTTTTTCGGTGCCGGGCGAGAGAATGGACGTATCAATCTCCCCCGGTGCAATGGCATTGACACGAATATTATGAGGGCCAAAATCCGCCGCCATCTCTCGTGTCAGCGACGCAAGAGCCGCTTTGGAGGTTGCATAAGCAGTACCGGCAAAGGGATGCACACGCATACCTGCAATGGATGTGACATTGACCACAGACCCTTGTGCTGTTTTCAGCTCGTCAAACAGACCGCGAGCCAGCATGATTGGCGCAAAGAAATTAACCTGAAACACCTGACGCCACAAATGCATCGGCGTTTCCAGACTGTCCAGCCTTTGCCCTTCACCATTTTTGGGGCTGATGGCAGCATTATTCACCAAGGCATGAAGCCGCCCGCCATCTGCCTTTAACCGATCCTTTATTTCCCCAACAGCGACCCCCAGATTATCGGGATCGGACAAATCAATCTGGATATGGTCTTCAGGGCCCATCGGCCAGGGGCATTTGGTCGAAAAGGGCTGGCGCGAGCAGGAAATAACGCGCCACCCTGCCTGAGAGAAGCGTTTGACGGTCGCATGGCCAATGCCACGACTGGCTCCTGTTAAAACCAGGGTTTTGCGTT
>JAOXSG010000048.1 GCA_025800105.1 Cohaesibacter sp. | reverse complement strand
CCCCGATTTGGTTTCCATCATAGTGATTTCAGACCTCGAGCCAGGTCGCACTGTTGGGCGGTCAAAGCCCCCAGACCCCCTGAATCAATGATGTTTCAATGCTGAATATGTAGCTATTATCGGCTTTGCGTTGCCGGGGCCACCATACCCATTCCAAGGCAACGTTGATTATGAGGGGCGTCGGGGAGACCTTCGTTTCAAAGCAGGCTGCGTTTCCTTGGGCCAAGTGCTCAAGGACAGAGGAATGTCCGTGTCAAGGCTGGCCTTCGGTCCACAAGTCGTGCTATATGGACGGCTCGTTCACCACAAAGCCAAGAATGATGTAGTCATGTGAGCCCGTAACCTCTGCATTTGCGGGCTGATAAAAGGGACCGTCTGCGGCCCTGTTTGCAACGACCATGTCGGTGGGCCCTCAGAGTGTTTCAGCGGTCGTGAATACATCAGTGCTTCCAAGTCAGCTTGAAAAATTTGCTTCCGTGGCTGGTCTATTTTATTTCTGAGCTCCAAGCCTCTTTTTGAAAAGCAAAAAATCGAACTTTTGTGCGCGAGCCGTCCTGGAACATGTCGCCGGAGGAGGCCGGGCCATTCTATCTGAAGGAAGCTGCGTTCGCGCGGCAAACTGCGTGAGCAACCTCTCCCGCGGTCCATTTTTTGGGGCCAGAAAATGGACCCGAAAATGGGGCCGCCCTATTAAACCTCATTACAAGACCTCGCCGAAAATGGCTCTGGTTTTGGGGCCGCCCATGCCGATTCTTGTCATCCTTTTATGCGTTCCAGTAGAAAAAAAATTCTGGCTTGATTTGGCCCCTATAAACATTTTAATCCTCAGACCCTGAGTTGGGGAGGGAGCCTTGGCTAAAGCATGAAAGCTCATCGTGCGCGCACGGCTGTGTCAGGAACATGCAGGTAAAGCCAAGCGCGCATAGAAGTTGACAAACAAGGGTGACAAATCATTATACTGTGAGGGCCCGCAGAACCGGTTGCTTTTTTCGTGCATAGAAGCGGTCCCCTTTCTAGGACCGCTCATATGTGTGAAAGTAGCACCGGGGCCATTCCGTGCAGCCGTGCAGCAGCTCATGTCTTTGCGGCGGCCGCTGGTGGATCAGTGTCAATGAAAATCACCGTGATCTATCTGCCTTTTTGGAGGGGAGATCCCATGCAATGGAACTGACTCAAACTCCGTTAGGAAAGTGACGCAGTCAACCAAAAATCTAGGTGGAACAAAATACTACCAAGGATGTGGTCAAATACTACCAAAGGTTTCCGTGCCTCCTCCCAAAAGCCTGGACAAAATACTACTAAGGATGTGGTTAAATTCTACTGAGGGTTCGCGTGGCTCCTCCCAATAGCCTGGACAAAATACTACTAAGGATGCGGTTAAATACTACTAAGGGTTCGCGCGGCTCCTCCCAATAGCTCGGACAAAATACTACTAAGGATGTGGTCAAATACTTCTAAGGGTTCCCGTAGCTCCCCCCAATAGCTCGGACAAAATACTACTAAGGATGTGCTTAAATTAAAGATGTAATACAGATATATTTCTTCAAATTTGGACTTTCTTAGTATTATTTGCCCCCAGCCTATGGGAACTCTGCGAAAAGCCCTTAGCATTATTTTTACGATCTCTTAGTATTATTTGCCCCCAGCCTATGGGAACTCTGCGAAAAGCCGTTAGCAGTATTTTTACGATCTCTTAGTATTATTTTGTCCAGGCTATTGGGAGGAGCCACGCGAACCCTTATAATATGCTGTTCGACCTATAGGGAGGAGGCACAGGAACCCTTAGTAGTATTGTATTGGGGTGCTTGCATGATTCCCTCATTCTTCGCAGGATTTGCGTCAGTTCCATTGGGATCTCCACCCGGAGGGGTTAGCAGATGTTTCATCCACTGCACCACTCTCTGAACAGAATCTCCACCTGAAAAATTCAGATTTTCGATCGACGGCGCCGCTTTCGTC
>JAOXSG010000013.1 GCA_025800105.1 Cohaesibacter sp. | reverse complement strand
GCCTGTTCTGCAGGCTATGCCGTTAACATCCGGGGCTCCTGCCACAACGAAAAAAAGGATATGCAACAGGCAAGCAGGAACGATCATGAAAGGCCACATGAGAGCTTGGGAACGAAATCGAGAATGCTCAGTCAAATCACTTGACACCTCTCTCCTCTGCGGTAGCTCCACCCGTGTTGAAACGGCGACAAAATGGGAAAATGGGAGAGGAAAGGGGAATTGAAAAATAGCGGGTGCGGGGAAAGATGCCGGGGAGAAGGTCAGCGCGCTCTGCATTTTTCTTCCCAGATTCTAGACGCTTAATTCCGGCTCTCCCTAAGTTTTCCTCGCCTTATCACCCTTTCCATGCCTTCTTTCCTCCGTTTGGAATTTTCGACTGTCAAAGAAGCCTCTGCGGAGGAGAGAGAGTACCTCTACTGATGTTAAGTTTGATGGTTGACGCGCAGTGTCTAACGTCGAATATAAAGGGTCTGGAATTGAACCTGGCAAAAATACTGAATAAGTTGCTCATATCAAAA
>JAOXSG010001192.1 GCA_025800105.1 Cohaesibacter sp. | reverse complement strand
TGCCCTATAGTCTTTAACATACTGAGTAAGCTTTATTTCTACCTCGCCTGGGGTTTGGGTGGGGTCTTGGGCTGGGTCATCGGTGGGGTCCTGGGTGGGGCCTGTGCTTGTACCTGGTTGTGGGGCAGTAGGGGCTTGGGTTGGTGCTGGCGGTATTTCTTCAGGAGGAGCCTGTGCTCCTTCTGTGGCCTGGCCTTCGGTTTGGGCTTCACCTTCCTTACCTACTGACTTACTTGTGCTTGGTTCACCTCCCTTCGGCTTGTCAGCATCTTCCAGCATGTCTGGCAGATCCTCGTCCGCGATGTCGAATGGGTCATCTGCGAACTGCGCTTCAGGGTCGCCTCTGCCTCTGCCTGCGAATCTTGCTGTTGCCATGCCTCCAGGTCGGGGTACCGAGCTTCCTCTTGCAGTTTGTTTGGTTTTAACCATATTCTGCAACGAAACTAGATAGTCCTTTTATTACCTGTTCTATGCTTTGATTGCTTTAATTGAGTAAATGTCGAGCGAATGCGATAAT
>JAOXSG010000872.1 GCA_025800105.1 Cohaesibacter sp. | reverse complement strand
CTATGACAGCGAAGCAAGCTCAGGTACGGACTCCTCGAACGAGTCAGAAGAAGAGCAATTCGAGCGATTGCGAAACACAGACTTCGACAGACTGGTACGTAAGCGATCAATTGTACCTCGTCTCACAAGTTCTGTTCATTTCCGAACTACCACACGATTGTATTCGTGTTTTAAAAATATATACATGTAGGAATAAAGTTCTTTGTTATGAAATTGCATTTGTTTTTATTTCGAGTTTTCAGAGCAGAGTGAATCTGAATTAATTACTTGTAGATTTTCCAGGGAAATTACTTATAAGCATTTGTAAACAAAGCTTTATTAGCTGGGATAAGCTCCAAGATGCGAACAACACTGAGCTTATCCTGATTCACAATTTTAGGTGTACTTGTGGGAGCTTTCAGCGACTAAATCGTGTCGAAGAGTGCATCTGCTGTGCAGAAATTGACTGTGTTGTGGCCAAAATAGAATGAAGCAGTGGAGGCTGAACGACTGGCCGAGCC
>JAOXSG010001188.1 GCA_025800105.1 Cohaesibacter sp. | reverse complement strand
CCGTGGACCGCTGTTTCGAGCTAGGTTGGCTCTCGTCAGCACGGTGTAGCTGCAAGGAGTAGAATGTTCAACCAACGTCTTGTTAACCCTATCCAGACCGGGCGGAGGGGGGGGGGGGCTTTTGGAGCCCCCGCCAACTTTGAAGATTCGTAACTTCCAAACCGTTAAACCTATGACCACCAAATGTTGTGGCTTTTCCTAAAATTTATCTGGGAACATTTTGACGCCAGCTTCCCTTGTCCGTCAACTTTGACGTTTCCATGGCAACTATATTTTGACAGGCATGTTTTTGCCAAATTACGATTTTTTTCATTTTTAATGAGAAATTTTCAGTTTTTCAACGTAATTTCAACATTTTTGTATCATTTTAGCGTTTATATATTGATTTTTATTGGTTTTTGATTATTTTGAACAGTTTTGGGGGGTTTTGGTGAGATTTAGAAATCCAAGATGGCGGACCAGTATGGCCGACGTTTGGAAGTCATGACGTAATTCCCACGTCATGTGACGTCATCAGCTCATGATGCGGACCTCAAACGAAACAATTTCAGACTTACTAAACATCCTTAAAGTTTTATTACTGTAGCTTATATATTTTCGGAGTTAGATAGGGGGGGCTTCCGGAGCCCCCCCCCCCCGGTCCAGAAGATCCAAAAAAAGCCCGATCTGGATAGGGTTA
>JAOXSG010001182.1 GCA_025800105.1 Cohaesibacter sp. | reverse complement strand
ACACAAGAATCATGGAAAAACACAGCACATTTCACGCCAGTGCATCTTCTTTCTGCTGACTTGACTTCTCTTCTGCGCTGATCACCTGCTGACTCTTCTGCTGTGCTCTGCTTTTCAACTCTCCATATTGTCGGAAGTTAGACTAAACTTCCTTCGAAAAGTACAATAATCATGTAACATGCAGCCCTAAGTGAGAGAAGCATCCTGTTGCAAGCTGTAAAAAGAAGAGCGATCGAATTCTTCTGTCCCCATCCTGCAAAACCCAAACATCTGCAAAACACTCACCTGGGCTTTTGAAACGTGAACTCCAAAAAAACTTCTCTGGGGACAAAGGTTAAAGACTGCCTACACTCTGGACAAACAGCATCTGCTATCTTGCCTACACACACGAAAATTCAAAGTCACGAAGTCACACAGCAAACAAATGATCTTTTCCAAGTCTTCGCCGCGTTCGCCCAGCTTTGGAGCACCAGAAGTCACTCTTGGTAACACTGCAGCTGCGGACATCCCTCCGGCTTCACAATCTTCGCTCGCCATGTTGGCAACACACAGACAAAGACACAAGGCAGGCAACAAGCTTCTTTACAGACAAAGGAAAATAATCTCAAAGTATTGCGCAAGAGCTCTGTCCAGCAACCACGCCTGAGCCTTGAC
>JAOXSG010001169.1 GCA_025800105.1 Cohaesibacter sp. | reverse complement strand
ATCTCGACGCGGTGAGTCAGACTGTTTTCCCGCCATTTCCGGTCAAATTCGACGCAGGGATCCCCTCACCGTTGGGTTTGCAAGATATCGGTGCCCATCCCCGGTTGAGGGCAAATTGTCACCATGACGCGTACGCCAAGTTACCGTTGAGCGACCGTTGAGCTGGAATTTAAATCTCCTGTCAATCATATGTCCCAGAGCACTAGACAACGAATCGGGAGAAAGGAAAAACAGCAAAGCATCGGTTGGAAATCGACCGTTTTCGGAGCGATGAAGAAAAACCTTGGAACTTTCGGAGTAACAAGCAGATAGCTGGATCATCGGCAGGTCCGCTGACGGCAATTTTGGAGCGATTGGAGCATTTTTGTGGAATTTATCGAGTTTCGAGCGCGAGACATCGTGACCGTTGACCCAGAAAGCAACGGGTCTTCCCTTTTCTCTTAGTGGAGAGTCAACATGAAAACTCAAAAGTCGTCTAAAACGCTTCAAAATGGCTTCAAAAGCACACAAACAGATCAAAC
>JAOXSG010001162.1 GCA_025800105.1 Cohaesibacter sp. | reverse complement strand
GGTTTGAAAGTGGCTTTCTGTGGAAATTTTCTGAAAATTTCTGGCTGCCGGGCATTTAAGGCACGTTTACACGTCAAAAGAGGCGAACGGCTCGGGTAGAAATGAGTACCGGTTCCCACAAAATTTGTCCGTTTATACGCGCAAGTTTTGTAAGGGAACGGATAAAAAAATCGCTCGGTCCTCAGAAAATCGAGGAACGGATAAAGACCGTTTACACGTTGTTTTTTTCGAGGCCGAAACCGATAGAGCCAGAGATATGAAACTGCAGAGACTAGTCCGCATGCGCTTGAGATCGTACCTCAAACGGCAATAGATGAATCCTTCTTACTATTTTTGTGTCTCTTCGAAAGAAGAGAACACAAACTTCGAGCGCAATAGCGATGTATCCGATAACTCAGGGAAGTGTTTTTAAAAGAACGTATTAAGCAGTATCTCGACTTCATAATCTTTCCAATGTTCAGCCGCTTTCATGTGTTGCAGCTTTTCGTGGTGCAGCTTTTTTCTCTTTATCCGCCATAATGCCGCGAAGATGTAGGGCGTAAAACGCATAAGGTTTACAGTAAACGGCTGACGTAGAAGGACTACAGGCTCAGAAAAAAACGACGCGGATCGGTTCCAAAAAGAGGGCGAGCGTTTTCACGTTGGAAAAGAAACAAAAAGTGGGTACGGAACCGATTTTTATCCGTTCCGATCCGAAAAAGGACCATAGGCGCCTATGGACCCTTTTTTTAACTGAACTGGTAAAACTGGAACGGGCCTGATAGTCTCTTGTTTACACGTAAACATTTATCCGAGCCGTTCCACTTTTTATCCGAGCCGTTCCATTTTTTTCGCTCGTGTAAACGGTCCTTCAAAAGAACGGGCGCTTGAGTGAGGTATCATTTTGAACACGCTATGTTGGGGAAGCAGGGGAAATCCAACATCGTGTTTTATACCCGGCGGGG
>JAOXSG010001154.1 GCA_025800105.1 Cohaesibacter sp. | reverse complement strand
GGATTCCTGGAATGGCCTGAGCGATGGCGTCAAAAATGTCATCAATGGCTGTGCCTCTGTCGCAGAATATGCCGGTTACTGGCGCTCTGTCCAATATACCGAATTTACCATCGGTCAGCTGGATAAAAATGGCATGACTGTCGGCAAAGCTGGCGATGCTCTGAAAGGCGAGTTGCAGGAAATCGGCAAAAAGATGACCGCTGAATGGCTGGAAAAAGCAGGCCCAACCGGCAAAGCCATTGTGGATGCCTTCAAAGCGTCTCAATAAGCAAGTCTCAACCGCACTCCGCCCCTGATAAGGGGCGGAGTGTATGGTGTTTTATCTAAGAACCTGATTTGAAAGTCTTGAGCCAGCCCTCTCCCCCTCCCAAACCACCCGTCATGGTATCCTATGGGCGGTTTAGGAGGGGGAGAGGGCTGGATATGCGGCCTAAAAGTCTCATATTGAGACTTTTAAATCGGGCACTAAGGAGGTGTTTGAAATGGCGGCTATTCGCAAGCTGCTGGACGGCCTATATCTGGCCGGGGGAATTTTAGGGGCACTGAGCCTTGTCATCATTCTCCTGCTTGTCGTCCTGCAAATGGTTGCACGCTGGAGCGGTGAAGTGGCACCCGGAATCCCTGAATATGCTGGTTATTTCATGGCATCTTCGTCCTTTTTTGCCTTTGCCTATGCGCTTAATAAAGGCGCCCATATCCGCGTTGGGCTGTTGCTACAGGCCATGGGGGATAAGCGCAAATGGCTGGAAATCTGGTGCTTTGCCATTGGCAGCGGCCTGTCGATCTATTTCTCTTATTATGCGATCAAGGCCGTTTACTGGTCTCATAAGCTCAATGACATCAGTCAGGGACAAGACGCAACACCCATCTGGATTCCCCAGCTGTCCATGGCCATTGGCGCTGTTTTGCTGGCCTTGGCCATGCTCGACCATCTTGTGCAATTGATTTTCACCGGACAGCACGGCATTGATGCCGAAGCTCTGGACAATCACGCGGAGTAGGATGCAATGGAAGAATTTTATCTAACAGCCATATTCCTCTTCGTCCTGTTCCTGATGTTGGGAACAGGGGTCTGGGTCGGCTTGGCCCTGTTTGGCGTTGCCTTTGTCGGGCTGGAACTCTTTACCTCGCGTCCTGCGGGAGATGCCATGACCACCGTCATCTGGTCCGGCACCTCAAGCTGGACCCTGACGGCCCTGCCGCTCTTCATCTGGATGGGCGAAATCCTCTATCGAACCCGATTATCGGAAGATATGTTCAGAGGTCTTGCGCCATGGATGTCCCGTTTGCCCGGCGGTCTGGTCCATACCAATATTGTGGGCTGCACGATCTTTGCCGCTGTCTCCGGCTCGTCTGCGGCGACATTGACCACAGTTGGCAAAATGTCAATTCCCGAATTGCGCAAGCGTGGTTACCCGGAGAATATGATCATTGGCACCCTGACAGGTGCCGCCACCCTTGGTCTGATGATCCCGCCATCCCTGACGCTTATCGTCTATGGCGTGACAGTCAATGAATCCATCTCCAAGCTCTTTCTCGCCGGTGTTTTCCCCGGTCTCACCCTTGCCTTGCTCTTCATGGGCTATGTGGCTTGGTGGTCCTTTAGAAAACCGGAAGAAGTACCTGATATTTCAGAGAGATTGACATTTAGTCAAAAAGTATGGGAATCGCGTTTTCTGTTGCCGGTCATTGTGCTGATTTCGGTGGTCATCGGCTCCATGTATCTGGGCATTGCAACAGCAACAGAGGCCGCGGCCTTTGGGGTGATCGGCTCGCTCATTCTGGCCGCCCTGCAAAGCTCTCTCAGCCTGTCAACTTTCCTCGATAGCCTGATCGGTGCCACGCGTACCTCTGCCATGATCATGTTCATTCTGGCTGGTGCCGCTGCCTTGTCCCTTGCCATGGGCTTTACTGGCTTGCCACGGGCCTTGGCAACATGGATTGATACGCTCAATCTCTCGCCTTTCGCGCTTTTGATGGCGCTCATGGTCTTTTACATCATTCTGGGATGTTTCCTTGATGGCATCTCTTCGGTTGTTCTGACCATGGCCATTGTGGAACCCATGATCCGTCAGGCAGGCATCGATATCATCTGGTTTGGTATCTTCATCGTGGTGGTCGTGGAAATGGCCCAAATCACCCCGCCAATCGGCTTCAACCTGTTTGTGATGCAAGGCATGACCAATCACGGCATGGGCTATATTGCCAGAACGGCATTGCCCATGTTCATGATCATGGTGGTGATGGTCTTCATTCTGATTTTCTTCCCGGAATTGGTGACCTATCTGCCAGAAAATATGCGCAACACCCCCACATAGCCAGACTGGCACAGCATAATAACAACAATAAAAAGGCCGCTCAAACTGAGCGGCCTTTTTGCGTTAAAGCTGGTTCAAATAGCGCCCGATGCCAAGCGCGGCGCGATGGCCTTGCGAAAAGCAGCCGGTCAGCAAATAGCCCCCCGTCGGGGCTTCCCAATCCAGCATTTCCCCGGCAATGAAAAGGCCCGGCTCACGTTTGACCATCAAACCATCATCCAGTTCCGAGAGGCAAACCCCGCCTGCGGTGCTGATCGCCTCATCAAGAGGACGCGGGCGGGTCAGACGGATCGGCAAGGCTTTCACCGCGCGGGCCAATTGCCCCATATCATTCATCACAGAGCGCTCGGTGCATTCTTTCAACAACGCCGCCTGAACGCCTTTCAAATGAATGCGTTTGCGAATGTGGTTGGCAAAACTCTGTTTGCCCCGTGGTTGGCTGAGGCGTCGTTCCACTTCAGCCAAATCATGATGGGATCGCAAATCTACCAGCAAATCAACATCCTGGCCGGTTTCAAGGGCATCGCGCAAAGGCGCGCAAAGACCATAAACAGCACTGCCTTCAAGGCCATAGCGGGTGATGACAAAATCCCCCTCAATGCTATCATCCCCAAAATGCAATCTGACCGATTTGACAGGCTCGCCTGCCCATTGCGTCACGAAATCCTCAGACCAATCCACCTCAAAGCCACAATTGGCAGGGCGATAAGGCGTGCTGGCAATGCCTTTTTCGGCCAAAACAGACAAAAAGCTACCATCCGTGCCAAGACGTGGCCAGCTCGGCCCACCAAGAGCCAACAATACGGCATCTGCTTTGATGGTTTTTGGGCCATCCGGGGTTTCAAACAAAAGCCCCTTATCATCCGTCCAGCCGATCCAGCGATGTCGGGTCATCATGTTCACGCCGCGCGCTTCAAGATGCTTGAAATGACTGCGCAACAGGGGAGAGGCCTTCATGCTATCAGGAAAAACCCGCCCGGATGATCCTTCAAATGTCGATTGCCCCATAGCATAGCTCCAGCTGCGCACTTCGCGCGGGCCAAATTCGCGGATCATCGGGCCTATCCAGTCAGCATAAGGGCCATAAGCTGCAACAAAATCATCAATTGGCTGGGCATGGGTCAGGTTCAAACCGCTTTTCCCGGCCATCAACATCTTGCGGGCCGGGCTTGGCATCGCATCATAAAGCGTGATCTGCCAGTTTTGTTCCTGATCATGGGCCAGCTCTGACAGATGATCGGCTGCCATGAGGCCTGCGGCCCCGGCTCCAATGATGGCAATGGATTGAACGCTGGAATCTGTCATGATGTGGCTTTCCTGAAATGAACAAGCCCACCTCATAAGCCTTATAAAGCAAAAGAGAAAGAGGGCATGGCCATGTCAGGGCATAAATGCATAAAAAAAGACCATGAAGAGGGCAACTCTTCATGGTCAAGGTAGACAGTCAGTGTGATGAGACTGGCTCAGGATGTAATCGTCTCCCTGAATACAAAAGCATTCTTGACCCTTGGGAGAGAAGGGGATGTCTTCAGACCGTAAAACAGCCTAAAGTCAGAAAATCAGTTTTGGCTTGAGCCACGCAGACCGGCCACAGGTCCGGCCTTTTTGCCGCTGGGCGCACCGGCAATGCGCAGCCAGACTTGCGGATTGCCAACAGCTTGTCGTTTGTTCCAGCGATAATTGACCTGCTGCCATGGCAAAATGGCAGGGTTGAGATTGTCCAGAATAAATTCCCCGCGATCTGTGCGCACCACAAGCACCGCATGATAGACCCCATTGGGCAGATAAGCGGTGGTGATCAAAAGCGAATCTGATGGCCAGCCCGCACGCAGCAATTCGCGCTGCTTGGTCAGCGCATAATCCTCGCAATCGCCTCGTGTGACATAAGGCTGCCAGCTATCAATGGGTCCATCTTCAACCGGCTCAATCTGTTGGTTGACATGACCATTGATGGTCACCAGTGTTTGCCATGTCGACGGCGTTAATTTGACCACACCCTTGCCATAGCGAAGACAGGCCTCTGGTTGATTGGAGCAATAGTAAATATGACCCGCTGGTGTGCTGGTCTGTTCCAGCACTTTCATGGCAGGGCCCGCTGCTGTAAAAGCCATGGCCTCCATCGATAACAGGCCCTGTGCAGCCAAGGCCAGCCCCCCGAAAAAATGGTGCCGTATGGTCTTGGAATAAGATGATTGATTATTTCCAGAAACGTACAAAATCTGCCCCCGTCATTTGTCCTTGAAGGGGAAGCTACGCCTCTCTCTTAAAAGATGCGTTCTGGAATAGAGGCGATTTTGGCCTATCAATTTAGGCTCTGTTTACCCTGACTTTTCAGCGCACTATCATATAGATAAGCGGATAATGACGTCAAAGGGAAGCCGCATATTAGCCCATTGAAAAGAGGCGCTTTTCGGATCTGCCAGATTGATCAGAAAAGCATATGTTAACCATGCTTTGCCGATCAGACAGTCCAAACAGGGGGTGAGATTATTTCTCTTTGTCCCGGCTTTGTAAGGCACAAAGTTAATATTTCTTTCCATCAATCACGCAGAATTTTAAGAGCAATTGACTGCCTGTTAAGCATAGGCCGTTCAAGCGCATAGTTCTGCCAAACAGGCAGCAGCAAAGCCAGTAAGAGAATAAGCGTAAGGAGAAAAGGCTATTTGTCTTTGGCTGGGACTGGAGCAGCCTCTTGATTTGCCGCCTCATCAGCACCAACAAACAAAGAACGGCGAAACAGCCAAATCATCAAAAGGGGAGGAGCAAGCAGCAAAAAATTCTGGCTATCATCCTGATAGCAGCTGGTGCAAAAGGTGCCTTTGGAAGAAAAATGTGACAGGGTTTCCCAAAAGAACAGCGAAGCCAAACAGCCAAGGGCCAGCACTCTTTTCCCAACCATAAAAATCATCACACAATCCCCCAGCCAAACATCAGATTGGCAAAGGTTATGTTACCAATCCATAGTGTCATGCTTGCCGCCACACAAACACAGTCTAGCAAAAGAGATTTGAAGGGCCTTTAAAGGAATACTTCAAATTTGAAGGAATAAAAGCTAGCGCAAGCCTTGTACCAGACGCGCCCAATCCTCTGCCTGAGAGCGTTCAACCAGACGCCATTTTTGCCCATCTTCAAATACCAAAAGCTTGTCGGCCAAATCGGCCTCTGCTTTCTTATGGGTCACAAACAGCAAGGCTTTGTCTTTTGTCGCTTCTTTCAAGGTAGCCAGAACGGCTGCAGCCGTTGTTTTATCCAGCCCTTCCGTCATCTCATCTAGCAGCCATAGATCGGGCTTATAAAGCAACAGACGTGCCAGTGCCATGCGGCGGCTTTCGCCACCAGACAGGCCTTGCCCTTCATCGCCCAAAATTTGCTCCAACCCCTTGGGCAGTCGCTCTATCATGGCTTTCAGTTGGGCTTTCTCAACTGCATGGTCCAATTCATGTGAAGAGGCATCAGGCGCACCCAGCAGCAAATTGTCTCTCAAGCTTTCGCGGAACAATTCTGTTCGCTGTGTCAGCAAGCCAAGACGGGGTTTTTGCCCATCCTGATAGGTATCATAGCGCAGCAACAAGCCACCATCTTGTGGGTCCAGCAAGCCAGCCACCAGCGACAGCAAGGTTGATTTACCCGCACCAGAGCCACCAATGATGCCAATAGCCTCACCACTTTGTAAGGTGAAGCTGAGATCATTGATAATGGGGCTGGCTTCACTGGAATAGGCAAAACGCACATCATCCACTTTCAAGGTGACAGGCCCCAAATCTTCCAGCACCGTGTCTTGTTGTGCAGCAGGCTCTGCCATCAAGGGCAAAATACGCTGCCCGGCATACAGAACCCGGCCAATATCCAGCAAGCCCCGACGAATGGGCACCAGCAACTCGCTCATGGCAAACACCGCCAGCACCGCCAGCAACACCATAGGGCCACTCAGCTCACCCGCTTCAAATGCCAAACCACCAATGGCAAGGGTGACAACCAAAGCAGCGCCCCCCGCCAGCGTGATCAAAGCCCGGCCTTTTAGATCATGCGCTGCCAGCTCGGCCTGTAAATCCCGAATGCGGCTGGCCGCTTTGGTGATAGATGCAACCTGATCAGAAATCCGGCCTGCCATGACCAATTCCATTTGACCACGCAGCAAGTCAATATAGCGAAGGCGCAGCGCTTCAGAGGAAAAGGCAATCTGTCGACCCAGCTTCACACCAATTTTGCCAGCCTGTATCGGCAACAGGATCAGGGCAAGCAACAGGATGCCACCCGCAGCAAAGGCAACTGGGGCATGAAAGCCATGCAAAATAAAAATAAGCGCCAGACAGCTTAACAGAGCGGTCGAAAGTGGCAGGATAACCCGAAGATAAATGCCATCCAGCGCATCAATATCAGCGGTTAGGCGCGCCAACAATTCACCAGAGCGAAAATCACGCAACCGACGGAAAGGCAGTTGCGAAATGCCATCAAACACATAAAGCCGCAACCGCGCCAAAAAGCGAAAGGTTGCGTCATGGGTTACAACCCGCTCGCCATATTTACCCACCATGCGGGTCAGGGCAGAGGTGCGGATCAAAAATCCGGGATAGACGGTGTTAAAGGCAACCGCCCCCGCGACGCCTGCCAAGGCCGTAGCCCCCAAAAACCAGCCGGCAGTGGCCATCAAGGTGATTGAGGCAAGAGCGGCGACATAGGCAATGCCAATACCGGCCATGAACCAGCCCGGATAATGTTGCCAATAAAGACGCAGGATTGCAGCAAGTGTCTTCATGATCCAGCCTCCTTGGATGGGGACACATCGCAGGAGAGAAGAGTGTCCATGTCCGCCAGGTCTGACGCCTCAATTTCTCGCAGATGCCCATCCTTGACGAAATAAATATGATCGCAGGCTTCCGCAACATCCCGATCATGGGTGGCAATGATCAGAATTCGATCTTTTGCCATATCCAACAGGCTCTCTGTGACCAATTTGGCCGTATCGGCATCCAGATCTGCCGTTGGTTCATCGCAAAGGATCACACTGGAAGAGGAAAGAGCCGCACGAGCAATTGCCAGTCGCCGGACTTGTCCGCCGGAAATACCAAAACCAGTTTCTCCCAGCTTGGTCAAAAGATCCCGGGGCAATTGTGCAACAAATTGATCCGCATGGGCCTGAGACAAGGCCGCTTTTACCTCTTGGCGAGAAGCGTTCGGCTGTGCCAGCCGGGCATTCATCAGCAAAGAGCCGTGAAAAATATGCGGGCGTTGCCCAATCCAGCCAATCGATTGGCGCCAAAGCGGCCATTGTTCTGGATCCGAGACAGCTTGCCCATTGAACAACAAACGCCCATCAAGAGGAGAGAGCAAACCACAAAGAGCCGAGAGAAGCGTCGATTTGCCAGAGCCGGAACGCCCCAAAATGGCAATGCGACTGCCTTTGGTGATCTGCAAACTGACATCACGCAGAACCGCGTCCCGTCCCCCTTCATAGCCAAAGCTGCATCCTTCAAAAGCAATATGATCAATAGGCTTTGGCCCGCCATCAATATGTGCGGCTTCTTTTTTGGGGGCAGGATCGAGCTCATGACTTTGCTGCAAGCTCTCAAGACCAAGCAATTGCATCAGGCGCTCTGCGGACGACTGAGCCGAGGCCCGATCATGATAGGCCGCAGCAAAATCCCGCAAAGGTGTGAAAAATTCCGGGGCCAAGAGCAGCATAAACAGACCACTGGCAAGGGAAATGGGCATGCCATAAGAGCCAAAAGCGGTGAAACCCAGATAATGATAGCCCACATAAATGGCGATTAGGGCAATGCCCAGCGCAGAAAACAGCTCCAATGCAGCAGAGGAGAGAAAAGCAATGCGCAGCACTTTCATGGTGGCTTTGCGATAATCTGTTGCAATGCCATCAAAAAGCGAACGGGTGCGGCCAACAGCTCCAAACAGACGCAAGGTTGTCATGCCTTGCAAACGGTCCAAAAAGCGCGAACTCATGGTCGACAAAGCCGCAACCTGCTTATCAGAGGCTTTCTTGGCTCGAATGCCGACAATGGCCATAAAAACCGGAATAAGCGGACCACATAAAAGCAACACCAAAGCCGCCGCCCAACTGAACAGGGCAACTGCAATCAAAATAGCAAGGGGAATGACGCTCAATTGCAACCGCAAGGAAAGATAGCGGCTGGTATAGGGGTCCAGATTTTCTATCACATCAGAGGCAAGCGCTGCCACTTCCCCCGCAGAGCGTCGCTCAATATCCAGCACTGATTGTCCAGCCAGCAATCCGGCCAGTTTCTGGCGCAGAGAAAAGCGCAAATCAGCAGAAATGTGATGCCCCAATTTTCCGGCCAAATAGCTCAGCACCACCCGCGCAACAATCATCGCAATCAGGCCAATTAGATAAGGCACCAGTCCGGCAAAACCAACGCCCCCTTCAATCAAGGCCCCAACACCAAAGGCAAGAAACCCGGCTTGCCCAATAGCCAGAACACCACTGAGTGTTTCCAGACGGGCTTTGCGCTTCAATTGATCCTGATAAGGCGCAATGAGGGCATCAAGCCAGCGGTCCGCTGGCTTTTTGAGGCGTGCTTTGCGCCCTTTATCCTTGCTTTGTCCTGAAAGAGGCTCACGATTGTCTGCTGTGTCCTGTTTATCCTGACCGGTCATGAATGCCTGCGCTACTCTTCACTGGTTTGGTTGAATAGGCTATGCGACTGCAAATCCTATCCATCGGGGTGATCGGCAAGCCCCTTATAGCGTCTATTCAGGCTTGCAAACTTGATGATTGACAATAGCTTTGGCCGTTCGGGCCAAAAGTCCGACAATAACCAAAGTTAGTAGCGCAAAAAGCCCCATGCCTGCAATCTCATGTACACCAGATTGCGTTTTTTCTGCATATAAAAAGGTTGCAATGGTCAGGGCCGCAAGGGGAAAGGAATAAGCCCACCAGGAAAGGGCAAAGCCAATTCGCGCCAATTTGGGCACCTGAATGACAATGATCAGCAGAAAAATTACACCAGTATAATAGAGAATGCGGGCAAAAGGATCGAGCATGCCAACCATGCCGACATAAGCGACAAAGCCAACAGCAGGCGGCGCAATTAAGATCATCAAAGTTGGCAAAAGCCGCTCAGGCAAAGGATTGTGAAAAACCAGCCGGTTAAAGACAAGGGTTAACAGCACAATCCAAAAGACAATGCCAACAGAAAAGTAAAACCATGCCAGCTCCATCATACCAAACCGCGCACCGGCAATGGGCACAATGATATTGCCAACAACGGGAATGAACCATGCCGGGTTCAGATGCACAGGCTCAAAACTGCGATGACCAATCCAGACCGTCAACACAGCCAGCGTGCCAATCAGATGCAGAAAAGCACCAAGTCCCCAGATGCCAATAGACAAAGACGTGGAAAAAGGCCCCATGGCCGTCCCCAGCAAAATCAATCCGATAGATGCGGCAGGAAAGAAACAAATCCGCACCGGATGATTCCATTCCCATTTGATCATATGCGGATAGCGTAAGGCTTTCAGTCCATAAAAGCCCAGCAAAATGGCAAAGACGATAAGGGTCAATCCAAGCAAAACAAGACTGGCCTGATGGGCAAGGCCAAGGGTCTTTTCGACCCGTTCAGTGGCCAGCGTGAAACCGGCCAAGCCCATCACCATGGCAAAAAAGGCATTGGGAAAATGCTCCAGACGGGAGGTGCCCGTCTCGATAGGCTCGTGCGAGCCTTGATTGGAAAATGGGGCGCCGGAGCTGCTGGATCCATGCGGCATTGTGCCTCTCCTGTTTCGGCCAAAATTGAAACCGGTATACTTGATGCTTCTTATCTAACCTGATACTGATTGGATAACAAATCACACTCGTCAGATATATGCAAAAAGTCAAAATAAGACAATTTGTCATAGGTGAGATGGACCATCTTTGTTGTGTTTTGACATCAGAAATATTTCAAGCCTATCTGCCAGATGGCCATTGAGAGCATGACCTTGGGCTTAAAGACATAGGATTGGAAACACATCGCATCCTTGCGAGGAGGGCGATGTGCTGTCGCCCGAGCCGGTTACCCCGGTCTCTAAATCGGCTTGGGTGGCAGCTCTTGATTGTTTGCCTCTTTTAAAGGGCGAGCAGACTGGGCACTGGGGCTGAGAGGGAAGCGCACCAGACCAAAGCCGGACAGGAGAGGGCGATGCGCCTCACTCAACATTCAAATTATGCGATGCGCCTGCTTATGTATTGCGCTTTGAGGCCAGACCAATTGGTGCGTTTGGCAGAGATTGCCGATGCCTATAACATTTCTTGTCATCATCTCAACAAAATCGCCCAGCGTCTTGCCCATATTGGCATCATCCATGCGATCCGTGGCAGAAATGGCGGTATTCGTCTGGCCAAAGAGCCAATCGAGATCAATATTGGGCAGGTCTTGCGGGCAACCGAAGAAAATTTGGTGATTGTCGAATGCTTTGCCGAAACCACCAATACCTGTCCCTTGATTAGCGAATGCAAATTTCGCAAAATTTTGCACCGCGCCCTCAAAGCTTTTTTGGATGTTCTGGACGATTGCACCCTTGCTGATCTGGTCTCGGAACCGGACTGCCTGCGCCCTTTGCTTGGCATGGCTGAGAGCATGAGCCAATATATGGATCAGCAAGAGGCCCCCAACTGTTTGCATTAGCGTGAAAAGGATCAGTGCAAATTCAAAGCTTTGATCAAACGCCCCTTTGGTGTTTTGGCCGGTTGCGTCGGCAAGCGTGTCAGCCAAATTCCGCCCATAACAATCATTGTTCCACCTAAAATGGCCCACAAGGTTGGCACTTCGCCAAAGGCCAGATAGCCAAGCAGGGCAGCGAAGATAATCCAGCTATAATTGACAGGGCCAAGGAGCGATAATTCCGCCAAACGATAAGCCCGGATATTGCAATATTGTGCCAGACTGGCAATCGGACCCAAAGCAAAGAAGGGGGCCAAAAGCCAGAAACTGAGATCTTGCGTGACAATGAAATATAGAGCTGGCCCTGCAAGCATAAGACTACAAAGGCCGGTTACATGCAAAATCAGCGCAAAGGCACTTTCCCGGCGCGCCAGCGTCTTGAGCACCAGACATTCCAAAGCCAGCGAAAAGGCCCCCAAAAAGGCATAAGCAATGCCGCTGATCTCGGTGAAAGAAAGCCCGTTTTGCAGGCGTGAAAACAACACCAGATAGGCCCCAGCCAAACAAAGAAGCCCGGCAAGCCAATGGCGGCGGGTCACTCGCTCGCCCAGCAAAAGGGCGGCCAGTGCAACAACCAAAATGCCTTCGGTCAAACCAATGGCCGTTGCTTCGTTCAGCGGCATGAGCGTTGCCGCATAAATGGAAAAGCCGCCAGATCCCATAGAGAAAACAGCACGCATAACATGCTGACTGGGTTTTGGAGAGCGCAAGCCTGACAGACTGATGCCTTTGATCAATACAATGGTCAGTACAAGCAAAAAAGCGCTGAAATAGCGAATGAAAATCACCACCACAACCGGAATGGTGCCATCTGCAAATTTTGCAGCCGCAAAAATCGGCGTGAACAGGGCCGTTCCGCATACTGCAAAGGCAACACCTTTGAGATTGTTTGAAACAGATAGACTGGCATGGGGCATGAGGGCAGGATCTTTAACAAGAGAAGAGATATAACGCCATTTTGACGCAAAAAGACTGGCAAACAAGCCGCAAAAAGAGCATGATGGCTATGTAAAAATGCATTCATAAAATGGGAGTAATGTATTTTGAAATGGGATGACATGCAACTTTTCCATGCCGCAGCCAATGCAGGATCAATGAATGGCGCAGCCCGGCGGCTGGATCTGAGCCAGCCCCAGCTCTCCCGCCGCTTGCGGCAAATGGAAGAACGCATGGGCGCCCGCCTGTTTGATCGCACCCCTCAAGGCCTGCGCCTGACATCAGCCGGAGAAAGCCTGATGCCGCTGGCAGAAGAAATGCGCCATACAGCAGACGCCGTTTTGCGCTTGCAGCCCAAGCTTTCCACACAAGGCCTTAGAAAGGTGCGCCTCTCCATTGATGATTTACGCACCCGTTTTCTCACCCTGCATCTGGAAGAATTGCAAGAGGCCATTGGCGATATCGAGTTGGAGTTTATCTCAACCCACCAGCATTTAAGTCTCATGAACAGAACAACCGATATGCAGGTGCGCACCTGTTTGCCCGATAGTGATGATGTGATTTTGCGCAAATTGGGTACATTGACCTATAAAGCTTATGCCCATGAGCGCTATTTGAAACAAAACCCGCAGCCAGATTTTGCCGCTCATTGCCAGCAGGGACGATGGATCGGCATTTGCGCCGAACCGCTTTGGTATCCCGATCAATTGCGCTGGCTGACGGACCATGTGACAGGCATCATACAAATGCGCTTCAATTGTATGAGTGATTGTCTGGGCGCGGCCAAACAGGGCGCTGGCCTTGCTCTATTGCCTTCGTTTCTGGCAGAGCGAGAGCCGGATTTGATATGCCTGACGCCGGAGCAGGCCCAAGTCTCAAGCCCGGAGCATTTGATCGTCAATCGCGATGTGTTACGCGAACCAGCCATCAGAACTGTCATGGACGCAGTGATCAGCATCTATAAGCATATGCATTAGCACACAGGAAGTCAGCATATGTGCTGCATCTTTCCTTAGCCCGATAAATCCTATATGGCTAGGCTCAGCCTTGCCAATTTGACACATAAGGGAACAGCCAGCGTGAAAGCGACCAATTCCATTTATACCGGTATGCCAACCACCATTTTTGAGGTCATGTCCCAATTGGCAAGAGAAAGCGGTTCGATCAATCTGGGGCAGGGCTTTCCTGATATAGATGGCCCGCTGGATATTCGCCAAAAGGCAGCGCAAGAATTGATCTCTGGTTATAACCAATATCCCCCCATGTTGGGATTGCCCATTTTGCGGCAGGCGGTTGCCGATGCCAACAAACGCTTTTATGGCCTCGATATCGATCCCGATAAAGAGGTCGTGGTCACATCCGGGGCGACCGAAGCTCTTTCAGATTGCCTGACCGCGCTGATTGAAGAGGGCGATGAAGTCATCCTGATTGAGCCATTATATGATTGCTATCTGCCGCTGGCCAAGCGTGCAGGCGCAAGGGTGAAAAGCATTCGCATTGTGCCACCAAACTGGCAGCTTGATCGCAAGGCATTGGAAGAGGCTTTTTCCGACAAAACAAAATTGATTGTTCTCAATGACCCGCACAATCCGGCGGGCAAAGTCTATTCAGACGACGAAAAAGCCTTCCTTGCCCATTTGCTGCAAAAATATGACGCCTATGCCATTTGTGATGAAGTCTATGAACATATCACCTTTGATGGCCGCGCCCACAAACCCTTGATGAGCTTTGACGGCATGCGTGATCGTTGTCTGCGCATTGGATCGGCGGGCAAAACCTTTTCTCTAACAGGCTGGAAAATCGGCTATATTACAGGATCCGCTGCTCTTCTGGATCCTGTCGCCAAGGCCCATCAATTCAGCACCTTCACCACGCCGCCCAATTTGCAAGTGGCCATCGCCCATGGTTTGAATAAGGATGAGGCCTATTATCAGGACTTGGCCAGCGATTTGCAGGCAAAGCGGGATCATCTGGCCACTGGCTTGCGCAAGGCTGGCTTTGCGGTCATCGACAGCCAGGGCAGTTATTTTCTGACCACCGATATTACATCTTTGTGCGAAAAGAAGGGCTTGCCACTGGATGACGAAGCCTTTTGCCGCACCATCACAGCGCAAGCTGGCGTAACAGCTGTGCCCGTTTCGGCCTTTTATATTGAGGATCAAGAGCACTTGCCCGCGCCAAAGCAATTTGTACGCTTTTGCTTTTGTAAACAAATAAGCGTGCTGGATGAAGCCATTGGCCGACTGGCCAAATGGGCACAATAAGCAAATTCCTCTCTACCAAGCAGAGCATATACTGCTAATGGTGGGCATGACCTGATGGTCCATTGCCAGTATGATGCGCCAATCATCAAAGAGAAAAGAAAAGGCCTCTGATCCATAAGAGGGATCAGCGGGTTACTGGCACATTGGCAGGGACGGCACATGCGCATTTTGGTCCTCGGAGGCTATGGCTTTATCGGTGCAGAAATATGCCGGACCTTCTTAACGGCAGGGCATGACGTTGTTGGCCTTGCCCGCACGCCAAAATTGGCCGCCCGTCTGCTACCACAGGTCAAGTGGAATGCTGGCGATATGCGCCATATGTTGCAACAAGAAGATTGGACCCATCTTCTTGCCAATGTCGATATTGTCGTCAATGCCGCTGGCGCCTTGCAAGATGGTCTGTTTGATGATCTGGAAGCGGTCCATCATGGGGCAATCAAGGCCTGCCTTGCTGCCTGTACACAAAGCGGAGTGGCTCGTTTTGTGCAAATTTCTGCAACAGGGGCCAGCCGCGATGCGCCAACTCCTTTCATGCGCACAAAAGCCGCAGGCGATGACGCTATTATGGCTGCGTCTCTGGATTGGGTGATTTTGCGACCCGGCCTTGTTCTGGCCCCCAATGCCTATGGGGGCACAGCTTTACTGCGCTTATTGGCAGCTTTTCCCTATATCCAGCCTTTGATCATGGCGGACCGGCAAGTGCAAACCGTTCATATCAAGGAAGTCACCGAATCTGCCCTCATG
>JAOXSG010000868.1 GCA_025800105.1 Cohaesibacter sp. | reverse complement strand
TGGGTGGCTTTGAAACACGTCCAGCCCGTGTGATCCTGTTCTGACCTCGCTGGGGCTTGTCAGGCACTACAACTTCTGGTTTGCTTAACTGATCAGGTTGTACAGTCTCAGTGCTTGGCGTTTGTAGATGAAACTCTATTGGACAGGAGTCCTGAGAGCTTGCTGAAGTAACTGGTTGCGGCTGAGGTGATAGAGTGATCTCTGGCTCACTGCGTTCGAAGGGATAGAATGGCTCCTTGCTGCTGCGTAGGTGTCTGCGATTTCTGCGGAACATTCTACCATCTTCTGTTCTCACATTGTAGGATCTCACATCTGTTTGCTCCTGTACCACTGCCTTGAACCATTTCTGCGACCTGTTGCCAGGTTGAGGTGTAACTCGTACTGTCTCTCCTTTCAGCAGGGCTGGACGCTCTTTGGCATGTTGGTTATAATGATAGGTTTGCTTTTCTTTCCTCTTCAGTATTTGATCTCTTGTTGCCGCTGTATCTGTGGTCTGTGGTTTCAGC
>JAOXSG010001125.1 GCA_025800105.1 Cohaesibacter sp. | reverse complement strand
GGGTTCAGTTACAATTTGACTATAAATGTTTCAAATTTTCATGTTTGAAAGTGTTTTGAAAATTTCAGAGTGTGTTGAAATCTGTAACACATTTTGAAAACATATTGAAAAAGAGTGTTGAAAACTGTAAAAAAGCATGTTGAAATTTTCAGCATGTTCTGAAAACTGTAAAAAAGCATGTTGAAAATGTCGGGGTATCACGCGGATACACCGATCACCATCAAGGCCGAGGCCATTCATAAGGCTGACAGCCGCTCTCATTAATATTCATGAGCACCTTATATAATGCCTTGTAAGCGCTTAGTGCCATCAGTTAACTAGTGACCACGGGCCTGCATGTATGTGCCATTGTATCTCCTTTAGAATAAACCCATGTGTATCTAAACACCATGCATTTCGTCTTCATCACGTGACATGGTGGCAGCTCGGACTAAATTCTAAGGAGGATATTGTGTTTCACTGTGCCAATTGCTGGTTTGAGTGCTGGCAGGGCAGGTCCCTCTCAGACTCCCAGCATAGCCATACGGCGATGTCGTCTCCATGCAGGAACAAGTGTGCTCATCGGAGGAGGTCCATTGCGGATCAGTG
>JAOXSG010001112.1 GCA_025800105.1 Cohaesibacter sp. | reverse complement strand
TGATGATCACCCGGTTTACTCGGCAGCTTGGATACTGTGTTTGTCCCTGTTCGGCTTTTACGTCCTGTATCGTGGTTTGGCATGGTTTTTGGGTGGGGTCTGGGCACGGTTGATTGTATTGTGGTTTGTTGGTGGTCACTTGGCAGAATCTACTATTTTGCCGCTTGAACTGTATTTTGAGCATAGAAATTATTTGCCGTTATTGGCGGGTGGCCTGCTGCTGGTGGCGCTGCTGAATAAGCTTGGGCAACGCAGGCCTTACATTTTGGCACTGGGCTGCTATGGGGTAGTCTTGATCCTTATAGCTAAAGCCAATGTGTCGGTATGGTCGAATGAGGGATTAATGGGTGGCGTTTGGGCTAAGCAAAGTCCCAGCTCACCGAGAGCGCAGCAATATCTTCTGGCTGACATGGCTGCGCGGGGTGAAGCGGCAGAAGCGGATGCGTTGCTTCAACGTGTATTGGCTAGCAGGCCTAATGATATTCATTTAAATTTCCAGTCTGTCTATCTTGATTGTATGTTGGGACGCAGGGTAGATCTTGATAAGTATATTGCTGCTTTTGAAGACGGCGCTAAATCAAAGGGCGCCTTAACTGCAATTATTCAGTTAAGGCGGTTTGTTATGAATGGCAGTTGTAAAGGACTTGATCTTGATGGCGTTAATAAAATTATAGCCACATTGCTTGATCATCGCAGTTATAAAGGTGGCAAAGATCAGTCACGTTTTCATCAAGAGCTCGCGGTTGGTGCTTTAATTGTTCAGGATTTTGATAGGGCTATTCATCACCTTGATCGTGCTATTGAAAATGATCCACAGGATATTTTGCCACCCTTGAATAAGGTGGTGTTATTGGCTAACGCGGGC
>JAOXSG010001070.1 GCA_025800105.1 Cohaesibacter sp. | reverse complement strand
CGCAAAAAAGGTGTTGAAAGAAAATTTTACCTCCGACCCCAGCAGCAGTGTAATGACCTACGCAAAATTCACCGCCGTCTTGGCTGGAAGCATCGCGCTTGAACAGTACCTCGAGGACCAAAAAATCCTCCCGGCCGTTTGAAATTAACGCATTGAAAATGTGCTCTGATTTGTACATTGTTGCAAATTGTTGTTGTTGCTCAGCATGGCCAGCGTCGCAATCATGGCAGGTGGAGCGTTACTCAATGCTGCCGCCTTCATTGGCGGCAATTATCTCACACGCTTCCTTTCTGGAGACGATTCCAGTGCAGCACTTGAGGAAAAAGTGCGCCATGCATGATAAAGCTCGCGAATCGTACCAAGAGGTGTACGCCAAATATCAAAGAGATCGAACGAAGTTGCTTGACTGGATTGCAGCCAACGAGCGGATCAAAGAACAGGCAAAGCAAAACTTCACTGACACGGACTACGCCTTCAAGCTTTATAACCAGGTGCACCCTGACAAAAAATATTGCCTCCGCGCGAGCCAAAGTTCTCTGATTTCTATCAGCCAGGCGAGCAGCAACAACAAGGCGAGCTCCTGTTCGTGGGCACTGGCGCCCTTGCGCTCGGTTA
>JAOXSG010001062.1 GCA_025800105.1 Cohaesibacter sp. | reverse complement strand
CCCCGCTTATAAGCCCTCCCGGTTATAGGCCCATCAACCTACAAACAGAAAAAAATATTCCGGTTATAAGCCCCTCCGGATATAAGCCTTCCCGGTTATAGGCCCATCTACCTGTAAACTGATTAAGCCTTCCATATTATTGCTGTTCAGTCTGGTTTTTCTTTGTAGTGGTTGTGAATTGAAATACATTATCGAGTTATTGTGTCATTTAAGAGCTGAATTACAGCCCATTTAGCGTAAAACCCTTCTTGATAATGCTTTTTGTCAGTCTTTACTTATTTCTTATCAGTTAATTAAGAAATGAATTTTTTACCGGTTATAAGCTCCCCCGTTTATAAGCCCACCAAAAACTCTTACGAGGTTGTAGAGGCTCAGGGATTATAAGCGGGATTTTACGGTATCCGTCCTTCACAGCGGTCAAACGCAAAAACCTACGTCACATCCGGTTGTCAGTGTCTTTAAAATCTGCATCAGTTCAAAGCCTTTACGGAGCGAAGTTCGTAAGAAAGCTTTGCTAGAAATACAGTGACAAAACAAAGTACGAGGCGATAAAGTCAGAGGTAAACAAACAGGAACTTTTCCATAG
>JAOXSG010000864.1 GCA_025800105.1 Cohaesibacter sp. | reverse complement strand
TTGCCAAGCGTCTGATTGTATGATGGAGGCAGTCCATACTCTTCATGATGACCGTTTCCAAACACAAGAATATCAAACACTGCATCATGTTCCTTCAGAGCTACAAGGTCTTTGATTGATTGATCAACACGTGCTTTTTGCTTTGCAGGCCACTCGGCAGCAACCTTCCGGTCGGCATCTGACTTGAGGTAACGGGACTGATGAATCCATGTACAACCCTGGTAGCCGAAATCACCATGAACATCATTGCCAGACCACCCAACCAACACGAGAACTTTCCTTCCTGGGGTTCCTGCATAGAAATTCTCAAGAAGGATTTCATCCAGTGCTTCACGAGCAGTATTGACAATCGTGTTCAGGCCTCTTCCCCAGCAAAGTCGTGAGTAGACCTTGCCGATGCCGGGGATTCCGATGTTTTTGATAAGATCTCCAAACGGAATCCTCGAGCTCTCATGGAAATCACCTGGCTTTGCAACGAGGGCGGTGGTTGAATCACCCAAAACAAGCAAATCGACCAGGCCTTCCGGCCGGCTTTCAGCTACTCCAAAGTAGTACGGTGGAACTTTCTGAAGCACATCAATGAGATCTGGATAAGAGCGAAACGTATGGTCATTGTCGGTGGAAATCAGGGCTTCAACCAGGTCCACAATTGGTTGCTGACTCCCGCCCATCATCTGG
>JAOXSG010001050.1 GCA_025800105.1 Cohaesibacter sp. | reverse complement strand
CTTTGATTGGGCTTTGCCCCCGTTTATGAAAACTCACAGATACAGGAGTATCTACTTTGAAAATCCACAGATACAGGAGTATCTACTTTGAAAATCCACAGATACTTGAGTATCTATCTTGAAAATCCACAGATACAGGAGCATCTACAAACTTTTGCATACTAATTCAAACTTTTTCAACGACATTGGATTTTCCTTATGACCAAAGTTTTTCTGGTTGATCTTATCATTTTTTAGTTTCGGAGCCATGTCATACAATTTCTATTTCATCAGCGGCAGCCGAAATCCGGCTTCATTGGTTCAATCACTGCAACAATCAGCAGTCCAAGAACCAAAACCTCGACCGACGTTGCAACTTTTGGATCGCCCTCGACCGTTGATCAACCCACCGGCAGAGACAACACCAGAGATTTTACCTCTCACGGAGGCAAATTTAGCACAGGGCTTGACCCCTGCTCCGAGACCTCGAAACATGGAAATACTGCAGCAACGGGCAACTTCAGTACAGGGCAGTGTTT
>JAOXSG010001045.1 GCA_025800105.1 Cohaesibacter sp. | reverse complement strand
CAGCGGCGGCATGAAAGAGGACTGTCTCGCCTGCTTTTACCGAATAAATTTGTCGGATAAGATATTGAACTGTCAACCCTTTGAGCAAGGATGCGGCTGCCTGTTTGCTGGAAATGGATGTGGGCAGCAAAACGGCGCTGTCTGCGGCGATCACATTATGGCTTGCGTAAGAGCCAATGGGGCCAGAGCAATAAGCAACCCGATCCCCCACTTTCACATGCTTTACAGCCCCGCCTATGGCTTCCACCACGCCTGCGGCTTCTCCGCCCAGACCAGAGGGGAGCGAGGGCACCGGATAGAGGCCAGAGCGGTGATAGGTATCAATGAAATTAACGCCAATGGCTTCATGTCGCACGAGAATCTGGCCTGCCTGCACTGCCGGAATATCCCGCTCAAGCAGTTTCATTTGATCTGTACCGCCATGATTGGCAATTTCAATCCGCTTCATCTGAGACATACAAAGCCCTTTTTTATCAAAATTTGCTTCAGGCTAGGCAAATGCAGCTGGCTTGGCAAGTCAAGAAAACTCAGCTGCCTGTTCGAAAAATTTTAATCGAAAGAGCCTTTGGAGCGCAATTTTTTCAATGCACCTCGT
Organism: Cohaesibacter sp.; assembly: GCA_025800105.1. Taxonomy (GTDB): domain Bacteria; phylum Pseudomonadota; class Alphaproteobacteria; order Rhizobiales; family Cohaesibacteraceae; genus Cohaesibacter. The sequence goes on along the minus strand of JAOXSG010001045.1, from coordinate 201 downwards.
TTGGTTTTGGAATCCATTCGGCGTTTTTTGCTGGCTCTTGTTGGCTTGGTTGCAATGCGCCGTCTTGGGCGATGAGAGGCTTTTTCGATCAAGGCTACCAGTCGCTCTATGGCTTCTTCGCGATTGCGTGCCTGTGTGCGGTGAGTTTGGACTTGCATGACCAATTCGCCCTCACTTGTCATCAAATGTGAGGCCTGACGC
>JAOXSG010001035.1 GCA_025800105.1 Cohaesibacter sp. | reverse complement strand
TTGATGACTGAACGAGGATGGAGCATGGATGATAGCCTGCATGAGATGACCCATGTCAGGCATGATCTTCCTGGACTATTGCAGTTGCGTCCTCGACCGCCCAAAACAATTCCCTGGCAGCAACCTGGTAATCAGTTCAATGGGTTTGGCAAAGGAAAAGGGAGTAAGGGTGGTAAGGACAGCGGCAAAGGAGGCAAAGATGGGGGCAAAGGCGGCAAAGATGGTGGTAAAGGCAAAGGCAAAGTTCAGTGGTTGACTGATATAAAAACAAAAGATGGGACATGGAAGCAGTTATGCGTGCGTTGGCAGTCAGGAAAGTGCACATTGGGAACACAATGTAAGTTTCAACACTCTTGTGCATACCCAGTGAATGGTGTGGCATGTGGCTTAGATCATGGAGCATTGCAGCACCAATCTACGACTCACTGACTTTCGACAGATGAGGTTTCACATCATGGTGGTAGTGAACCATCCGCTTTGATTGCCCCTGAGGGGCCTGATGAGGAAGTTCCGGATGA
>JAOXSG010001023.1 GCA_025800105.1 Cohaesibacter sp. | reverse complement strand
CGAAGCCTGTTGATGAGCTCCATGGTGTGCTGGATGTGGTCGTAGTGGTCATAATGATCATTGGTCTCAAGTCCCAATGACAAATTGTCTTCTTTAATGTTGTATTCCAAATCGACCAGCAAACGGAGACAATGCGTCATCAGACTTGTTTGGTGTTGACACCATAGTTGGAAACGTTCTTGTTGTGTCAGGATCTGTCGTATATTGTTCAGTAGAACTCGAGAATCTGTAGGGTGTAGAAGGTAAAAGCCACCATGTCGAGGTAGCGACGTACGGACTGACTCGGAAATGGACATTTGAGTGCTAAAATAGGTGACGTCGAAATGGGGTTCTGAGCTTAGCCCCAGCTATGTCAACAATCAATACAAACAACACAAGCCGAACAACAGCAAGAAAAGAACCACAAAAACACAACACGCAGTAACGTGGGGTTCTCGGCTTAGCCCCAGCCACACGTATGACAAGGACGGTCTTCTTTTGGATTGCGCCTGAGTAACGGGTCTAGTCGCGATGAACTGGCGGGGTGTAGCCGCGATGAACGGACGGGTAGTTCACAGTCTCCAGGTGGACCCATGGTAGATGTTGTCGCTTGCGTTGGATGGTTGGTGGTGCACTG
>JAOXSG010001015.1 GCA_025800105.1 Cohaesibacter sp. | reverse complement strand
GGAAGCGAAAGCTTTCATAGAAGATCAGATGAGAAAGAACGATGAGGCGACCAGCAGCCAGATTCAGAAGAAACTAGCTAAGCGGGGAATCGTGGTCAGCTCCTCCACAGTCAGAAGATCACGGAAAAAGCAGGGATGGACCTTGCAACGTACTGCTTATTGCCAGCTGATAAGAGACGCCAACAAGGTTAAAAGGCTCGAGTACGCCCGGCAAATCATGGAGAACGGTGACAGTTTCCACAACGTCATTTTCAGCGACGAATGTTCCGTCTCCCTTGAACAGTACCGGCGCACCTGTTACCGAAAGGTTGGCGAACCAACAAAGAGAAAGCCCAAGCCCAAGCACCCGCTCAAAGTCCACGTCTGGGCCGGAATCAGCAGACACGGGGCCACGAAGATCTGCATCTTTGACGGCATCATGGATGCTGAACTCTACTGTAACATTCTTGAGACAATGCTTGTCCCGTTCATAACAGAAACCCTTCCAGATCACAGATTCATGCAAGATAATGACCCCAAGCACACATCAAGACGAGCTCGGGCCTTTTTGGAGGAGAAAGGAATCAACTGGTGGCGTACCCCCCCAGAGAGTCCAGACTTGAATCCAATAGAAGACCTGTGGCATGAGCTGAAATTCTACCTAGAAACCAAAAAAAACCCTTAAAGGAGCCACTGTTCATGCCAAGTACAAATTCCAACAATAATGTCTTTTTGTTATTGTTTATTAGATATCCCAAGGAGATGACGAAACGACCAAA
>JAOXSG010000973.1 GCA_025800105.1 Cohaesibacter sp. | reverse complement strand
TTCTGTATCTCACCTGCTATCAAAATGCATAACTCCAAGGAAAGAGGAAAAGCTGTTCACTCAGTTTACTGGATTTAATTCCCATGGTGAGTTTATGAATACTTTACAGTTTGTATTGCCAAACCTAGATAGAAAAATCTTTATCTACTGGGATACTGCAACTAGAAAGAATAGTATCATTGATACCGAAACAATGTTTGGTGGTGATATTGTTGAGTCAGATGACAGTAATGATGATGATGAAGACCAAAATGGCACAACTCTTACGCGCCCTACAGCTCATAAATTGTCAGTCGAGGATGAGTACCTACTTGTATTAATGAAACTGAGAATGGGCTTATCAGTCATTGATCTAGCAGAAAGGTTTTCAGTTAGTGAGAGCACAGTAAATAACATATTCCTTACCTGGATTAACTACCTATATGTCACACTAGGGAGTCTCAAAATATGGCCACATAGGGATATCATTTTAAAAAACTCACCTGGGGAGTTTTTAGAGAAATATCCACATAACATTATCATTATTGATGCTACTGAA
>JAOXSG010000953.1 GCA_025800105.1 Cohaesibacter sp. | reverse complement strand
GGCCGCTGGCTGTTGCTGTGTGGTCAAGCCATCTGAGATGACCCCATCCACCACTGCAATGATTGGAGAATTTCTGGCTGAGGCAGGTTTGCCCGCTGGTGTGTGCAACATCGTTCTGGGCTATGGCGACCCGGTTGGCAGTCTGCTGTCAAGTCACCCCGATATTGACATGGTGTCCTTCACCGGCTCCACAGCGGTCGGCAAGCTAATCACCAAATCCGCAGGCGATAGCCTGAAAAAAGTCGCTCTTGAGCTGGGCGGCAAAAACCCGCAAGTCATTTTCCCCGATGCAAATATCGAGCAGGCCGCAGATGCGGTTACCTTCGGTGTCTATTTCAATGTTGGTCAATGCTGCAACTCATCAAGCCGCATTATCGTGCATGAAGATATTGCCAAAGATTTTGTTGAGCGTGTGCTTGGCTTGTCGCGCAAGGTGGCTTTCGGTAATCCCTTGAATGACGAGACGCAAGTCGGGGCCATCGTCACGCCTGAACATTTGCAAAAGATCGATGGCTATATCAAGGATGCAGTCAGAGAAGGGGCCAAAGTCAGCCTTGGCGGCGATCTTTTGCGCGTTCCCAATGTGGGAGAGCAATTCTACCAGCCCACAGTGGTTGAAAATATTACCCCGGATATGGCCATCGCACGCGAGGAAGTCTTTGGCCCGGTTCTAACAATTCTCACTTTCCGCACACTTGAAGAAGCAATCCAATTGGTTAATGACACCGAATATGGATTATCGGCAGGCGTGTGGAGTGCCAATGTCGATACCTGTCTGGAATTTAGCCGCCGCGCCAATGCTGGCACCGTCTGGACCAATACATGGATGGACGGTTTTCCTGAATTGGCCTTTGGCGGCATGAAACAATCCGGTCAGGGTCGTGAAATCGGATCATACGGATTTGAGGAATTTTTGGAAGTCAAATCGCTGGTCATGCGGATCGGCAATACAAGGCAAAAATGGGTGAAAGAGACCAGCACATAAGTCTCAAACCCAACATACCAACGCAAGAATAGGGAGGAAATTTCATGCGTAGGACTATCGGTAAAACAATGGCCGTTTGCGCAGCGCTGATGGCAACAACCAGCATGGCACAGGCAGAAGATGTGGAGGTTCTGCACTGGTGGACATCTGGTGGCGAAGCTGCCGCGCTTCAGGTTCTGAAAAAAGATCTGGCTGACCAGAATATCGGCTGGGTGGATATGCCCGTTGCCGGTGGTGGCGGCGAGGCGGCCATGACCACTTTGCGCGCCCGCGTCACCGCAGGCGATGCACCAACCGCTGTGCAAATGCTTGGCTTTGACATTCTGGATTGGGCTGATCAAAAAGCACTGGCAAATCTGGACGATGTTGCAAAACAGGAAGGCTGGGACGCAGTGGTTCCAAAAGCCTTGCAAAAATTCTCCAAACATGGCGGCCACTGGGTATCTGCTCCGGTCAATGTCCATTCAACCAACTGGGTTTGGGCCAACAAGGCGATCCTTGACGAATTGGGCATCAAACAACCTGCAAACTGGGACGAGTTTGTTGCAGCCATGCAGGCCGTTAAAAAATCCGGTCGCACAGCCCTCGCTCATGGCGGTCAGGCTTGGCAGGATGCCACAATGTTTGATGGCGTCGTCCTGTCTGTTGGCGGCGTAGATTTCTATCGCAAGGCATTTGTTGATCTGGATCCAGCAACCCTTGGCTCTGAAAAAATGAACGAAGCCTTTGAACGCATGGCCACCTTGCGCAGCTTTGTTGATGACAATTTCTCTGGCCGCGACTGGAACCTTGCCTCTGCCATGGTCATCAATGGCGATGCCGCTTTCCAGATCATGGGTGACTGGGCCAAGGGCGAGTTTTTGAAGGCCAAAAAAGCGCCGGGCAAAGATTTCCTCTGCTTCCGCGTTCCCGGCTCTGAAGGCACTGTCAGCTTCAATTCTGATCAGTTTGCCATGTTCTCTGTCTCCAAAGAGTCCGCAAAAGCAGCACAAGGGGCTATGGCAAAAGCCATTATGTCGCCAACCTTCCAGTCTGCTTTCAATGTGGTCAAAGGGTCAGTCCCCGCCCGTACCGATGTGCCAAATGATGCTTTTGATGCTTGCGGCAAGCAAGGCATGGCCGATCTGGCCGCAGCATCCAAAAGCGGCACATTGGTCGGATCCATTGCTCATGGCCATGCCAACCGCGCAGCTGTCAAAAACGCCATTTATGACGTAGTGACAGCGCATTTCAACGGTGAATATGATTCAAAAGCCGCCGTTGAAGAATTGGTCAATGCAGTGGAAGCAGCCCAATAAGCTGCACCATAATGGACAGAGGTGGAAAGTCTGCCTCTGTCCTTCACTCAACTATAATTTTAGCCTTTGCCTTGGTTTGTGACATGCAAGCCATTGAATGATGACCCATGCCGGGAGGAACCATGACATCCAGCAGTTCTACGGCGGATTTTCGTACACGTCTTCAAGAATGGTTGCCGAAAATCGTTTTATCGCCCTCCGTGGCAGCCATGTTCGTCTTCGTCTATGGCTTTATCATCTATACGATCTATCTCAGCTTCACCGGCTCCAAAATGCTGCCAAGCCATGATTGGGTTGGCGTTGGCAATTATGTTAAGCTTTGGGGATTGCGTGCTTGGTGGACTGCCATCATCAATCTGGGCATTTTCGCAACGCTCTATATCGTGATTTGCACCGTGATTGGCCTCAGTCTCGCAATTCTTTTGGATCAGAAAATCCGCGGCGAGGGGATGTTGCGCCCGATCTATCTCTATCCAATGGCGTTGAGCTTCATTGTCACCGGCACCGCCTGGAAGTGGATTATGGATCCGGGCATAGGCCTCGAAAATACCATGCATTTATGGGGCTGGGAGAGTTTCGAATTTGGCTGGATCAAAGACCGAAATCTTGCAATCTATACCGTTGTGATTGCCGCTGTCTGGCAAACATCTGGCTTTGTTATGTCAATGTTTCTGGCAGGTTTGCGTGGCATTGACAACGAAATCCTCAAAGCCGCCCAGATTGATGGGGCATCAAACTGGAACCTCTATCGCCGCATTGTAATCCCGCTGCTGCGTCCCGCTTTCCTCTCCGCTTTTGTCATCCTCGCCCATCTGGCGGTCAAATCCTATGATTTGATCATCGCATTGACCGGAGGCGGGCCAGGACGGGCAACCGAATTACCGGCAACCTTCATGTATTCCTACACCTTCACCAGAAATTCAATGGGCATTGGTGCCGCATCCGCTGTGATCATGCTGATGACAATCGCCGCCATCATGACACCCTATCTCTATGCTGAATTGAAGGAGAAAAAGTGATGGCCGTCGCAGAACAGGATACAGCAATACGCACCGGCACCGGAACGCGCATATTCATTTACGGCATTTTGCTTGTTTTCGCGCTTTTCTATTTGCTGCCGCTTTTCGTCATGGTTGCCAATTCCCTCAAACCATTGGCTGAAATTACCGGTGGCAATATGATGGCGCTGCCAGAGAGCTGGACCATCGAGCCATGGAAACAGGCATGGTCATCGGCCCAAATCGGCGTTGAGCCAACCGGCCTGAAACCCTATTTCCTCAATTCCATTCTGATGGTGGTGCCCGCCGTTGCCATTTCAACCATTCTTGGGGCTTTGAACGGCTATGTGCTGACAAAATGGACCTTTAAGGGCGATACAATCATCTTTGGCCTGTTGCTCTTTTCCTGCTTCATTCCCTTTCAGATCGTTCTGATCCCTATGGCCTCTGTCTTAGGAAAATTGGGACTGGCAGGCTCCATACCGGGACTGGTTCTTGTGCATGTGGTCTATGGCATCGGCTTTTCGACCCTCTATTTCCGCAATTATTATGCCGTTTTCCCGACAGAGCTGGTGCGCGCGGCCATGATTGACGGTGCAGGCTTCTTTCGCATTTTCTGGCGCATCATGTTGCCGGTCTCCGGCCCCATTACGGTTGTCTGCGTCATCTGGCAATTCACCAATATCTGGAATGACTTCCTCTTTGGTGCCTCTTTTGGCGGGCAGAGCCAACCCATGACCGTGGCGCTGAACAATCTGGTGCAATCCTCAACCGGGGTTAAGGAATATAACGTGCATTTTGCAGGAGCCATTCTCGCGGCTCTTCCAACCCTTCTCGTTTATATCGTAGCAGGACGCTATTTCGTCAGAGGCCTGATGGCAGGCAGTGTCAAAGGCTAAAATGATGAAAGATCGACATAAGGAAAAGAATATGGGCTTTCTCGATATACAGAATGTTACGAAGTCTTATGGACAGGTAGAAGTTCTGCATCAGGTGGATATCGCGGTAGAAGAAGGGGAGTTTCTCGTTCTGGTCGGCCCGTCCGGCTGCGGAAAATCCACGCTTTTGAACATGATTGCAGGGCTTGAAACAATCACCTCAGGCGAGATCTCGATCAAGGATCGCGTGATGAACGGTGTCCATCCGTCAAAACGCAATATCGCCATGGTCTTTCAAAGCTACGCCCTCTATCCCAATATGAGCGTTGCGCAAAATATCACCTTTGGCATGGAAATGCATAATGTGCCAAAAGAAGATCAGCAAACCGCTCTGCAAGATGTTGCAAAATTGTTGCAGATCGAAAATCTGCTGGATCGCAAACCCGGCCAATTATCCGGCGGTCAGCGCCAAAGGGTCGCCATGGGCAGGGCGCTGGTGCGCGATCCTGACGTTTTCCTGTTTGATGAACCCTTGTCCAATCTGGATGCAAAATTACGCGTTGATATGCGCACAGAAATCAAGAAGCTGCACGAAAAGCTCAAAACAACCATCGTCTATGTGACCCATGACCAGATTGAAGCCATGACGCTGTCAACGCGCATTGCTGTCATGTATCAGGGCTATGTGCAGCAATTGGGCACCCCGAAAGAGATTTATGACAGCCCGGCCAATGTGTATGTGGCTACCTTCATGGGCAGTCCCGCCATGAATGTGGTGCCTGCCAAAATCACAATGCAGGACGGCACCCCTCATGCGCTTGTCAAAATCCATGATGGGTCCGAGCAAATGTTGCGCCTTGAGCAGGACAATCTGTCTGACTGGGATGGCAAGGACATTCTCTTGGGTATTCGCCCGGAATCGATCACAGATCCCGATGGCGCAGATCGCAATTCTTCCAATATTGTCAGCCTGACAAACCGCATTGGCGTCACAGAGCCTGCTGGTGCTGATACCTATGTCACCATGGAATTGGGCGGCAAGGAAATCATTGCCAGAATGCGCGCCGATGCCAATGTACAGTCTGGCGATATCTTCCAGTTTGCCGTCAATATGGAAAAAGCCGTGGCTTTCGATCCTGCAACCGAAATGCGCATAAAGCCATGAAAGGGCCAGATGTCATCATCATAGGATCCGGCATGGGCGGCGCAACACTTGCCGCAGCATTAGCACCATCGGGCCTGAATATTCTCATTCTGGAAAGGGGAGATCATTTGCTCCCCGACCAGAATGACCGCGATGATGACGCCATTTTCGCCAAAGGCCATTATCGTCCCGATGAGACATGGTTGAATGGCCAAAATGAGCCTTTCAATCCGGGCAATTATTATTATACCGGCGGCAATTCCAGATTTTACGGCGCAGTCCTCATGCGCTATCGCCAAGAGGATTTCTCACCCATAGCGCATATGGGCGGGCAAACTCCCGGTTGGCCCATTTCCTATCAAGAACTGGAAACATTCTATAGTCAGGCAGAGCATCTCTATAAGGTCAGAGGGCAAATTGGCGAAGATCCGAGCGAGCCAGCTCACTCCAAAGCCTATCTTTACGCTCCCGTGCCAGATGAGCCGGATATTGCAGACTTGCGAACCAGATTGTCATCGGTCGGGCTCAATCCCTCATCCCTCCCGCTTGGGGTGGATCTCGACCGATGGCTGGCACACGCACCAACCCCATGGGATGCCTTTCCCGATACCAATGGCGGCAAGATGGATGCCCATAGCATCGGGCTGACCATGGCGCTCAAACATAACAACGTTTCTTTGCTCACAAAAGCAAAAGTCAAGCGGCTTCTAACCGGCAAAGACAATCATATCAGCGCAATTGAGCTGGATAGCGGCGAAAGATTGCAAGCGCCTACCATAGTCTTGGCAGCGGGGGCCGTACAGAGCGCTGCTTTGTTGCTCGCCTCCGCGAATGAGCAAAATCCCAATGGTCTGGCCAACAGCTCCGATCAGGTTGGCCGCAATTTTATGAATCACAATTGCTCGGCTGTCATGGCGCTTCATCCATTCAGGCGCAATCGCTCCATTTATCAAAAAACCCTGATGGTCAATGACTATTACCTGACAGGCGGGCCAAATGGCGAGCCGCTGGGCAATATCCAGATGCTGGGAAAAATCTCCGGCACCATTTTGCAAGCCGCTTCAGGCCTTCCGCGCCCAATTGCCAACTGGATTGCCGCCCATTCTGTCGATATTTACGCCATGTCCGAAGATTTACCCCACCCGGACAGCCGGGTCAGCCTGCAAAAGGGCCAAATCAAACTGGACTGGAAGCGCTCCAACTGGGACGCCCATCTTGCCCTTGTCGAGAAGATAAAAGGCAAGTTGAAACAGGCGGGATATCCAATCGTTCTGTCAAAACCCTTTGATCGCCGCACACCGTCCCATCAATGCGGTACAGCGCGCATGGGCAATGATCCAAGATCAAGCGTCGTCGATGCTATGTGCCGCAGTCACGATCATCCCAATCTTTTCATTGCAGATGCATCCGTTCTGCCAACATCGGCAGCCGTCAATCCTGCACTGACAATCGCAGCTCTTGCCATTCGCACCGCAGATTTCATGGAAAAGACGATCGCCGTGCATTGATCGGCAAAGACCTGATATCCAACAGGGCCCAACAAGGAGGGGTTCATGTCACAAGGCTATGATTTCATTATTATTGGTGGAGGCTCTGCCGGTTCTGTTCTTGCAGGCCGCCTCTCGGAAGATCCCTCAGCCTCTATTCTCTTGTTGGAAGCAGGGGGCGGCGACAAGCATCCCTTTTATCATTTACCCGCAGGCTTTGCGAAAATGACAAAAGGCATTGGCTCTTGGGGCTGGGACACCATCCCGCAAAAACATATGCAAAACAAGATCTTTCGCTATACCCAAGCCAAGGTGATTGGCGGCGGCTCTGCTATCAATGCCCAGATTTACACCCGCGGTAATGCGCAGGATTATGACGACTGGCTGCAAATGGGCTGCACAGGCTGGGGCTATGACGATATTTTGCCCTATTACAAAAAGGCAGAAGACAATGACACGTACGAAAATCACTATCATGGCAAAGGCGGCCCCCTTGGCGTAAGCCAACCAAGTGCCCCATTGCCAATTTGCGATGCCTATTTCGATGCTGCCGCCCAGCTTGGCATCCCCCGCAATCTGGATATCAATGGCGAAAAGCAAGACGGCACCTGCTATTATCAGCTCACCCAGCGCAATGTCCGCCGTTCTTCTGCCGCCATGGCATATGTCACCCCCAATCAGCTCCGCAAAAACCTGACGGTCAAGCTGGGGGCGCAAGTCCGCCGCATCATCGTCGAAAAAGGCCGGGCAACAGGGGTGGAACTGACCGATGGCACGCTCTATCACGCAGATCGCGAAGTCTTGCTTGCCTCTGGTGCAATCGGTTCACCAAGATTGTTGCAACTCTCAGGCATCGGGCCTGCCGACCATCTAAAATCCCTCGGTATGGATGTGGTCTATGATCAAGGCGGCGTTGGCGCCAATCTGCAAGATCATCTTGATCTCTATTGCATTGCCGAATTAAGCGGCCCTTATAGCTATGATCGCTATGCAAAACCCCATTGGGCCGCACTTGCCGGACTGCAATATATCTTTGGCCGCAAAGGCCCCGTTGCCTCTTCCTTGTTTGAAACCGGCGGTTTTTGGTATGCCGACCCGGATGCCCGCTCGCCTGATCTGCAATTTCATTTGGGCTTGGGCACTGGCATCGAGCATGGCGTCGCATCCATGCCACAGGGCGGGGTAACCCTCAATTCCTGCTATTTGCGCCCGCGCTCCAGAGGCAGCGTGCGCTTGCAAAGTGATGATCCGGCAAAAGCCCCCTTGATTGACCCCAATTATCTTGAAGATCCAATCGATCGGGAGATGTCGATTAGAGGCCTGAAACTGACACAGGACATTCTCTCTCAATCCGCTTTGTCCGATTACATTTTGGCAGAGCGCTTGCCCGGACCAGAGGTGAAAAGCGATCAGGATTATTTTGACTTCATCTGCCAGCATTCCAAAACATCGCACCATTGTGTTGGAACATGCCGCATGGGCGCAGATGAGGAGGCCGTAGTCGATATACGCTTGCGCTTCAATGGCATCGAAGGTCTGCGGGTGGTTGATAACGCCATCATGCCAACGGTCATTTCGTCCAATACCAACGCGGCCGCCATCATGATTGGAGAGAAAGCCGCAGACATGATTAAACACGACAACGGGATGACAGCATCATGATAAGACATATCGTTTTGATTAAATTTCAAGACACACTTGGCGAACAGGACATTGCCGCAATCTTTGCAGAATTGCACGAGATCAAAGACAAAATTCCGGGTGTGTTGTCCATTACCGCAGGCAAAAGCGAAAGCCCGGAACAGATTGAACGCGGCTATATGCATGGATTTGTAGCAGATTTTGCCGATTGGGAGACCTTGCAGGCCTATCAGGACCACGAGGACCACAAAAAACTGGGTGCCAAACTTGTTGCCAATGCGGTCGGCGGACTGGATGGCATTCTGGTATTTGACCTCGCCTGTTAGCCCCCTTGATTGGCCCCATAATCAAACGTAAAAGGGGCGCATCAACAGGATGACCGACGGCTTGATGGAGTGACGAAGAGTGGCTGAGAAGCGCAGACCAACAATCATAGATGTTGCCCGCAAAGCGGGGGTGTCAAAATCGACGGTCAGTCTGGTTTTGCAAAACAATCCGTCTGTGCGCCAGTCCACACGTCTTCTGGTGCTCGAAGCCATGAGCGATCTGGGCTATGTCTATAACCGGGCCGCAGCCAATATGCGCATGTCCAATGCCGGTCTTGTCGGGTTGGTGATCAATGATTTGCGCAACCCCTTCTTCACCGAATTTGCCACCTCTCTGCAAATGACCTTGTCAGAGGCAGGCTATTCGGCGGTTATCGCCAATACTGACGAAAATCCGCAAACTCAGTCCCAAGTCATCAGCTCCATGATTGAACATGGCGTCTCCGCCCTGATCATTTCTCCTGCTTATGGGGACACGGCTGAAAGCTTCGACGCGCTGGAAAGGGCAGGCATCCCCACCATGCAATTGCTGCGCTCGGTCGATAAACGATGGGATATTTTCCCCTTTCTCGCCCCCGATTATGTAGAAGGCACAAGTCTTGCTACGCATCATCTGATCAAGCAAGGTGCCAAACGCATTGCTTTTGTTGGGGGGTTGGAAGCCCGTGCAATCACCGAAGAGCGCAAATCAGGCTATTTGAAAGCACTCAAAGACGAAAAGCTTGAGCCTTTCATCCTGACAGGCAGTGCAACCCGCGATTTTGGCCGCCAAGCTGCAAAAAAAATGTTGCAAGAGCACCCGGAAATAGACGCAGCCCTTTGTTTCAATGATCTCGTTGCCCTTGGTATGTTATCGGGGTTTCAGGAACAACAATGCGCCGTTGGCAAAGACTTTTTGCTGGTCGGCTTTGACGATATCGAAGATGTCGCCCAAACCTTTCCCTCGCTGTCTTCGATCAGTTGCAACATTGCCAAGATTGGAGAACAGACAGCTGCCACAATCATAAACTGGCTGGAACATGGCGCAAAACCATCCGCAGAAACCAGAACATCAGTGTCCTTGTCTATTCGGCAATCCAGTCACAACAGTCTTTGAGCCAGCGGCATAAAGCCAATAGGCCGAAAACAACAACGAAAAGGCTATGAGGCATCATATGGATATCTTTGAAAAACTTGCAACGTTTGGTGTGGTGCCAGTGATTGCTCTGGACCGGGAGCAAGATGCCTTGCCATTGGCCGATGCCCTGATAGAGGCGGGTCTGCCCGTTGCCGAAATCACCTTTCGCACAAAAGCCGCCGCCAAAGCGATTGAGCAGATTGCGCACCATCGCCCCGATATGCTGATCGGCGCGGGCACTGTGCTTGATGAAGAGCAGGCAAAAATTGCCAAAAATGCCGGGGCCATGTTTGCTCTCTCTCCAGGCATTGACGCCTCTGTCCTGAAAGTAGCAGCTGACATAGCACTGCCTTTTGCACCGGGCATTATGACCCCATCAGAGCTGCAAATCGCCTTGCGGCATGGATGTAAATTGGTCAAATTCTATCCCGCAATGGCCTCAGGCGGCCCCGCAATGCTAAAAAATATCGCAGGCCCTTATCTGCATACGGGCATTCGTTTCAATCCAACCGGTGGCATCTCTTTGGACAATATGGCCGATTGGCTAAGCCTTGATATGGTCAATGCCGTTGGCGGCACATGGATTGCCAAACAAGACGATATAATGGCCGGAAAGTGGGACACAATCCGCCAAAATGCAGCCAAAGCATTGGCAAAGGCACGCTCTCTATAAAATGACAGGAGAGGGATTATGCCCTCCTCATAGGGAAGGCACAGCAGATTTTGGCATCCGCGCACCAAAATGGCGCAGGATTTCGGCGGACAATCTTTGCCCGGCATGAACGCAAGCAACAGGATCTTGACCCAATAATCTGGCGCCAAGATAACCGGCATTGAACGCATCGCCCGCACCGGTCGTATCGCAGATGTTTGATACGGCTGGCGTATCAATGAAGCGCGTTTGCCCGCCAATATGGCACGCAATTGCCTGATCGCCATTTTTGACGATAATCTCACCAATTCCCGCAGCCTTTAACCGCTCAATGGTGGCTGTGGGCGATGGATCACCCCAATGTGTGTGTTCATCATCAAAACTGGGCAAAGCAATATCGGTGATAGAAAAGATCTCACGCAAGGTTTCATGGATCTCTTCAAGAGAAGACCATAATTTCGGACGGATATTGGGGTCAAAAGACACAATCGCCCCATCATCCCGTGCTTTAGAGAGAGCCACAAACAAGCGCTGCCGGGCTTTGGGCGAGAGAATGGCAAGCGTGATGCCAGAGACATGGATCAAACCCGTTTGCCGGGAAATTTTGTCAAGCCACACCTCATCATCGGCCATGACACGAGCCGCAGACATCTGCCGCCAATAATGAAAGCTGCGCTCAACGCCATCCAATTCAATGAGATATAAGCCCATCATGCGTTGATCATCTTGATGAATGAGGGAGACATCTATGCCATCTTGCCTCAAGTCATCCATAAACTGGTTTGATATGTCGTCTGAGCCAAGGCGGGTGGCAAACCCAACCGAGGCGCGTTTTCCCAGAATTTGCGCAACATGCCAAGCGGTATTGAAACAATCCCCCGCAAAACCACGCTGATAAAGCCCGCTTTCAACAGGGGCCATTTCAACCATGGCCTCTCCAATTGCCAAAAAATGATTGGATGAAATATGGCGCATAACAAACATTCCGTCAGGTATAGGGCTATAAGTCAGAAGAAGGCTGATAAATGGCACCCGTCAGCCAGGCGGGCCAATCCCGTTCAAAGAAAGAACGTTTGCTCTCATCAAAAGAACGGTTCTCCCGCTCAGACACAAGAAAAGCATCATCTTGCAAGTGAACAAGAATTTGCTTTTTGCGATCCTCGTCTTTCTCAACGACAAAGCGATAATCCGTCAAAGGCCCACTACGTGCCATGGGCGTTATCTCCCCAGCAGGATCACAAATAGCCCGCGCACCACGGCTGCCACCACCATGAGAAATATAATGGTCAAGCGCCGTTAAAACCGCCTCTGACGCCAAAGCCATTTGATGCCATTGCAGCACACGACCGGCTTCTGATATCCGATCATAAGCAATGCCATGGGCACTGATACGGCCATTCAGCTCTTTTGCAGCAAGACGGGCATCATGCACCTCTTTTGCCGTGCAAAGAATGCCTGCCTGATCACTCATGCGGGCCTGAATATCTTTGCGGATATCGCTATAATGCAAAGGACTATCCGCCTTCAAAATCGCCTCAACACAGAGAAGTGCATCTTCAATACAGCTTTGATCAATCAGGCGCTGGGGCTTGGTTGCCATGCCATGGCCCGCAATATGTTCGGCGGCCCGCGTGCCAAAAACCTGTCCGGCATTTAACGCAGACCCTCCGGGCCGGGTCACCCCATGAGTGCCCGCAGCTTCACCAACCGCATAAAGCCCCACCCGATTGCTCTGACCCCAAATATCAACCGCGATACCGCCATTCATATGCTGGTTATTGACCGCAAATTCCAAAGGATCTTTTGCAATATCAACCTTGTAGCGACGATAAAGCTCAATCGCCAATGGGTTCATATGCCGCAAGCGATCAATCGGCAAAGCCTGATCGGCCTTGGCATGTTTCAGATAGAGACTGACATCCTCATCAAGACGCTCAAGACTGAAGGGCAAATCCCCGACAACGGGCAGGGGATTGCGATTAAAATCCATAAAGACGCGACGGCCTTTTTGATTTTCGCGAAACACAGCCAAATCAACAAGGCTGGATTGAAAATCAGCCATCCGGGTCGCATGAAACGGCCATTGATAGCCTTTTCGAAAGATATTGGAGGCCATTTCCTGCGTGCTGCGATAATAATCTGCCAGAAAATGATGCTCATTGCCCTCATCATCAAGCGAATAAATATGCGGCATCACCTGCACATAAGTGCCCGACAAATTCCACGGAAAGCCCTCTCGGCGAGTGCCAATACCAAATTGGCTCTCGGTCAGGTTTACAAGCTCTACCCCGGCTTGCAAGGCAAGACCAAGAGAGCCAAAACAGCCATTGGGAAAAACGCTGTCGCGATATAATTCTCCGGGGCCACCTGCCGCTAGAATGATGCTGGAGCTTTGGAAAATCACAAATCCAAAAGGATTGTCCTTGCTCTGTGCTTTGGGCCGCACCGCCAAAAGGCCCGCAATCACTTGCTCTCCGTCTTTTTCTTCAAACAGGATCCGCACACAGGTGGTGTGATTGAAAAAGGGGATCCCAAGCGCGATCGCCTCTTGCGCCAACACCTTGACCATCAAGCGCGATGTGCGCGGCCCGCAACTGGTGGCGCGGCCAATCTCATCATGATCTGTCTGATAGCGTAAGGTGCCGCCAAGTTGATCTTGAGGCAAAGGCAGACCCAAAAATTGCAAACTGGCCATAGAGCGCACAGAGCCAACGGCTTCAATATAAGCCGTGTCTTCATCCATCGCGCCCCCGGCTCGAATGGCCTTGGCCATCTCTTTGAAATTGTCGCCCTGATCAGAGCTGTTGGCCGTATGCAAGGTTTGCTTGTCTGACCCCGAACAGGCTGACGTCCCGCCCCATGCACTTTGACTAAGGATTGTCACATCCCCATCGCGCCGATGCAGCTCGACAGCGGCGCGCAATCCCGCAGCACCACTGCCCACGACAATTGTGCCAGTTTGATGAACAGGAATGATAGCATCGGCTATTGTAATCTGCTCTTGCAATTGAGGCTCTGCCGGCAAACGCGGCATGTCAACATCGGTCAGCCGATCCAAAATGGTGTGAGGGATGGTCAAAATCAGATCCTCTTATCGTACCGTAAGCAAAGCAAAATACTCAGGAAAGAGCAGGGGCCTTAGCCCAGATCAGCAAGATCAACCCAACGCTGGGTCTTGGATGATTCCATACAGGCATCGACAATGGCGCAAATATGATGGCCGGATTCAAAGGTTGGCCACATTGCTTCATTTTGCGCGATAGATCGCACAACCTCAGCCGCTTCAATGATTTTGCTCTCATTATAGCCAAGCGCAAAATTGGGAAGAGGCAGAAAAGCACCATAATTTGGATAATCAGGACCAACGTCAATTTCCCGAAAGCCGCGTTGCCCCGCCTTGTCGTCATTGGAATAGAACCGAAGGCGGTTTATCTCGTCATAATTATAAACCAAACTGCCTTTGGTGCCATAAATCTCATAGCCTTGCATGAATTTGCGACCTGTTGCGACCCGGCTAAAATCAACAAGACCGCGCGCGCCATTTTCAAAGCGACACAGAATATTGCAGCCATCAGGATTGGTCACCTCTGCCCAGTCTTCATTGCCCGTCAAGGCGACGTCCTCGCCCAAACCAGATCCATCAACAAGCGGTCGGCGCTCTGCTGTAATGAAATTATCCGCAATCAGAGACGAAACCCGACCCACCAGAAAATCCATGAAACTGAAAACATGAGAGCCCGTATCGCCAACAATGCCAGTCGGGGCCAATTTACCATCTGCCCGCCACATAAAAGGCGCCATAGGATCGCCAAACACATCAATATGTTGGCATCCCTTGAACAATTTGATCTCACCAATTTCACCAGCGTCGATCAAATCTTTCGCCAAATCATGAACCGGATTGCGCGGAAAAGCATGGCCAACACGGGTGATGAGATTTTTTGCCTTGGCAAGATCGGCCAATTCTCGTGCCTCTTTTGCACTTTCCGCAAGGGGCTTTTCACAAAAGACATGCTTGCCCGCTTCAAGCGCCGCTTTAGCCACCTCATAATGCAGATTATCAGGCAAACAAATATCAATCAGATCAATGTCTGGATCGCGGATCGCATCACGCCAATCGGTAAAGAGTTTGGCACCCGGCGCACGAAAGGAAAGCTCTTTGGCAGTATCAGGATGACGGCTGACAAGGGCAGCGACTTTTGCTGTGCCATAGCGGTCTCCCAAAAAATGCGGAAAGGTTTGAAACGCCATCGTGTGAACTTTGCCCATCCAGCCCGACGCCCCAAGAATTGCGACCTTAACTTCACCCATTCCACATCCTCCCAAATGAGATCCAAGACAATCAAGAACCATTATTTTATTTTTGGAACGTTCCATTTTTAGGAGATATCCTGTAGGAATGTCAATATCGTCTGAAAAAAGCCAAGGATGATTTTCTCAAACCATCAAGAATTCAGCACAAAAAGGAGACAGGGATGACAATAGGCTGGGGAATATTGGGAGCAGCAGGCATTGCAAGAAAACAATTCCTGCCAGCCATCAAACAGGTGGCAAATGCAGACATACGGGCCATTGCCAGCCGCTCACAAACCAAAGCCCAAAACTTTGCAAGCGACTTTGATATTCCCAAAACATACACCACCTATGACAGCCTTTTAAACGATCCTGACATCGACGCCATTTATATCCCATTGCCCAATGATCAACATCTAGAAGCAACGAAACAGGCCTTATCGGCTGGCAAGCACGTCTTGTGTGAAAAACCCATCACATTGCAGGCAGATGAAGTCCATGAGATACAATCAGCTGCAAAGGCAGCAGGCAAATGGGCCATTGAAGGCTTCATGGTGGCCTATCATCCGCAATGGGAGCAGGTTCGCCACTGGATAGAAAGCGGCGCAATTGGCAAAATTCAGCGCATAGAGGGCTGTTTCACCTATTATCTCGATGATGCAAACAATATCAGAAATCGTGAAGATGGCGGCGCTCTTCGTGATATTGGCCTCTATCCGATTTTTCTAACCCGCTGGATTACAAGACGCGAACCACAAAGGGTTCTGGGACGCTCTTTTTATGATCAATCGGCAAAAGCAGATATCCAAACCACAGCTTGGCTTGATTTTGGTGACTTTGATCTCTCCATCTATGTCAGCGCCCGCGCCAATCGCAGTGAAAGCCTGACCATTTATGGAACAAAGGGCCGTATAGACATACCCAAAAGCTATAATCCGCCCAATAGCGGTGAGCAGAGCATTTTTCTTTATAAAGAAAATGAAATATTAGAAACAAAAACTTATCAGGATATTTGCCAATTTGCACGACAAATTGAATCGGTCAGCAAAGTCTTTGCGGGCGAGGGGGAACCGACCGTCTCATTGCAAAATTCCTACGCCAATCAGGCTATTCTGGATGCCATACGCTTATCCGCCCAACAGGGTCAATGGCAAACGCTTCCATAGTCATATTTGGGGACAATCTGGCAGGGATAACAGAAGAACCGAATCAAATCCCAGTATAGTGCTCACACAAAAACTGGCGGCAAAAACATATCTCAAGAGCTTTGATGATATGAAAAAAAGCCGTCAGGATTTTTCTGAATAAGTCGAAATGGAAATGAGCATAAATTCAAAAACCCAAATAATCCGCCATTCTCAAGAAAACATAAGCGGGAAATTTTACTAGGCAGTGCAGGGCGGCCCATATCCTAGACCATATTTGTATTAAGAATCAAGCTCGACAGGAATTTTCTATAGCGTATAAATATAGATGATGAATTTTCATAAAATTGTTAAATAGAGCGATTAGAAGGCACTCGCTCTATCCAATGAGGGAGAAAACCTATGAGCCTCAAATCTGCATTTCTTGCCAGCGGCGCTCTGCTGGCCTTTAGCATATCCGCCTCAGCAGCTTGTCCTGTTGCAACAGTCTCTGACATGAAAGGCCTGAAATCGGCCCATCCCAAGCAATTCGAACTGGCCGAGTTTGAAGCTGCTGCCAATTGCAAGCTGTCATTCTCTGAAAACCCTTCCATCAAAGAGCTGAATGCGCGCATCACCGGCAATTCAAAAGATCTGCCAGCCCTTGCTGAACGTCTGCCTGCCGAACCATTGGTCGTTGCTCCCTTTGAAGCAGCCGGGAAATATGGCGGCGTTCTGGATGGCTTTTCCAATGCGACAGAATCCGGCACATCCGATATGCTCTCCATTCGCCATGTTGGCCTGACACGCTTTGATGGAGATCTTATTACCATCAAGCCCAATGTCGCAAAATCATGGGAATGGAATGCAGATTTCACCGAAATCACATTCAAACTGCGTAAAGGCCACAAATGGTCTGACGGTGCTCCCTTCACCACAGCAGATGTTGAATTTTGGCTCAAAAATGTCACGCTGGACGAGAAAGTCGTTGGCAAAGTCAAGGATATCTGGACCTCTGGCGGCAAGCCAATGGACATTGAGATCATCGACGATCTGACCTTCAAATTTAAATTTGCTGCCCCAAATCCGGGCTTTTTGGCCGCAACATCCCAATATTATGGCCAGCCATTCCAGCCAAAACATTTCCTTGGCAAATATCACCCGGCCATCAATCCAGATGCGGACAAGCTGGCAAAAGAGGCAGGCTTTGAAACCGGCTATGAAGTGATCGCAGCCTATTATGGCGGCTCTGACTGGAAAGACGTTCCATCTCCCTTGCTCAAAGTGCCAAACAAGGTCAAAAATCTTCCAAAATCAGTAGTGCCAACTCTGGAAAGCCACATTGTCGTAGAAGAAAGCACCGAAGGACGCCGTGTTGTTGCCAACCCTTATTATCATGTGGTTGACACAGCGGGGAACCAGCTGCCTTACATCAATGAGATTTCCGAAGTCTATCTGCCCGATGCAGAAGTCCGCGCTTTGAAAATGCTCAATGGCGAGATTGACTATAAATCCCAGTCAAACCAGCTGACACAGGCACCAACCCTTCTGGATGGTCAGGAAAAAGGCAATTACACCGTTTACCTACGCCCACAAATCACATTGGCAACCTTTGGCTTTAACTCCACATCTGCCGATGAAGAAAAGCGCGCAATCTTCTCCAACTCAAAATTCACCTTGGCTATGAGCCATGCAATCAATCGTGACGAGTTGAACGAGCTTGCCAATCTTGGCCTTGGCAAACCTATGCAATATCTTGGTTTCAGCCCAGCTCCATCTTTTGCTTCCAAAGAGCAAGTCGAATATGCAACCAGCTTTGATGCAAAAAAATCTGCAAAATTGCTGGATGAATTGGGCCTGAAAGACACCGATGGCGATGGGCTGCGTGAGCTGCCATCCGGCAAGCCATTTGTCATCAATCTGCAATTCTCCACCCAAGGCATCACGGTTGCAGAAGCAGAATCCGTTGCGCAATATTGGACCTCAGCTGGCATCAAGACCAATGTCAAGGAAGTGACGTCCGATGAATATCGTGCAGCACAATCTGCAAACGAGCTGGATGTGACAGCATGGAAAAATGGTCGACCTGCCGCTTTGATGCAAGGCAATATTGACCGATTTGTTGTTCCATTTGGCACCTTCTTCCACCAACGCAATGGCGTATTGTGGGATCGCTATAATACATCGGGCGGCAAAGAAGGCGTTCAGCCTCCAGCATGGACCAAGGAACTGGAAGATACCGCCCGCGCTTGGCAGGCAACAACTCCCGGCACCAAGGACTATGATGAGCTGGGTTCCAAGATCATCGATATTCAGCTGACAAATCTGCAATTCATTGGCACTGTTCAGACCCAGAACATCATCTATCGGTCCAACAAGTTGCAGAATTTTGAACCGTTTAAAGTCTGGGCTTACGAATATTATCGGTCCTACCCATACCATCCAGATCAGTGGTGGTTGAGCGAATAATCAATCGCACCATTCGATAGATATACATGTCTTTGCGCCCGGGCTTACCGCCCGGTCGCATCATTCTGTCAAGGTAGAACCAATGTCGGCATTCCTGAAATTCTTCACAACCCGCCTCGGGGCGGCGATATCGACGATGCTTCTCGTCTCATTCGTCGTATTTTCAC
Organism: Cohaesibacter sp.; assembly: GCA_025800105.1. Lineage (GTDB taxonomy): Bacteria > Pseudomonadota > Alphaproteobacteria > Rhizobiales > Cohaesibacteraceae > Cohaesibacter. Next base: position 22,901 of record JAOXSG010000953.1, on the reverse strand, counting down.
TTATGGAACTGGTACCGGGCAATTGCGCAGAGCGCTATCTTGCCTATAAGGATACCCAAGGCGTTTCCGTCACAGACGAGGATATTCGGGCCGAAGAAGTCAGAATGGGTCTGGATAAACCCTATGTGGTCAGATGGGCGACATGGATCAGTGACATCACATTCAGAGGATATTGGGGCGAAAGCTGTCTCTGGCGCGTCGATGTCTTGCAGCTCGTTGGCGACAAAATGGCCATTTCCATGGGCCTGTCTCTCGCCGCTCTGCTCTTGACCTATGCCATTTCCGTTCCAATCGGCATTCTTTCGGCAAGTCTGCGTGATAGCTGGTTCGATTCTTCCTTGCGCATCTTCTCCTATCTTGGTCTGGCGCTGCCAAACTTCTTGCTTGCACTCGTGGTCATGCTCTTCTCCACCATCTATTTCGGAGAAACGCTAACCGGCTTATTCAGTGATGAATTTCGCGATGCACCTTGGACGATGGCCAAATTTACCGACATGATGAGCCGCGCCTGGCTGCCTATTTTCATTCTGGCCTGGTCCGCCACCGCCATCCAAATGCAAACCGTGCGCGCACTGGTCTCCGATGAAAAAGACAAACTCTATGTCACAGCAGCTCGCGCCAGAGGCATCTCCGGCAGTTATTTGCTCTGGCATTATCCAGCCCGCCATTCTCTGGGGCCAGTGATCAATTCCATCGGCTATGACCTGAACCGCATTTTCAATGATTTGCCAATCGTCGCCGCTGTTCTGGTGCTGACCGATGCCGGGGCTTTGCTCTTGGATGCCTTGGCAAAATCCAATGACCAGCAATTGGCAGGGGCCATCATCTTAATGATGACTGCGGGCATTGTCGGCCTCAATTTCATCACCGACATTTTGCTGGCAATCGTTGATCCACGCATTCGTAAAGGGTTCTTCTAATATGGCACTCCTCTCCGTCTTGCGTGGCAAACGCAAAGAAATCTCCAAAGAAGATTATTATACCGCCTCCCAGATGCAGCTCATCTGGTCGCGCTTCAAAGCCAAGCGTTCAGCCATGATTGCAGCCAGTATTCTTGGCTTCATTGTCGTGTGTGGTATCTTTTCTTCTTTCCTCTCGCCTTATGCGCCAGATGCATCAGGCCGCAATGCCGACTATGTCAATGGCGCCCCGCAAATCCCGCAATTTTGCGATGCCAATGGTTGTTCGCTGACCCCGTTCATTCACAAAGTGGAACGCTTTCGCAGCGTTAAAACCAATTTTCGCTGGGTCACCCGCGAAACCGAAGAACGCAATTACGTCACCTTCTTTCCAAAAGGCTGGGACTATAACTTTCTGGGCATGAAATTTGAGCGCCATCTCTTCGGCGTAGAAGAGGGTTATCTGCATCTGTTTGGAACAGATGGCGGGGGGAAGGATATTTTCTCACGCACCCTGCATGCCATTGGCGTCTCACTTGCGGTGGGCACATTGGGCGTGCTGATCTCCTTCATTCTGGCCCTGATCATTGGCAGTACAGCAGGCTTTTTTGGCGGCTTTGTTGACACCGTGTTGCAAGCGCTTATGGATACAGTCAAGACGGTCCCAACCATTCCGCTTTTCATGGCCTTGGCCGCCTTCATACCTCAGGAATGGTCGGCGGAAATGCGCTTTTTCTTCATTTCCATGTTGCTTGGCACATTGGGCTGGGGCACGCTTGCCCGCCGGATTCGCACCCATGTTCTGGCAGAGCGAACGGCAGAATATGTCACCGCAGCCCGCCTTTGTGGTGCATCCTCTGCCCATGTCATCCGCAAACATTTGCTCCCATCATTCACCAGTTACATCATTGTCGATCTGGTGATTTCCTTCCCCTATATGGTGCTCAGTGAAACCGCTCTCAGCTTCATTGGGCTGGGCCTGAAAGATCCGGTCAATTCCCTTGGCGTCATGCTGCAAAATGTCACCAAGGTCGATGTCTTGCTCAATTATCAATGGTATTTCATTCCGGTCCCCATCTTCATCGCCATCGTTCTTGCCTTCGTCTTTGTCGGCGATGGTTTGAGAGACGCAGCAGATCCTTATTCGGAGCGTAAATAATGACTTCTCTTCTTAGCGTTCGCGATCTAAGCGTAAAATTCTCAACGCTTGAGGGCGATATAACCGCCGTTGACAATATCAGCTTTGATGTTGCGCCGGGTGAGGTCTTGGGTCTGGTTGGTGAAAGTGGATCCGGCAAATCCGTTACCGGCCGCTCCTTGATGCAGCTCAACCCCCATTATGCCCATTATGGCGAAAATTCTTCCATGATCCTGACAACAGACGAGGAAGAAGTCGACATTCTGTCCTTACGCAAGGCAAAAGAGCTACGCAAAGTGCGTGGGGATCTGGTCTCCATGATTTTTCAGGAACCAATTGCCAGTTTTGCCCCGGCCATTACCATCGGCAAACAAATGGCCGAACAATTGATGCTTCATCGCAAAATGAGCTTCAAGGAAGCCCGTGAACTGTCGGTCGATATGCTGGATCGGGTAGGGATCATCGACCCGTCCCGCCGCTTTGACCAATATGCCTTTGAATTTTCTGGCGGCATGCGTCAGCGCGCTATGATCGCCATGGCTCTGTCCACAAAACCCAAATTGCTGATCGCAGACGAACCCACCACCGCGCTGGATGTCACCATTCAGGCGCAAGTGCTCGACTTGATGCAAGAATTGATACACGATTTTGGCATGGGCATGATTTTCGTCACCCATGATCTGGCCGTCATTTCCCAAATCGCCGATCGGGTAGCTGTGATGCAAAATGGCAAGATTGTCGAGCAGGGCACCGTGGATGACATTATCCTTCACCCACAACACAGCTATACGCAGCGCTTGCTGGATGCTGTGCCCAAATTGGACGACTTCATCAATCAGGATGACGATGCAAACGACACTGTGCCAGCCACAGGCAAAGAGCCTACCGACAAAGCCGAGACCCTGATATCGGTGCGCAACCTCTCCGTCCAGTTCGAAATCAGCAAATCCTTCCTTGGCAAGAAAAATCTGCTCACAGCTGTCAATGATGTCTCCATCGACATTCCCAAGGGCAGTTTCTTTGGACTGGTGGGAGAAAGCGGATCAGGAAAATCCACCACAGGCCGCACCATTTTAGGGGCCTATAACATGGCACAGGGCGAAATCATTTATAATGATGATGACGTCCATTACGAAATCGCAGCGCTGGATCGCCATGATTTGAAAGATTTCCGCAAACGCGCGCAATTGATTTTTCAGGACCCTTACGCCGCTCTCTCACCACGCATGACGGTGCGCGATATCATCGCCGAACCTTTGGAAGTGATGGGCATCACCAAAAATCGTAAGGAAACCGATGAGCGGGTCAGAGAGATTGCCGCCAAATGCAAGCTAAATCTGGAGCATTTGCGGCGCTTCCCTCATGCCTTTTCCGGCGGTCAGCGACAAAGGATTGCCATTGCCCGCGCTCTGGTTTGCGGCCCCAAATTTGTGGTCGCCGACGAAGCCGTTGCGGCGCTGGATGTATCCATTCAGGCAGAAATTCTGGAATTGCTGAAATCCCTGCAAAAAGAGCTTGGCCTGACCTTCCTCTTCATCAGCCATGATCTCGCCGTCGTCGCCAATCTCTGCGATCATGTTGCCGTCATGGAAAAAGGCAAGATTGTCGAAAGCGCTCCGACATTGGACCTGTTTCGTAATCCTCAAAAAGATTATACAAAATCCCTGTTGGCAGCGGCCCCGACGTTACGCACCCATCAGGCCTGACAAACTCTCGCAGAGCAAAAACAACGGATCAAAAGGGGCGAAAACGCCCCTTTTTGCGTTTAAAAAAGCCTGTAGAAAGAGTACCCAAGATTACTTAATCAGTGTTGGACAAAATTAACGCTATTCTTTTACGCCACCTTTACTCCCAAAACACATACTGTCACCACGGGAGCACGCATGTGCTAGTAATCGGGAGACAAATGCTTCCAGCTATAATAATGGCATGGGCAAAGGAAGCTGCAAAATTTCAGACGAGGGTGGAAAGTGTGCGAAAACTATTCCTCAATTTAATCTTCTTCATGGTGATGGTGGGGACAACAGCCACCGCGCAAGCTAGCCAATCGTGGGAAATCCGACGTATTAGTGGCATGGCATGGCTTCTTGACACCAAGAGCGAAGAAGAAATTGTGCTGACAAAAAATGCCCAACTCAAACCGGGCCATACGCTTAAAACCGGAGACAGAAGCCGGGTTTTGCTGGCAAGAGGCAAAGAGCGTATTCAGGTTGGCTCCAACACCATTATGTCTATCCCAAAGGATGAGGGCAATGATCCCGACAACACCCTCATCAAACTGAAAACAGGCAAACTGGACCTAATCGTGAAAAAGATGCCAAACAAGCATTTCACGGTTGATACACCTTTCATTGCAGCAGTGGTCAAGGGAACGCGCTTCACTGTTTCCAGCACAGCCACACGCTCACTGGTACGGGTTTTTGAAGGTCTGGTTGGCGTCAACAGCAATATCTCTGAAGAAAGTGCCGACATTCGCCCAGGACAGGCGGCCAGCATGACATCCTCCAGTCAGGTACCAACCCGTCTGTTGCTGTTGGACAACCCGCCACAAGCCAAATTGTTTGCCGACTATCCAGAAGTCTTTACCGAACTGAAAATTCCAAATCCAAATCCCCAAGCCAGATCAACGCCCAAAGATAGCAACGGCAACAGCGGCTTGATTAGCGGAACTTTGGGCTTCCTGCTCTCAGCAATTGGCGCAGTCTTTTTCGGTTTGGGTAATGTTCTAAGCGCTGTCTTCACACCCATATTGATGCCAGCGATGGATCTGATGGACATGCTCTATGAAAGCGTCCTGCCCAACAGTATGCCGGTGCTTCTCTTGCTGGCCGCAATCATTGGCATGGCAATTGCGCTCATTGTTGCCTATTCCATGAAAAAGAAACGCTATTAGGCAACGTCAAACGCGTTCAAAAAAAGCCGCTGGATAGTCCGGCGGCTTTTTGCATGAAACCTACCCCAATCAGGACATAGGTGGCCAAGGGCGAAGCGCATCACCATCGACCCAGCCACGGACCCAATCAGGCAAAGTCATATCCTCAGCCGATAAATCCATCGCATCCAAAACATCCTGACTATCCATGGCCTTGCCTTTGGATGTAACGCAGGTGCGAAGCAGAACAGAGTTACAAGGCTGTCCCTTCACCCACATGGATTGCTCAATATAAAACCAGCGTCCCTCAATACCCGCAACCCGCGTTTTCATGACCACTTTGTCAAACAATTTGATGCGTTTGCGATAGCGCGTGGAACTTCCTGCCACAGCCAGACCCCAGCCATTTTTTTGAAGCGTTTGCCACAAACCTGCGCGTGTCGATAATTCAAAGCGCCCCAAATCATAGAGAGTCAGGATGCGCCCATTATTCATTTCCATAAAGGGATCAATATCCCATGGCCGGCAATAAAAACTGATCTGCCCTTCATCATGCATCGACAAAGCAGGGGAGCGATAAGCCTTGAAAAGAACACGGGCCAGACGAACAAGCGGATACACAACCAGATACCTATTTAACAAATCATCATTCAAGCAGCCGATTGAGCCTTACCTTTACCGAAACGTCAATATACAATCTTAAAATCTGATCGCCTCTACCCAGATATTCTCAGCCAATCCAATGTGCCGATCCCAGTTTATCTCTCTCAATTTATATATTCAATAGATCAAACATAAAGCACCCTATATTCAGACTTCTTTTACCATAGCAAACGGAATTAACCATTTTTTGCTGGAAATTTGATCTGGATTCATGAATAACATGGCCTTTATTGATAGAATTTATCGGCAGCCACCAAAGCGCCTATAAACATTTGGTGAAAGCTCATAAAAGATTAGGCAATTGGACTTTGCTGACCCTTGTGATCAGCGAAGGCAGATTATGAAGCGGTTATGCATTTTCCTGTCAATCGAGGCTAGGAAGATGCCCGACATAGAGTATGTGAGTAATGTCGGTATGACAAAAGCGGCAAAATGGACATTGTCAATGGGCCAATCAACAAGCGTCTGGATCAATTCATCTTTTGCGACAAAAAGCATACGGGCACTATCCTGTATTGCGCTTGGCGCATTGGTAAGCGCTTGTTCATCCTCTGGCCCCGTTCCCTCCAACAAAGGCTCCAAAGGCAAATTCGATCCCAAATATGGCGTCTCTGCCAGTGAGCGGGTGGCGACATCCAAAGGCGAATTTCGCAAAGGAGGAGGGCATTACAAAGTCGGCAAACCCTACCGAGTTGCTGGCAAGCTCTATCGCCCCAAACATGAGCCGGGCTATAACAAAACAGGCAAGGCCTCTTGGTATGGCGATGATTTCCATGGTCGTTTGACAGCCAATGGCGAAATTTTCGACATGAATACCCTGACAGCGGCTCACCCAACTTTGCCACTGCCAAGCTATGCCCGCGTCACCAATCTGAAAAATGGCCGTTCCGTGATTGTCAGGATCAATGATCGCGGCCCCTATGCGCACAACCGGATCATTGACTTGTCCAAACGCGTTGCAGAAGTGCTTTCTTTTAAGAATGACGGCATCACCAATGTGCGTGTAAAATATATCGGCAAAGCCCGCATGGACGGACAAGACGAGCGCTATCTGGAAGCCTCCTATCGTCGTCGTGGCCAGAGAATAGGCGATGATTTCAGAGCCGTTCCCAAAGAAGGCCAAGAGCGCCGCATCGCAGCCCCTGTTATGGTCGCCTCAAACACCCAGCCAAGTTTGAGACCAACCTCAACTCGCAAAACGCGCTCCAATTATCTGCTTGCCCATGTGCCAACGCTGAATGCATCGATGATTGCCCCAAACCCAACACCTGAGCAATTGAGCCAACCGGCAAATGCCGGATGGGCACCCATTGATCTGGTTGGCGATGGCTATCATCCGCCAAAAGCGTTAAGGGCAAAAACGCCAACAAAGCCCAAACCCATTTATAAGCTGGCACAGGCCTATCCTGTCTCCCTCAATTATGCGCCCACTTATAACCAAAGGCGGCTATCAGAGGGGCATGAGGCAATTGCAAATCTCACCGCACAAGGATCGGTAAAGGGAGCACAATCTCTCAAAGCTGCGCTTGGCAAAAAAGCCAATGAGCTTGCGAGCATCAGGAAAAACAGCCATCAGATAGGGGCGTTCGAGCCCGCCTATGCCATGCGTCTGGCCCGCGAATTTGCCATGCTGGCTGCCATCAAGACGACCAATAGGCATGATGGAAAAACCCAGCTTTCTATCGTCACATTAAAAGCTGGCGTCACATGGCACGATATTGAAGCAATGCGTGCGGATATGGGATTGATGCGATAAAGGAGAGAGTATGTCTCTCATCCCTAATTGAATTAGCATAGCTTTATCAAACTGATAATCAGGGCGCAAACACATAGATGTGATCTATTTGCGCCCTTATATTTTGCGCAAGTTTCCTTTGCTCGCCTTTTCCTTTTGATGTTTCCAGTGTAAGCTGACAGCTCAAGAGCCAACCGATTGATTGGGACGATCAATATTTTGCCCACTATTTTACAATAAAAACCACTCAAAAAGAGCATTGAGCCTATAAGGGCCAATGGACCTTAGGAAATTGGATGATGCCGCTGTCTGTCAGACATTCTCTTCTTATTTCACTATCCGCGATTTTTCTGATCGCCGCTCTTTCTGTTGCCAATGCCCAAATCTTTCAGACCAAGGCCCGCCAAGCCCTGCTGATTGACTGGGATTCCGGATCGGTTCTCTTTTCCAAAGACGCACAAAGCCCTTTTCCTCCCGCATCCCTTGCCAAATTGATGACGCTGGAAGTCGTTTTCAATGCTTTGGAGCAAGGGGAATTATCCATGGAGGATGAATTTTTAATCAGCGAAAATGCTTGGCGCAAAGGAGGGGGATCCTCTGGCGGCTCGACAATGTTTGCCAAACTCAATTCGTCCATACCATTGAGTGCTTTGCTGAACGGTATCATCGTTCAATCAGGCAATGACGCCTGCATTGCCATTGCAGAAGGCATGGCAGGCAATGAAGAAAGCTTTTCCGAATTGATGAATGCACGCGCCCAAGAAATTGGCTTGACCGGTTCAAATTTTGTCAATTCAACCGGCCTGCCAGCAGAAAACCAATATGTAACCGCCCAAGATCTGGCAAAACTCACCCGCCATTTGATCAAAACCTATCCAGACTATTACAAATATTTCTCCATTCCCGAATTTACCTGGAACAAAATCACCCAAAGAAACCGCAATCCTTTATTGGGCCAGACCCAAGGCGCTGACGGGCTAAAAACCGGTTATACAAAAGCCTCTGGCTACGGCGTGGTTGCCTCTGTTCTGCGCAATGATCAGCGTCTAATTTTGATCATGAGCGGCATGAAATCAAAAAAAGAACGCGCCCTTGAATCCAGAAAAATTATCGATTGGGGGTTCCGTGCCTTTGTCAGTCAACGCCTTTATGAGACCAATGAAGAAATCGCCTTTGCCGATGTCCATGGCGGCAATCAGGCAAAAGTCATGCTGGTGAGCGAAAAACCCATCAGCCTGTTCATGCCACGCTCAAAACGCGGCAAACTAAAAGCCCGCGTTGTTTATCAGGGGCCAATCAAAGCCCCCATTGAAGAGGGAAGCCAACTTGCAACCCTCAAAATCTGGACCGATGACCAACTGGTCATGGAGGCACCATTGGTCGCCGCCCATTCTGTTGACCCCGGCACCTTGACACAACGGGCCTTGGATGGTCTGCATCACCTGTTGCTCGGATGGCTCTAAGCGCTTAATACTGATTGCCAGATCACTTAAACCAACGAGTCGGCAATGAGCAGGGGCAAATTCATCACATTTGAAGGCGGCGAGGGGGTCGGCAAGACAACCCAGATACGCCATTTGTCCAAACGCTTGAATGCGGAAGGGATTGAAACCATCCATAGCAGAGAGCCCGGTGGCTCCTGCGGAGCGGAAGCCGTGCGCCATGTTCTGCTGTCTGGCATGGCACAGGAAATTGGCATGAGCCCGGCTGGAGAGGCCATTCTTTTTGCCGCAGCAAGAGCCGATCATGTGGATACGACCATTCGTCCTGCCTTGAAAGACAAAATCTGGGTTTTGTGTGACCGCTTCATGGATTCCACCCGTGTCTATCAGGGCGAAGCCGATAATGTGGAACCAAAGCTGATCGACAGTTTGGAAAAACTGGCCATTGATGGCATGGTCCCCGATTTAACCTTCATTCTTGATTTGCGGGCCGATATTGGTCTGGAACGCGCCAACAAACGAAGACCAGAAGGCGAAAGTGCAGATAGGTTTGAAAGGGAAACCGTCGCCGTTCATACAAAGCGCCGACAGGCTTTCCTGAAATTGGCCCAACGTGATCCCAAGCGCTGCAAGATCATCGATGCCAGCCAAACCGAAGACGAAATTGCCTATGATATCTGGTCGATTGTCAAAGACGAATTGCTGAGCGATAAGCAAGACAAGAGCAAATCCAAATCAAAGACAAAAGGCTGATCACAATGGCACAGCATGATTTGGACATTCCAATTTTTGACGCCTTGGATGGTTTGGCCCCTCCACATCAACAAACGCATTTTTTCGCCCATGAAGAACAGGAAAAAGCCCTGCTCAATGCTTGGCTTTCTGAAAAAATGCATCATGCCTGGTTGTTAACCGGCCCCAAAGGCATCGGCAAAGCCACTTTTGCCTATCGCGCTGCTCGCTTCATATTTGATCATGGCAGCATGGGGCAGGGAGCATCCCTGATCGAACCAAGCAGTCTCTATATCCATCCCGACAATCATGCGGCAAGACAGGTCGCCAACCGCGCCCATCCCAATTTGCTGTCCATTGAGCGCCCCTATGATGCAAAGGCCAAGAAATTTCGCACCGAAATCACGGTCGATGAAGTGCGCAAAACGGTCCGCTTTTTTGGCTCCACCGCAGGCGAAGATACATGGCGCGTATGCATCGTTGATCCGGCAGATGATTTAAACGCCAATGCCGCTAATGCCTTGCTAAAAATTCTCGAAGAACCGCCTGTTAAAACCGTTTTTTTCCTGATTTCCCACGCACCGGGAAAATTACTCCCTACCATCCGCTCCCGGTGCCGCAAACTCAATTTCGCACCGTTGGAAAATCCGACCCTCGCTATGGCACTGAATAAATTGGACATAGCCAGTGAAGAAACAGTTGAGCATATCAGCCAGATTTGCGAAGGCTCCTTGCGCCAAGCTGCCGAATTGCAATCTGAGGATGGCCTGATCATGGTGCATGCCTTTGAAAGGCTTCTCGCTCCGCCGTTTAAACCAGATTATGAAAGCCTGCATCATTTTGGCGATCTCGTCGCACAACGCGGCAAAGAGCAGAATTTCGCCAAATTCTCCGATCTGGTTTTTCGCTATCTCAGCGCACAATTGCACCAAAAACGAAGCCAGACATCCCCCTCAACAAACAGCATGATGGCACTGGCCGATGCTTGGGAAAAAGCTGGCGAAAGCTTGCGTGAAACGCAGATTTTCAATCTCGATAAAAAGCAAACGGCCATCAATGTGGTGCGCCTGCTGGCAGAAGCCTCTCGTGCATAATACCAACGGCATGAAAGGCCTTCCTTCGTTTCTATGTGGGTTATGAGAAACTTTTGCGCAATCATTGTCGATTAAAGGCTTGACCCCCACGCGAAGCTGTCCCAAAACCATGACAGCAAACAGTCATATATAACAAAATCGCATAAAAGAGCAGGGCAGAGACCAAGCTTGCTCACTCCTGATGCGAAAGAAGCGAGTCTCATGGCAGATCAAAAGAATTTTTTCATCTCCACTGCAATCTCTTATCCCAATGGCGCGCCTCATATCGGCCATGCTTATGAGATGATGGCAACAGATGCCATTGCCCGCTTCAAGCGCCTTGACGGCTTTAATGTGTTTTTTCTGACTGGCACCGATGAGCATGGCCAGAAAATGCAACAAACCGCCGAAAAGCAAGAAATGACAGCGGCACAATTGGCTGATCGCAATGCCCCCGTTTTCGAAAAAATGGCCAAAGCGCTCAATTGTTCCAACAATGATTTCATTCGCACCACGCAGGCCCGCCATTATGAAAGCTGCAAGGCCATTTGGAAAAAGATGGAAGAGGCCGGAGATATCTATCTCGATAGCTATGCAGGCTGGTATTCCGTGCGCGATGAAGCTTTCTATGCTGAGAGCGAAACGCAAGTGCGCGAAGACGGTATTCGCTATGGCCCCCAAGGCAGTCCGGTTGAATGGACCGAAGAAGAGAGCTATTTCTTCCGCCTGTCCAAATATGAAGACAAATTGCTGGAGCTTTATGAAACTCAGCCCGATTTCATTGGCCCTGCTGAACGCCGCAACGAGGTTGCGTCTTTTGTTAAAGGCGGCCTGCGCGATCTCTCCATTTCCCGCACCACCTTTGACTGGGGCATTCCGGTTCCCGGCACCGACAATCATGTCATGTATGTCTGGGTTGATGCGCTGACCAATTATATCACCGCCCTTGGCTATCCAAATGAAGAGGCCGAGAATTTCAAAACTTTCTGGCCCAATGCCATGCATATCATTGGCAAGGATATTACCCGCTTCCATACGGTCTATTGGCCAGCCTTTTTGATGTCTGCGGGCATTCCCCTGCCAAAGCGCGTTTTTGCCCATGGGTTTCTGTTTAACCGCGGCGAAAAAATGTCAAAATCCGTTGGCAATGTCATTGATCCATTCTCGCTATTGGACGAATATGGCCTTGATCAAACACGCTTTTTCTTCATGCGCGAAGTGCCATTCGGACAGGATGGCAATTACAGCCATGAGGCGATTGTAAACCGCACCAATGCCGACCTTGCCAATGATCTGGGCAATTTGGCCAGCCGTTCGCTCTCCATGATCGCAAAAAATTGCGACAAACAATTGCCAGAGCCGGGTGCATTCAGCGATGCCGACAAAGCCATTTTGGCGCAAGCCGATGCAATGCTGGATCTATGCCGACAAGCCATGGATCGCCAACGCCTGCATAAAGCACTGGAAGCCATTTGGGATGTGGTGGGCGAAGCCAACAAATATTTCGCCTCCCAAGAACCTTGGGCTTTGCGCAAAACCGACCCGGACCGTATGAATACGGTGCTTTATGTCACGGCAGAGCTGATCCGTCAGGTCGGCATTCTGGCGCAGCCTTTCATGCCAAATTCTTCGGCCAAATTGCTGGACCTTCTGGCAATATCAACCGATGCCCGCTCTTTTGACAAACTGGGCGCAGACCATCGCTTGCCTGCTGGCACACCAATCGAAAAACCAAGTCCGGTTTTCCCGCGCTATGTCGAAAAAGAAGCGGAATAAAAAGGCACAAATATGCTGGTAGATAGTCATTGCCATCTGGATTTTCCAGAATTAAGTGCCGAATTGGACGACGTGGTTCGCCGTGCAGAGTTGGCAGGAGTTGGTCACATGGTGACCATCTCCACGCATATTCGCAAATTTGACCAGATCAAAGCCATTGCAGAACACTATGACAATATTTTCTGCTCGGTCGGCACACATCCGCATAATGCGGACAAGGAACTGGATTTCACCGCAAACGATATTGCCAAACTGGCAGAGCATCCCAAATGTGTCGCCATTGGCGAAGCCGGTCTTGACTATTTTTATGACAATGCCCCAAAGGAGGCGCAGGCCCAAGGTTTGCGCACCCATATTGATGCCGCTCGCATCACGCAATTGCCTTTGGTCATCCATTCGCGCGATGCCGACGACGATATGATCACCATCTTAAAAGAAGGCATGGAAGAGGGAGCCTATCCTGCCCTTTTGCATTGCTTCTCATCAGGGCGCAAATTGGCGATGGAAGCCCTTGAAATGGGCCATTATATCTCCCTCTCCGGCATCCTGACCTTCAAACGCAGCCAGGATATCAGAGACATCGTTGCCGATGTGCCCCTCGATCGTTTGCTGGTGGAAACAGATGCGCCTTATTTGGCCCCAATGCCATATAGAGGCAAGCGCAATGAACCGGCTTATGTGGCCCATACTGCGCAAGTTCTGGCAGAGGTCAAAGGCGTCAGTATTGAAGAAATTGCGCGCATCACAACAGAAAATTTCTTCCGCCTCTTTTCCAAGGCGCAATAAGAAGCTGACCATATCAGGGGAAGGGGATCACAATGCCAAATGCAAGCAAGTCCAATCATCGCTTGACCATCCTTGGCTGTGGGTCTTCCCCCGGCACGCCACGCATTGGCGGTGATTGGGGGCAATGCGACCCCAACAATCCAAAAAACCGCCGGCAAAGATGTTCGGCTCTTTTTGAGCGCTTTTGCGATGACAACGTCACCCGGATTCTGGTTGATACCGGGCCGGATTTTCGCAATCAAATGCTGCAAGCCAATGTCGATTGGGCCGATGGCGTTGTCTATACCCATCCTCATGCCGATCACCTGCATGGCATCGATGATTTGCGCGCGTTTGTCATCAATCGCCGCCAACGTGTGGATGTCTATGCAAATGAGCTAACAACCGCTCAATTATATTCAGCCTTTGGTTATTGCTTTGAAACGCCTGCAGGCAGCTCTTATCCGCCAATTCTGAACCATCATAGCATTGATCACGCACAACCGGTCATCATTGACGGACCAGCGGGCAGCATTGAATTACTGCCTTACAATCAGGTGCATGGCGATATTCATTCTCTTGGCTTTCGTTGTGGCAATATTGCCTATTCATCCGATGTCAGCGATCTGGAAGAACAAAGCATAGACTTGTTGCAAAATCTTGATGTCTGGATTGTCGATGCCTTGCGCTATACGCCACATGCCAGTCATTTCTGCGTCGATCAGGTTTTGGAATGGACAGAGCGTCTGAAACCAAAGCGCACAATCCTGACCCATATGCATATTGATCTGGATTATGAAGCCTTGCGCAGCTATCTGCCGGATAGCGTCGAGCCAGCTTATGACGGCATGACAATCGATTTCAGCCTTTAAATCATACTCGCATTGCATCGCGCACACACATGATTGGAGAAGAGTGAAATCCAATCATGCTAATAGGCACGCTTTGAGCGCTGTTTCGTGAGACGTCCAAGCCATGCAAATAGCAAAAGGCGCGCTCATACAGAATTTGTGATATAATTTTGCAAAGCAAGCGCGCGTGCCTGACAATCAGCATTCCAGTAATATTCAGAAAACTGAAATTTGGTTGCATTTCGTTAACCATAACGACGCTAGAAATGGTTCTGCATTTATAATTATCTGACTATTTGTGCATCAATCGCCCCTGATAAGAATAGCTTGAGCTATAAAGGGGTGCGCATAATCATACTTTAAAAACAAAAGATAGAAACTTGAATCTAAAAGAAGAAATAAACTCAAACTGAAGACCAGAATTAAATTAAAAATAAAAATAAGTTCCATAATATAGATTATGAGACTTCAATGTTATCCAAGAAATATCAAACGCAGCAATCCTTAAACCATATATCAGACAATCCCCCGCACCTGATAACAGCAACCGAAAAGATGCATTGCAGATAAAAATGCGATCAGGACAAATGATGGGATATTTCAAATGTTGGCGGCACGGCCAGACTATCGGCAATACCGCACAATCGTTCCATACTGATTTGAGCGATATGATGTGCAATGCCATAGCTGATTTTAAAGCCACCCGTCGCAACAAAGAGACGATCCGAGCCCGGAATAAATCCAATCATAGGATCGCGCTTGCTTGCCTTGGGTCGCACACCGGCCCAGCGTGTAATAATCTCGGCACCACGAACAGCAGGACACAAATCCTGAGCCTTCAGCCACATCTCATCACACAGATGGTCGGTCGACGATGGATCTTGCCAATCATTTTCCGACGAGCTGCCAATCGCACAATAGCCGCCATCATGCGGCACAACATAAAGACCGCGATCATAGAGAATGGGCAATCCCGGCGCCTGATTGGCTTTGACAAGCAACGACTGCCCCTTAACCCCTTGCCCCAAACCACTCTGACCAACCAAAGCTTCCAGCAAGGCAAAAGACTGATAGCCAGCGCAGAGCACAAGTTTATCAGCCGACAGGCACCCGCCATCAGCAAGCACAACCCGAACGCCAGCACCCTGCTCTTCTATTTTGATCACCTGACATTGCTCACGAATATGTCCGCCACGCTTCAAGATGCTTTCTTTCAGTGCTGCACAATAAAGACGCGGATTGGCTCTGGCAGACAAATTGTCAAACGCATATCCCTCTGGCGCATGATCAGGATTGAGCCAGCCTTGATAGTCAACCTCGTTGCGCAAGGCATAAAAATATCCCGTTTCCTGCTTATGCCAAACGGCTTCCGCTTCATCAGAACGGATCTGACTATGGCCTTTCAAATTGGAATTGCTAAGCGGCACAATGCGCCCACATCTCTCATAACCAATAGAGTGGCCAGTCTCTTCTTCAAGTAAAACTTTAACTTTAGATAATTCATATAATGCCTTGAATTGAAATTCTTTTTTGACATTCCATCTGGCGGGCATATGAGGCATCAAAGCCCCTAAAAGGCCAAAGCTGGCCCCCTCGCCCACACGCCCCTGATCCAGCACCATGACGGACAATCCAGCCCCAAGACAGGTGCGGGCAATGGACAATCCAAAAACCCCACCACCAATGATGAGACAATCAGCATGACATGAGGAAAGAGCAGGCTTTGCGCTTGGCATAATAGGTATTCCATCTTAATCTTGGCCAAATGATTGGGCCTGACCCTACCGGATAACAAAGGCATTTCCTATGGCCGAACAGGCAGAACTCTCCTGGCTGGACAATTTGACCCCCATATCCACACGCTTTGACGACAGCTATTATTCCCGTCAGGATGGCTTGAGCGAAACCAGATATGTCTTCATCGAAGGCAATGCATTAACCACACGCTGGCAAAAGGACGAGAGTCCAATCATTGGCGAATTGGGATTTGGCACAGGTCTCAATTTTTTGGCCACATGGCAGGCCTTCTCACAAAGAAACGCTTCATCCACAAACGTCACTTTAAATGCATCACATGAGGATAAGTACAACAGTGAGCAAAAAACAAGCCAAAGGCTGACATTTTGCTCATTTGAAAAATATCCCATGAGCGGGCCAGATCTTCAAAAGGCTCTATCCCCTTGGCACGATCTTCATCCATTGCCTGAACATTTGCTCACGCAATGGCAAAATCTAAAGCCGGGATGGAACAATCTGATATTTGACGCTGCCCAGCTTTATCTCTTTATCGGAGAGGCTATGGACGGCCTCAGCTCCCTGCCCGCAGACCTAAGGCAAAACATAGCGGCTTGGTATCTGGATGGCTTTAACCCAAAAACCAATCCCGACCTCTGGAGCTTGCCTTTGCTGCAAGCTGTCTATGAAGCCAGTCAGCCCGGAGCCAGCTTTGCCACATATACAGCCGCCGGATGGGTGAGACGCAATTTGCAACAAGCAGGCTTTGAGGTAAAAAAACGCAAAGGCTTTGGCCATAAGCGTGATATGTGTCACGGCATCAAATCCAACACGCATCAAGAAACCGGATCCAGCCCATGTCCAAATCCATAAAAATAGAAGCCTCCAGAGACATTGAAATGCTGCTGGAAATCATGTCCAGACTGCGCGACAAGGAAAGTGGTTGCCCATGGGATGTGGAACAGACATTCAGCTCCATCATTCCCTACACCATCGAAGAAGCCTATGAAGTGCAGGATGCCATTGAGCGCAAGGATCTGGATGATATGCGCGAAGAATTGGGCGATCTGCTTTTGCAGGTTGTTTTTCACGCGCAAATGGCCAAAGAGCAGGATGCTTTCAATTTTGGTGACGTCGTTCATGCCATCACCAAAAAAATGGTCCGCCGCCATCCTCATGTCTTTGGCGATGCACAAATGCGCGGCAAGGCATTGGTGAAAGGCGCATGGGAAGCCATCAAGGCTGAAGAAAAGCAAGAACGTCAACAGCGCCGCGCAGCTCTGGGGTTCGATGATGAAGCGAAGAAAGCATTCCTTGATGATGTCCCAAGAGGAATGCCCGCCATGAAAGCGGCCACCAAATTACAAAAACAGGCAAGCAAGGTTGGCTTTGACTGGAATGACCCGGCCTTGGTGCTGGACAAAATTGAAGAAGAAACTCAAGAGGTCAAGCAAGAACTACAAGCCTTGCAACAACAAGATGCATCACTGGACAGTCTTGCCATGAAATCAGAAATTGGCGATCTGCTCTTTGCTGTCATCAATCTGGCACGCCAATGTCATATTGATCCCGATGAGGCCCTTGCCATCACCAACCAAAAATTCAGAGATCGGTTTGGCCATGTCGAACAACGCTTAAATGAAGACAACATCTCCCTGCAAGAAGCAAGTCTTGATCAAATGGAAAGCCTTTGGCAATCCGCCAAATCACTGACATAAAATAAGGGCCAGAGAATGATCTCAGGCCCTTATAAAATTGACAGAAATTCTACGATCAGGACAGAACTGAAAAACGCTGTCGAATTTCGCTCTGGAACTTATCCTGAATGCGCAAAGAAAGCCGGATGCCGTCTTCATCATCCTCGCGGCTCAGAACATCACAATGGCGATACAGCCAAGCAAGCCCTTCGCCATCCGCATAATCCAGCCGAACAGATATCAAATTATCTTTTTCGCCCAGCTTGTCTTCCACAGCAGACAGAAGAAGATCCTCCCCCTCGCCAGTAATGGCAGAAAGCGCGATCGGCTGCATTTGCTCGGTCGCAACAGATCGATGTTGTTGAGCGGCCAAGTCAATCAGCGAAAGACGATCCTCTTCAGTGAGCAAATCAATCTTATTCCAGACTTCAATCACACGCGGATCTTCATCCATTTTAATGCCCAGATGGTCCAGAACACTGGCAACATCTTCAGCCTGCGCCGCTGTATCTTCATGCGAGATATCGCGCACATGCAAAATGACATCCGCCTCCAGCACCTCTTCCAGCGTTGCGCGAAAAGCGGCAACAAGATGCGTTGGAAGATCAGAAATAAATCCAACTGTGTCCGATAAAATGATCGGCCGACCATGGGGAAGCGTTAAGGTCCGCAAGGTCGGATCCAAAGTGGCAAAAAGCAAATCTTTGGCGAAAATCCCGGCATCGGTCAATCGGTTGAACAAAGTCGATTTACCGGCATTGGTATAGCCGACCAAAGCCACAACGGGATGCGGCACTTTTTGTCGATTGGAACGATGCAGACCACGGGTACGGCGCACCTGCTCCAGATCTCGCTCCAAACGCCCGATCTTTTCCTGCAAAGCACGACGGTCCGCCTCAATCTGGGTTTCACCGGGACCACCCATAAAGCCAATCCCGCCACGCTGGCGCTCAAGGTGCGTCCAGCTGCGAACAAGGCGCCCTTTTTGATAATTCAAATGCGCAAGCTCAACCTGCAACCGGCCTTCCTTGGTTTGGGCGCGGCGACCAAAAATTTCAAGAATAAGACCGGTCCGGTCCAATATCTTGCAATTCCATTCTTTTTCAAGATTGCGTTGCTGAATGGGCGTAAGCGCAGAATCCATGATGACAAGATCTATCTTCTCATCGTGAATACGAACCCCAAGCTCCTCAAGCTTGCCTTTGCCAATCAGGGTGGCAGGCCGAATGGTGGTCAGAGGCACACGCACAACATCCACCACATCAAGCTCAATCGCAGCCGCCAGACCCGCAGCTTCCTCAAGACGTGCCTTATCGCTCCGCCGAATGGGTTTTCCATCCCCTTGGGCGATCATCTTGCCTTGCAAATGCTGGGATAAGATTGGCACAATAACCAATGCAGAAACCGCAACCCCACCCCTCTCAATCAAGGCGCGATTGCGGCGCTTGGGCTTATCGCCCTCAAATTCAGTCTTGTCAGCCAATCAGCTATCAGCCTTTTCAGCAGTTTCCCCACCTTCAAACAGGGAAAGAGGCCCATTTGGCATAATGGTCGAAATTGCATGTTTATAGACCAGCTGTGAATGGCCATCCCGGCGCAGCAACACACAAAAATTATCAAACCAAGTCACAACCCCTTGCAACTTGACACCATTGACAAGAAAAATGGTCAAGGGCGTTTTGGTTTTTCTAACATGGTTGAGAAAAGTATCCTGGAGGTTCTGGGCGCGTTCTGCCATTTTTCCTACCTTATTGTTTATCTGTTCTATATCGGCTCTTATAGGAAGTGATCATCGTCTTGATCAAATCACAAAAGGCCTGCAAAGAAGTAGAGCATCTTTGGTTCGCCAATGCAATCACAACGTGATTAAGGTGAACCACCTATCATTATTGACCAGCAAACGAACAAAGGCCAAGTCGCGATTTCATAAATAACAAATTACCATCAAATATCGCATTGCTTGTCCACAACTGCGCGCATATTCAGACGATAACCAACTTACACAACGAAAACCACATATCCTAAAAGAAGCAAAATAATATTTGGCACTCTTTACTTTTAAATCTGATTCACGAAAATAATATGCTGGCAATGACAATTATGCCAAGAGATTTCAATCAATACCAACAACAAAAGAAAAGTCAGCGCCGCCAGAAATTGAGATTGATGGCCCCCAGAAAAACAATGATCTCAAACCGTCCCAAAATCATTGTTGCGATCAGGGCATATTTGGATACAAGCGAGAGCTGATAATAATCTGGCCACGCATTGGTTGCGCTCCATCCCGCACTATAAAGAGGCCCAATATTGGAAAAAGCCGAAATGGTTGCCAGCAGGGCCCCGTCAAAATGGCCAATATCATGGCTTAAAATAACCGCAACAACGATCACCAGAATAACCGAAAGCAAAAAACAGGCCCAGATGGATTTCATCAACTGGATCGTATAATCGGTCTTGCCAAAACGGCCACCGCGAATGGAGTGAGGATAAATCAACCGCCCCACTTCACGCCCGGCCTGCATCACCATAGCCCCAAACCGATAAAGCTTCAGGCCTCCTGCCGTTGAAAAAGGCGTGGCCCCAATCATAGCAAGAAAAGCCACCATCAAACCCGGTAGAACCGTAACATCGGCATGGCGAATTTCAAAACCCGATGTTGTCACAAGCGAGATTGCCGTGAAAAATCCCTGCCTCAAAGCCGACAAAGGCGGCAGCACACTTGCACTGCCCGCAAGGCGAAACAGGATAATGGAATAAAGCAGACCAAGCACGGCCATCATTGCGAGCAAATAATAGCTTTCCCGATGTTCGCTCAACATTTGCAATTTGCCACGCACCGCCATGCGATGCCAAAAAATACTGGTCGCGCCAATCACCATACCCAGCGCAATCAAAAATTCTGCCCATCGATTGTCATAAGAACTCAGCGTGCCATCAATGGGCATAAAACCACCGGTCGAAAGAGTGGAGAAAGCCAGACACATGGCATCAAAGGGCGAAATACCACTTAAAATCAGCAGCCAAGCCAAAACAATCGTCAGCAGAGCATAAGCGCCACCCACCTGCCGTACCACATAAAAGGCCCGCCCGCTTTCATCACCAAAAGCCTGTTCAATCATGCCGATATGACGACTTGGCAATCCACCAATGCCATTTGGAGCCAAAATTAGCAAAAATGTCAGCAGGGTGAGGAAACCGCCAAACCATTGCAAGATCGAGCGCCAGAAAATAATCGCACTTGGCACCTCTTCCAATGTGCGAAAAACACTGGCTCCCGTCGTGGTTAACCCCGACACCGCTTCAAACAGAGCATTGATACCGGACAATTGGCCAGAAATAACAAAAGGAAAGGCCGCGACGAAAGGCAAACCAATCCAGACCAGAATGCAAAGCAAATAGGTTTGCGCATTGACCAGTGCTTTTTCCTGCCCCCGCAAGGCAAAAAACACCCCGCCTGATAAAAAACCCGTTAAACCGGCCGTCAGCAAAAACTCTTCCGCAAGCTGAATTTGACCAGAACTAAGCGCAATCAGGGCGGTTGGCAGCATAAGCGCACCAAGAAAACCCAAAATCATAGACAGAAAATAGAAAATAGCTGTCATAGAAAAAGACGCCCCGCCCCGGACCTGAACAGACAATCCAAATCAGAAAAACTCAAAACTGACGCGGAACAACATCTCAACCTGTTTCACACGATCCGCCAAGGCAAACAGGATCACGCGATCTCCAGCTTGAATTTTGGTTTCCCCATCCGGCATAATCACTTTACCCGACCGATAGATGGCACCAACCCGCACCCCGTCAGGAAATTCAACCGATCGCAAAGGCCGCCCCACCAAAGGAGAGGTTTCCAGCGCTTCGGCCTCAATCCCCTCTGCCGCCCCATCTTCTACGGCATGAACACCACGAATACGCCCCCGGCGCACATGTTGCAAAATTTTGGAAATGGTCACAGAGCGCGGGTTCACATAGGCATCAATGCCCAGATCCTGTGCAAGTTCGGGATAATTGGCATCATTGAGCAAGGCCATGGTACGGGCGCAGCCAAGGCGCTTGGACATGGCACAGGACAGAATATTGACCTGATCATTATTGGTCAGCGCAATCAATGTATCCGCGTCACGAATGTCGGCTTCCCTTAAAATTTCCAGATCAAGGGCACTGCCTTGCAAGACAATTGTGTCATGCAAATCATTGGCAACCTTAATGGCCCGCTCTCTATTGGTCTCAATAATCTTGCATTTTGTGCGCGCCCGTCTCTCTTCCAGTGTCTTGGCAACATAACGTCCGATATTGCCACCACCGGCAATCACCACACGCGCCGCCTGCCCTTCATCATGGCCAAAAATCGACAGGGTACGCCTGACTTGTTCTTGCGGCACGACCAGATAAACCAGATCTCCTTCCAGCATCTGATCATCGGTATGAGGCACAAACAAACGCGAATTGCGGCGAATGCCCACAACAACGGCATGAAGATCCGGAAAGAGATCAGACAATTGCCGCAAAGGCGTATCCACCACCGGGCAGCCATCTTCACAGCGAATGCCAACCATCACAACCTGACCATCGGCAAAGCGCACCGTATCTTCAGCTCCGGGCAAGGCCATGCGCGACAGAACCATTTCACCCACTTCCAATTCGGGCGAAATGATCACATCAATGGGCATATGCTCACGCGAAAACAGATTGGCCCAGTGCTTTTCCAAATAGCTTTGCGCCCGCACGCGGGCCACTTTGGTCGGCACATTGAAAATGGAGTGAGCCACCTGACAAGCCACCATATTGACTTCGTCATAAAGCGTCACCGCAACAATCATATCGGCCTCATCGGCACCGGCGCGCGCCAACATATCAGGATGCGCCCCATGCCCGACATAACCGCGCACATCCAGCGTATCGCGAATGGCCGAAACCAGAGCCGGTGAGCTGTCAATCACCGTGACATCATTTTGTTCGGCAGACAAATGGCGGGCAATCCCGTAGCCAACCTGCCCAGCCCCACAAATCAAGACCTTCATGACTTATCGCTCTTCATGTTCCAGCCGCTCAAAGCAAGCATGCCAAAGGGTGTCAGACAAAATAGATCAGGCAAGCCTATATTATGAAACGCTCGCCCGATGTGATGCATCTCAAACAACGCCGAGAGATTTCAGTTTACGATGCAAGGCACTGCGTTCCATACCAACAAATTCCGCCGTGCGCGAGACATTTCCGCCAAAACGGGCAATCTGGGCTTTCAAATATTCACGCTCAAACACTTCTCGCGCCTTTTTCAGCGGCAAAGACATAATCTGTTCATTGGCTTCACTGCCACCGGGAATGGAAGGGGCCGTCTCACCCACTTCACTGGGCAATAGATCCGCAGAAATGATCGCGTCTTCTTCCCCTTTGGTCAAAATCAGCAAGCGCTCGACATTATTCTTGAGCTGAAGCACATTACCCGGCCAATCATGGGCTTGTAAAACCGCCATGGCATCCTCGCCAATTTTTCGCGGTGGCAAGCCAGCGGTTGCAGATAATT
>JAOXSG010000948.1 GCA_025800105.1 Cohaesibacter sp. | reverse complement strand
AAAAGCCAAGGCCAACGGCTTTTCCAATCACAGCATTGGCAGTAGATCCCTTGGGCTGTCGGCGGTGCTGGAGCATAAAGGGCACAAGCGCATTCTTTTGCCCGATGCACGGCAAGGGGCGCTGTTGGTGTTGGATGGGCGCACCTTGTCAGTTCTTGCCCGCCTTGCTTTGCCTGCCCGTCCTGTAACGGATTTTGTGCGCGTCACAGGAGCTGACGGAGACCAAAGCGTGCTTATGGGTCTGTCTAATGGTCGGTTTTATGAACTCAGTAATCCCAAAGGCGATTTGTTTGACTGAAGCTGCTTTATGGCGCTCTCCAGCAAGATTGCTCTGGCGACCATTGCATGTCTTTGTCTGCCGGATAAATCGGTCTTGGTGTTTTGTTGAGCTGCATACGGGCCAGAACCGGTGTGGTCAGGCCTGGACCATCGACTTCGACCACTTGCCTGTGCCAAAAAATTCATCAAATCCGGCGCGAACATGGCCGCGAGATTTGACAATCATCGATTTGAAATCAGCGATATCAAGATCAAAGCGTTCAATGAAAGCCGGGTCGCATAAG
>JAOXSG010000854.1 GCA_025800105.1 Cohaesibacter sp. | reverse complement strand
CTTGTTCCTGATCGCAATCTTGTTCTGATTTGTATTGAAACGCTTCAACCTTACAGTGATTTTACTGAAAAGAATCTGGAGATTCTTTGTCTGTGGTGATCGCTATGAATGATAGACTTTGCTCATTTTGGAGCTCTTGTGTGCTCGATGAGAACTTCAGCAGTTTGGTCAGCTTTTCTTGGCGAAGTGACTTTTTGTAAGTCTCTGGTCTGCTTTGTCTTTATTACCTTTTTGCGTTATTTTGGTAAGTTTTCACAGAACTTGCCTTGAGAACGACCGAATTTCTAATTTTGGAAGTCTTGATTGTGAAGTTTGAAATTTTTACGAATTGGAACTTCCGTTCTGATAAGATTCTGGAGATTGTGACAATTTTTGATTTGTTGATTTCTGGATCTAAGAAGCGAGTGTTTTGGTTTTCATCAGTGTTTGGCTGCAGGTCTTAAGTTTGTGGTCGTAGCTGGCGCTGACGAAATTCTGGAACCCAAGTTTGTAAGGTTTGTGGTGGTTGCTGGACCGTTGGACCAGACTATAAGATTTATTGTGTTTACTCCTGCTACGGATAAAATTTTGTAAGGCTTA
>JAOXSG010000945.1 GCA_025800105.1 Cohaesibacter sp. | reverse complement strand
AGGTTCTTCAGGTTGTTCTTCATCATCCATATCTTCTTCAGGTTGAGCATGTTGTTTTGTTTTTTTGGTCTTCAGATCATCTGGTGGTATCATGGAGACCATCTCTCTCAACTTCTCAATCTCAGGCTCGCCCATGGATCTAATGCACTGTATCCATCGAGTTCCATCTTGGACTCTCCGCAAGTGAGCCAAGACAACATTGAACCTCTCCATCATGCCTGATGACCATATTTTTTCATCGCCTATTTTGCACATTCCTGGATATTTGGTGGCAAGATCCTGCAGGATCTTTTGTGTTTCCACAATTTTGAGCCTGGGATGTTTGGTGGATAGCTGGGAAAAAAATGGAATGCATCCAGATCACTACAATCACAAAAAACAAAAAACAAAAAGAAACCAATGTGAGACAAGCAACCTGCCCTGTGGGTTCACTGAAAGAATGGCAGTGACCCACTTATGTAATTTGACCAAACAATTGCCTCTTGCAGCGAAAGAAACTGGGAGTGACTGATATGAGTGCAAGTTGAAGGCAGAGTTGACTCCAACACTCTTGATGTATTTTTCCAAAGAATTTCTCAAAGCTTCAGTGTCGTATTCAGCAATCTTGACCCTGCCACATTTTTTCTTTTGACTGCTGGAGGCTTGATCTTTTTGAAGCCTCCTGTGCAATCTTGAAGCCATGAAGTCACAAAAACTTCAGGGAGTATACTGCACATATAATGCTTGAGCAAAAAAGCAGATCG
>JAOXSG010000925.1 GCA_025800105.1 Cohaesibacter sp. | reverse complement strand
TAATTCTAGCGATATGGTGGGCCTCGCCCGGCTTCGCTGAGGCACGTTTTGAGGCCTGGCCTGGCCTCGCCCAGGCCTCGCCATGCATAAAACCATAGCTTTTCATGCCACCCAATATTTTATCATGTCTTAATTTATTTTTGTAGGTTTTTGTTTTGTCATGTGACGTTTGACTTCTCAGACGTTTGTGCTTTGGACAATTTTTCCGAAGGTTAGTTATGTTGGGCTGGATTTGATCTAAGCTTTTGCTGGGCTTGTCTTGTATCTGACTTAGGCCAGACGTAGGCTTCAGCATTGTTTCTTTTGAAAAAAAAAACGATTGTCTTTGGACCCCAAAATGGGGGGAGAAAAGCGTACCAAAAATTAGCCCCCTCAGCACGGTCCTCCCCAGTGCCAGGACATGTGGTTGCCAAGACAAAGAACTTGCTCACAAACATTCTACACAACACGCGACTTTTTTCCGGCGTCACCTACGAAAAACATGGGCAATGTGGACCCTAAAATGGGGTGCAAAATCTGGACCCCGTTTTGGGGTCCGCCGAAATGTTTTTTCCTTTCGCGGCCCCCAAAACGGGGTCCAGATTTTAGGCCCCATTTTGAGGTCCACATTGCATGTTTTTTTTCGCAGCGTGACGCAGAAAAAGGTCATCCCCCGAGTAGGATGTGAGCAGGTTCGTTTTTTTCACACCACATTGCTGGAACTGGGGAGGACCTTGCTTAGGGCGCTAGTTTTTGGTACGCTTTTCTGACCTGATTTTGGGTCCCGAAGACAATGGTTTTATCCAAAAGAGAGGGGTTGTTGCCGGGGCCAGGGTTGGCGTGGTCATTGTGATTTCTGTTTTTCTTGCGGCTTTGGTTGCTGTATTTCTTGTTGTCTTGGTCCTTTTTTTGAGCGCTATCTTGGTTTGTTTGGGCAAGGGTTGGATTCTTGCGTAGTCGTTTGGTTTTCTTTTCTTGTTGCTGTTTTGGTTGGCGCTTTCGTTGCTCTCTTGGTTGCTGTTTTGGTCTTTGCTTTTGTGTAGTTGGGGGCCTGGCGCCAGGATTGGTTCTTGCATGGTCGTTTCAGTTCCTAGTAGTTACGATTTGGGTGGTTATTTTCTGCATTTGATGTAACATAGATGATTGCCAGACTATCTTGACATTCCAACATGTTATTTCGTCTCTACGCGTCTATGCTAGCGCAATTTTGAACAAAGTGCGAAGCCGTTATGTGAAGGATCCAGACTGCTTGGGCTTCGCGCATGCTTGTGGGTTTCAGGGGCTTGGCAGCGTGACTGCCGGCTGGCATCACGGCGCCACTCTTCTTGCCTTGCCGCCGCTTTGAGGTCAGTGCTTGTGAATGACCGAGTCTGACGTAGTATAGTTTGTGGTTAAAATGTGTTTTGCAATATTTTTGCTGGGCCTGGAGTTGGGTTGGATTTGGGCAAAGCCCTTTCCAATGTTTTTGCTGGGTTTGATTGGAGCCAATGACTTGGCAAAACTTGCGGCCTAAAATTCTAGCCAGACATGATTTCAGTGGATATGCTGGCGAGGCCTCATGGGACTCGTTTAAAAGTTTATAATTTCCGAGTCTCCGACCGGCCTCGCTTTCTAGATCACAATCTAATTCTAGCGATATGGTGGACCTCGCCCGGCCTCGCTTAGGCCTCGCCATGTGCAAAAACTCACGTTTTGAGGCCTCGCCTGGCCTCGCCCAGGCCTCGCCATGCATAAAACCATAGCTTTTCATGCCACCCAATATTTTATCATGTC
>JAOXSG010000914.1 GCA_025800105.1 Cohaesibacter sp. | reverse complement strand
GAACCTAAGACTGCCACAGGACTGAGGTCCAAAGACCTTGGTTACTCGGTTTATTTGTGGATACCAGCTGTAAGGGCTGACGAGAATTCCTGACTGGTCAATGATCTTTTCTATGACCTGGCAGAAGAAGCTTTCAGCAGTAAGTGCTGAAGGTCAGCGATCTTTGTGTGACCTGGCGTGTGAAGATCCCAGCTGTAAGTCCTGAGGGGAATTCCTGCTGGTGATCTTCTCATGATCTGGATGACAGGCGAAGCTACGGGCTGTGATGCTCATGAAAAATTCCTGTCTGGTCTAGGCAGTTTTTACAGCCGCCAGGATAGTTTCTCTGAGGAACTATCTTGCTGGTCTCAAGCCCAGAGGAGAAGGTCTCAATGGGGTTACCGGTTAGTCCTACAAATTGTTTAGAGTTAGGATCTTTTGTTTATAGACTACATATTATGTCATCTTATCTCTGTACGGCTACAACAGCTAAACATTTCCAACTGAAAAAAAGCACTTATTAGGTTTTTTGTG
>JAOXSG010000902.1 GCA_025800105.1 Cohaesibacter sp. | reverse complement strand
AAACCTACCCTTGGGCAATGGGCAGGGGAACTAGCCTCCCAGCGGGCTACATCTTGCCGAAGGGCAAGAAACATTATGGGTCAGGCAGGCCCATCATTGGATTTTTCAAAGCACCATTCAAACCGATGCTCACCACCTTGGCAAAGCTCTTATTTCAATTGGTCCCACGTGCATGTCCAGACCACTTTGCAAAAGGTGACGTATACCAGTTACTTCACCTTCTTCGGAACTACGCCATTGCTATGGGAACTAAGGACCTACGACTATTTAACCAAGATCTTTCTGGCCTTTTTTATCAGCATTGATTCTGACCGATTTCTCCAAAGTTGGTATATGCTACTTCGGTTCTTGGAACCAACTATGAGCGTTCAGGAACATGAATTCTTTTCTGTCTCGCCTGTGAAACAAAACAACCCTGGAGACATCGTGAAGGGACGGCTTTTCCGCACCCTCAACGTGAACAGACATATCAAAATTGGAGATGTACCGGAATTGATTATTGCAGCCCTTGGAATGCAGAACTTCCAGCTTGGTTCAAAAGTCTATACCCAGGTACAAGGATCCCCGATGGGGTCACCCCTCTCGCCAGCCCTATGTCTGATGGTGGT
>JAOXSG010000887.1 GCA_025800105.1 Cohaesibacter sp. | reverse complement strand
TACATGATTGAAAGGTACGGAGACATTCTGTAATCTTCAGTGCAGTGCCATTTACATGTATCCGTCAGATTGTTTGGAACTCCTTGTATTACACAATTGGAAGCTGCGGAGCTATCTGTGAATTTTCAGCTTAGCTTTATGATTGAATTCGATGATGCTTGATTTTTCTGAGCTCCTGGGATTATGAAATTTAAATAAGTGGGACCATTCTATCAATTCTCATGTCAGATACATTTGGGGTATGTGAAAATCATTCTTTATGCTATAGGTGATAGGGATGGGTACAAATCTTATGAAGATCTCTACTATATCTATTCTGAGTGGAATTGCCAAATGGTCTTCACCATGCGCAGGTTGTTGGCAATCCGGTGGTCAGTGGAAGAATATTTTAAGAAACACGCAGGTGACTATGGCCAACCACTGAAAATTTCCCATTGGGAGGACCTCAGCCGAATCAAATCAGTTTTGGAGTGGCAAATGGGTGCCACATTGAAACTAGAGTTCGAGAAGGTTGTAACGGCAGGAAGC
>JAOXSG010000873.1 GCA_025800105.1 Cohaesibacter sp. | reverse complement strand
CTCTGGAGCTCGATAGTTCTTCCTTCTTTTATGTAGTGATTAGCGAGTGTGAGTGTAGTGACTGTGAGTGTTTTAAATGAGGAGTTCTGTAGATTCTGTTCGCGCACAAATGGTAGAAATCACCCTCTTCACAAAGTTAGCCGGAGGTAAAAATAATATCCGGTTGGCGTTTGGCTGCTCTGGCAAAGTCGGCGGGAAAAAAAGGCGCGCTCTTCAGTTAATTCTGCAAGTCATGCCACTGATATGCCATTCCGCAAACTCATTCCTCCTTTTACCCTCACCGGTTGGGGTGGGGGTGTTGTTCAGCATATAAAAAAAGTGTCAAAAACTCGGACTTACGACACAAGGTCACAGTAAAAAATAAATAAATAAATAAAAAGAACAGACTGCTTCAATTTTTATTTTTATTCGCTTTTATTATTTCTTTTTTGCGTCTTTTAAAGAAAAAACTATATTTCAAAACTTATTCTCCGCATTTTATCATCCGCATTTTCCCATCCGTATTTTCCCATCCGCATTTTATCATCCGCATTTTGTCATCCGCATTTTGTCATCCGCATTTTATTATCCGCCATCCGCCGTCCGCCATCCGCCATCCGCCGCCATCCGCCGCCATCCGGTCCGCAGTTTACAGAGACCCCTAATGTGTCACTTCCAAGCGAAAATGTTTTTCAAATGCCAGTAACGCTA
>JAOXSG010000862.1 GCA_025800105.1 Cohaesibacter sp. | reverse complement strand
GTGATGCCATGCGTGCTGATCCTGTCTTCTTCAACCAAGGCGTAAACATTGATCGGTTCACCGGAGTATCGGTGCTCTTCACGTTGACGTGTCACTGGATCAATTCTATGTGACCGTGGTCCAAATGTGCATAAAATGATGGCTGCATGAATAAGCCAGCCGTCAGTCTTGCTGCCCGTCCTCTTGGATTCATCCCAGTGATGGAGGACCTCGAGCATGCCATGTGGCGTCTTCAAAAATACGGCCAATGGAGGCGCACGATCCGGTTTATCGGATTGACATTGAATACCAATTGTGCCATAATCCACACAAAGAGAATTGAAAATGGTAAAATCAAACGCCTCACAGAGAGTGATGATATGGCCGGGATTGTTGAGAACGATATGAGGTAGGACCAGTTTTTCCTTCAGGCGATTAAAATCATTTCTGTCGTTTTTGTAAACGGTGTCATCACAGTCATGATACCACTTATACTCGTACCGAGGCCTTGAGTCATATCAAAACCTACGCGCTGCAAAGCTGACTTGAAACAAACCAA
>JAOXSG010000860.1 GCA_025800105.1 Cohaesibacter sp. | reverse complement strand
ACCCGTAGCAGAGTGCTAAAGCTAGTTAGACAAGCTAACTTCGAGTGTTCTGCGATAAAGAAGTCGTCCAGGATATGAATAACATGCTTAAGGCCATAATTATGTTTTAGGATCCATTCAATCCCGTCCGAGAGCTGATTGGAAACGAACGGGGCACTTCGGAGCCCAAAGGGTAGATACATGTCAACGTAGTACTGTGATTGCCAGTAAATGCCCAACAAGCTCCAATCCTCCGGATGAATGGGTATAAGACGAAAGGCTGATTTCAGATCGGTCTTAGCCATGAAGGCTCCCTGTCCCAGAGTTTTAAGGATGTGAATAGCATCGTCGACCCGGACATAAGTAAGAGAAAAGCTATCCTTTGGAATATAGTCATTAATACTATGCCCTTGGGGATAGGAGAGGTGGTAGATAGTGCGCCATTCGCTTGAATGCTTTTTAGGGACCACACCCACAGGATGGCACTGAAAGTCGGGAAGGGGTGCATCGGGATAGGGGCCCGCAACCCTACCCAGGGCTATT
>JAOXSG010000859.1 GCA_025800105.1 Cohaesibacter sp. | reverse complement strand
GAGCGTTGGTCAATCCAAACGGCAGGACTAAGAATTCAAAATGGCCATACCTCGTTCGGAAGGCTGTCTTGGGTACATCTTCAAGTTGGACTCTTATCTGATGGTAGCCACTGCGCAGGTCGATTTTGGTAAAGAACTTGGCACCTTGGAGCCTATCTAGTAAATCCTCTATTCGGGGAAGGGGGTACCTGTTATGTACTGTGACCCTATTTAACGCCCTATAATCCACACACATGCGGACTCCTCCGTCCTTTTTGGGGACAAAGAGGACTGGCGCCCCGAAAGGTGAAACTGAGGGCTGGATATAACCCTTTTCTGTAAGCTCCCTCAGCTGCTTCTTCAGCTCGTCCAACCCCTGTGGCGACATACGATAGGGTGCCCTGTGGGGTGGTTCTGCTCCAGGTACCAGCTCTATCCTGTGATCCAACTGACGCTGCGGTGGCAAACCTGCAGGTAATTCCTTCGGAAAAATGTCTGAAAATTCATTTAATAGTTCCTGTACCTGCACTGGGTACTCTGTCCTCGTGATATC
>JAOXSG010000830.1 GCA_025800105.1 Cohaesibacter sp. | reverse complement strand
GTTGGTCATTCTGAAGCGGTGAATCTGGAATTTGAAAATCCGATCTCTGCTGATGAAGCGCGTGATATTTTGCGTGAAGCGCCGGGTTGTCTGGTTGTCGACAAGCGCGAAGATGGGGGATATATTACCCCTGTTGAATCTGCTGGCGAAGATGCGACTTACATTTCTCGTATCCGCGAAGATTCTACCGTTGAGAATGGCCTCAATCTCTGGGTTGTTTCTGATAACTTGCGCAAAGGCGCTGCGCTGAACACCGTGCAGATTGCCGAGACCCTGATCAATAAAGGTCTGGTCAAGCCACGGGCCGAAGCTGCTGCTTAATGTGAGTGACAGATATGATGATCAAAAACCGGCCTTTTTGAAAAGGGCCGGTTTTTTTGTTTGCTCATCTTTTCTATCAAAAGCTTCCCCTTTTGAAGAGGTTGGTTTTTGACCGGCTCTTCTTGATTCACAGCTAAGTTGCGCCTAAATAAGCTGTTGCAAAGTGACCAACAGAAAGGGACAAGAGCATGTCGATTTCCACCGATGAGCTGAGTGCGGCACGCAAGGCTTGGGGTGATGGTCTGATTGCCATCTCCAAGGCTTATGAAGAAGGTGATATTGAAGCGGCGCGCCCGGTTGCCGAACAGGTTCTGGATGCGGCTTATGGCTATGATCTTGGTCCGGTTCTGTTTAAGCCGACGCTGGCTAGTGGTGATCAGACCTTCCGCCCAACCCGCACGGGGGCTTTGTCCTATTTTGTTGGCCATGATGAGGCTTATCCATTGGATTCCGGTTTTGGTCTCAAGGGATGGCGTGCCATGGAAAGCATCACTGCGGCTGAATTTATCGAGGGCGATGTTGGTATGTGGATGGGCTGGATCAAGCTGACCGATAAGGATGGCACTATCACACAGGTCGATAAGAGTTTTGGCTATAAGAAGAATGCTGACGGGGTGTTGCGCATTGTGCTGCATCATTCATCCTTGCCCTATCAGCCATAAGAGCCTGATTTAAAATTCTTTTAAATTGCGCACTAAGATAGAGTTCTTACATCCTGCCCCATTCGTTGATGGGGACGGGG
>JAOXSG010000816.1 GCA_025800105.1 Cohaesibacter sp. | reverse complement strand
AACATGCGGTGTCTCCATTAACCATCTGACCCTGAATGAAAATGACATCGGCCTTTATCGTACATTTTACAAAATGTCACCGCCCTTGCGCAGTGAAGACGAACGCCTTGCCATGGTAGAAGGGGTCGCCGACGGCACCATTGATGTCATTGTCTCAAGCCATGATCCCCAAGATGTGGATACAAAACGCCATCCCTTTGCAGAATGTGCCGACGGCGCTGTTGGGTTGGAAACATCCCTTTCTGCGGGCATGAGACTGGTTCATTCCGGCCATTTGACATTGGCGCAACTCATCAAGGCCATGTCCTACACGCCGGCCAAGCTCTTAGGACTGGATGCGGGCAACCTGAAAGTCGGCGCAAGCGCTGATATTATTCTTGTCGATACCGACTATCCGTGGGTCGTCGATCGCGATGAGTTGAGTTCACGCTCAAAAAATACCGCTTTCCATAAAGCCCGTGTAGAAGGCAAGGTTATGCAAACCTATGTTGCAGGACAGCAGGTACACCATTATACCAACGGCATAAAAATTGGCCCATAGGATGCTTTGAAATGGTTTACTGAGAAGGTATCTTTCGACGGACAATGCCGAGGTATTTTCTTTTTTGATGCAAAAAGGTTCGCACGAGAAAGACAACGCTCTCAGTGAGCCATTTCAAGGCACCTAAGGCCGGTTTTGTTGGCTTCCTGGACTGCGTCGCTCTTGCTTTGTGGTCAACCAGACCATGACAGCAAAAGCTTCTTATCAGAAAACCAATAAAATCCGGTCATATGGGTTAATCTTTCATGCCGTTGGTATTATTCTCCATAGAATAGCAAAAAGCCGAATCGATCTCAAACAAGGCGTGTAACCGATCACCTGATCCCCTCATGCCTTGTGCTTTTCCGGCCACGGCTCCGAAAGCCTTCTATAAATAACAAGACAGGCCTCAGGAAGGAATGAAGAATGCCCGATCCAATTCACTGGGGTATCGCCCTACCCTATCTTTTGATGGCTCTGTCTTTTGGCTATCT
>JAOXSG010000843.1 GCA_025800105.1 Cohaesibacter sp. | reverse complement strand
GTACATTACACTGGTTACAATCCTGGTACGCATAGACACGATAATAGGAACTGGAACGAACTAAAATGACACTGGTTAACGTGCAGCATTCGAATTCGTATTTGATGTGTTTAAATTGAACGAATAGTTTGCCGGGATATTTTGCCGGGACATTCGCCGGTCATTGTATTTATATGGCGTTGTGCCATTCTTGTTGATTCTCTTGACACTTTGAGCACCTGTGTGAATTGTAACCGTCGGCATTGAGTGCTCTCGAGCGGCGGGTTAAGTGAAGTGTTCTTCGTCGCCAAACTCATCGCTGAGTTTGGACTGACCGTGCCCCAGCATTGTGTGTGCAGTAATACTCGTATTCGTGCATCCCGCGAACGGGATTTACCCGAGGTTAAGTGCTGGGTGCTGTGCACGGACGCGATTGGACGCTACTGAGTTTGAAGACGATCCGACTGGAGTCCTGTGAGCCTGACTACCCTGGGCTCATACAACAACGAAAATCAACATGTACAAATATGATTCGAGAGAAGCGTACATGGAAGCCTGCAAGAAGAAAAG
>JAOXSG010000780.1 GCA_025800105.1 Cohaesibacter sp. | reverse complement strand
GAGAATGATATCGCGCCTGATGATTATTGCCCCAAGCCGATTGATATCTTTTTGCAGCCCTATTCTCCGCGTATTGATATGATTGTTGGTTTCACGCCAACGATTGATCAATTTGTCTTGCCTATTTTTCCGCATCAGCCGCAAATCACCAATTTGCAGATCAAGCCTGTTGTTCAGCGCATGGAAAGTGTAGGCCGCAAACAGGCGGTTCGTGAATGCTTTGCTGATATGCGTTTGGTGATTGATCGGGCTTTGGCATCTGGGCAATTGCCGCGTCATGAGGCGGCCTAATAGTCTGTCTTTGCCAATTTTCCCTGATCGACATGGCATTTGTTAATATTTTGGTCATTCTTATCCACCTTTGGCATTTGTTTGATCAGAATCCAGCGGCAAGGCTGGACCTTGCATTCATGTGTGCCTAAAGTCGTGGCATCTGTGCAGTATGGGTGCGAATCGGCGATGAAATCTCCTTATAGGTGCTTGCTTGGTGTCTTGGCTGGCTTGTTGGTCAGTGGATGTGCGTCTCACGATGGGTCTTTGTCTTCCTCTTCCGATCAAGTCAGCGGTGTTGCATCCTCTTCTCTTGTCACCCAAGTTGCTTTGCCGCCTTTGGAGCCTGATCATGAGACAGGCCTTGATAGCCGACCTAGCGATAAATTTTCCCAATCTGAGATGATGGATCTGGTTGTGGCGCAAGATGGCTCGCAAGCTGATCAGCCCCATCTTGAAGCCTATCGTTCTGCCGAGCCTGTCAACAGGCTGTCCGCTCAGGCGGTTGGTGTGAATGGACAGATGCTGGGGAGCTGGATTGTTCGCTCGCGTCATGAAGAGAAAATGGATCGATTGAGCAAATTGTCTGCTATGGCGCGGCGTTTGTTTGATCATTCTGGCAGTGGCAAGCCGCGTATTTGCGAAATTGAATTGGGGTCTGATCCGGTTGAAGGGGGCTATAAAGCCCAAGGCTCTGCTTCTTGCCCCACCATGCTGTTCATGCTTGATAGCTGGCGGCCTTTTGGTGACAAGGTGATTTTGAGAAATCATATGGGCGATGAGATTTTGCGTCTCACTTCGCGTGCCGGGGACAGTTCTGCCACTCGCTTATGGGTTGGCGTTGATGAGCAAGGTCAGAGCTTTGTCTTTGAGCGGGCTTTGGCAGCCGCGTTAGCTGACAACCAATCGTGAGTTTGCCCAGCTTGTTGATTGCGCTTTGTCTCTATACCTTATTTTATCATATTGCTGTCATTTTATCGCTCAGAGGGGACTTTGAACCCGATTGCGCTTATTGTGGTCTTGATCTTTGCTCACTATAGGTCAAATCTTGAACTTGTGCGACAAGGAGAGCTTATGATTCGCTTTTTCATTATTGCTGGTGCAGGGCTTGCGCTGGCAGGATGCTCTTCCGCCGGATTGGATCGATTTGGTGGGCGGGCTGATTCGTTAACAGCTGCACCGACTGCGCCTGTGCAAAGTCAGACCCTGAGCCCTCTTAATCCGGCCAGTCAGATTGATGTCGGTCAGGATGGCACTCTTGCCTCTGGCCAACCGGGCCAGCCGATCAATAACGCCTTGGGCGCTGAAGCGGCTGTGCGGGATCAATTCACGCCGCCTGAGGGTGCGGATCCTTCCCAGCCTGTTGCCAATTTAACACCGCCTGCCAATGCAAAAGCCTTGTCACGGACTGACTTGCTGGGGGCATGGACTTTGGCATCAGGGGCCGAACAATGTAAGCTTAATGTGAATTTGACCAGCTGGAATGGCGGATATCGGGCATCGACCCGTGGGTGCCAGTCTTCTGAATTGCAGCGGGTGAATGCTTGGAATTTGCAGGGCAATCAGGTTGTGCTTCTGGCAGAAGATGGCAGCGTGATGGCGCAGCTTTATTCGTCCAGTGCCGGGCGATTTGACGGGCAGATCAAAACAGATGGCCGTGCCGTTTCTTTCTTCCGCTAAGCGCTTTGTCGCGAGTGGTATGAAAGATACTTTGGTCCGGCTGTTTGGGTGTTTGAAAAGATGATATGAAGTCGGCCTTTAAGGTCGGCTTTTTCTGATTGTGGAGTGAGGATGTCCAGTACTGTATCGAGCCTTTATGATCTCAAGGTTGAACATGGCGAGATTGAACTGGATGAGGCCCAGCGGGCTTTGGTGCTGCATTATGACGATTTGCTGGATCGTATCACCACCAGCCGCCTTGCCAATAAAAGCTCGACCTTGGGCTGGCTTTTTGCCAAGCGCCAACCCCCTGTTGGGGTGAAGGGGCTGTATGTCTGGGGTGGCGTTGGGCGTGGCAAGACCATGATTATGGATCTGTTTTTTGAGGTTGCTCCTTTCAAGCGCAAAGGCCGCTATCATTTTCACGAATTTATGCGCGATATGCATGGGCGCATCAAGCAGGCGCGGGCAGATATTGCGGCAGGCAACATCAAGGGGGATGATCCGATCAAGCCGGTTGCCGAGGCTTTGGCGCAAGAGGTTCGGCTTTTGTGCTTTGACGAATTTTCTGTCACCGATATTGCGGATGCCATGCTATTGGGTCGGCTGTTTACCCGGCTTTTTGACAAGGGGGTGATTGTGGTGGCGACCTCCAATGTCGAGCCGCGCAATCTCTATAAGGATGGGTTGAACCGCCAGCTCTTTTTGCCATTCATTGATTTATTGAGTGAGAAATGTGAGATTTTGAAGCTGGACTCGCGCACAGATTTTCGTATGGAAAAACTGGGGGGGCAGCCGATCTTTCTCTATCCTTTGGGGCGCGAGACTGATGCGCGTATTCAGGCCATGTGGGAAGCCCTGATTGAAGGAGAAAAGGCTCCAGGTGATGCCATTTCCCATCAGGGGCGGACCATCCATGTGCCGCAAGCCTATCATGGACATGCACGTTTTCATTTTGATGATCTATGCGCGAAACCGCTTGGGGCTTCGGATTATCTGAAATTATGCGAGCTTTATCATACGATTGTGATGGAAGGCATTCCTCAATTGAGTTTGGCGAATCGCAATGAGGCCAAGCGCTTTATCACCTTCATTGATACGCTTTATGATAATCATGTGCGCTTGATTGCCTCGGCGCAGGCCTCTGCATTTGATCTGTATGTTGCACAAAAAGGCACGGAAGCCTTTGAATTTGCACGCACCAGCTCACGCCTGATCGAGATGCAATCGGATGAATATTTGTCGGCTGGTTCCCATGACGCATGACCTTGACGTTAAGGTTATGTACGTCTAAAATCTGATGTTTTTTGCCGAAATTCAACTATCTGCGACTTGAAAGCGCACCCTAAAAGCGGTACTTACAGCCATTCACTCCCTCTTATGGGAAAACCTTACGTTTGGGGAAACTACCTAAAATGGCGCGGAACAAAATTGCTTTGATCGGTGCGGGCCAAATCGGTGGCACGCTTGCTCATCTTGCTGGTCTGAAAGAATTGGGTGATGTCGTTCTTTTCGATATTGCTGAAGGCACTCCAGAGGGCAAGGCTCTCGACATTGCGGAATCAGCTCCTGTTGATGGCTTTGATGCGAAACTTTCCGGCACCCAGTCTTATGAAGCGATTGCTGGTGCGGATGTTGTGATTGTGACAGCCGGTGTGCCGCGCAAACCCGGCATGAGCCGTGATGATCTGGTTGAAATCAACCTCAAGGTCATGCAGCAGGTTGGAGCTGGCATTGCCAAATATGCGCCCGATGCTTTTGTGATCTGCATCACCAACCCGCTGGATGCAATGGTTTGGGCCTTGCAGAAATTTTCCGGTCTGCCAAAGAATAAAGTGGTTGGCATGGCAGGGGTTCTGGATTCTGCCCGCTTCCGTCATTTCCTGGCTGACAAATTTGATGTTTCTGTCAAAGACGTGACGGCCTTTGTTTTGGGCGGTCATGGCGACACCATGGTGCCGCTGACCCGTTATTCCACTGTTGCTGGTATTCCGCTGACCGATCTGGTTAAAATGGGCTGGCTGACACAGGAAGAGCTGGATCAGATTGTTCAGCGCACCCGTGATGGTGGCGCAGAGATTGTTGCTTTGTTGAAAACCGGGTCTGCTTTTTATGCGCCTGCTGCTTCTGCCATTCAGATGGCCGAATCTTATTTGAAAGATCAGAAGCGCGTTCTGCCATGTGCGGCGCATCTGTCCGGTGAATATGGCGTTGATGGTCTGTATTGCGGTGTGCCAACCGTGATTGGCGCTGGCGGCATTGAGCGCGTGGTTGAGATTGATTTGAATGGTGATGAGAAAGCCATGCTGGATCATTCTATTGATGCTGTGAAAGGTTTGGTTGAGGCGTGTCAACGTATCTCACCGGATCTGGCTGACTAAGATGTGATGCGATCTTTTCTGCCCGGCCCTTGCCGGGCAGAATTTTATGGTCAAAATGAGGAAGAATGATATGCCGGGAAACTGTGAGGGCATGTCATTTTGGAGTGAAGGAGTGAAGCTCCCATGAACATTCATGAATATCAGGCAAAAGCGCTTCTGAAAGAGTTTGGTGCCCCGGTTGCTGAGGGTGTTGCCATTTTCTCTGCTGATGAAGCTGCCGCTGCTGCTGACAAACTGGGTGGCCCGCTTTGGGTTGTGAAATCCCAGATCCATGCTGGTGGCCGTGGTAAAGGCAAATTCAAGGAAGAGGCTGCTGGCGAGAAAGGCGGCGTGCGTCTTGCTTTCTCCAAAGAGGAAGTCACGGAATTTGCGACCCAGATGCTCGGCTCAACTCTTGTTACGGCCCAGACAGGCGAAGCTGGCAAGCAGGTGAACCGTCTTTATATCGAAGATGGTGCGGATATCGAGCGTGAGCTTTATCTCTCGCTTTTGGTTGACCGGACTTGTGGCCGCGTGGCTTTTGTTGCCTCCACCGAAGGCGGTATGGATATTGAGCAGGTGGCCGAAGAGACCCCTGAGAAAATCCTGACTTTGCCGATTGATCCGGACAATGGCGTTACCGCTGAAGCCGCTGGCCAATTGTGCGATGCCTTGAAGCTGGATGGTGCTGCGCGCGAAGATGGTTTGACGCTGTTCCCGATCCTTTATAAGGCCTTTGTCGAAAAAGATATGTCCTTGCTGGAGATCAACCCTTTGATCGTCATGAAAGACGGTCATTTGCGGGTTCTTGATGCCAAGGTTTCTTTCGATGGAAATGCTCTGTTCCGCCATGATGATGTGATGGCGCTGCGCGACAAGACCGAAGAAGACGCAAAAGAGATCGAAGCTTCCAAGCATGATCTGGCCTATGTGGCGCTTGATGGCAATATTGGCTGTATGGTCAATGGGGCCGGTCTTGCCATGGCTACCATGGATATCATTAAGCTTTATGGTGCCGAGCCTGCAAACTTCTTGGATGTTGGTGGCGGTGCGACCACCGAGAAGGTAACGTCTGCTTTCAAGATCATTACCTCTGATCCAAATGTTGAAGGCATTCTGGTCAATATCTTTGGTGGCATCATGCGCTGTGACGTGATTGCACAAGGTGTTCTGGAAGCGGTCAATGAAGTTGGCTTGAAAGTGCCTTTGGTGGTTCGTCTGGAAGGCACCAAGGTTGAAGAAGGCAAGAAAATCATCAATGACAGTGATCTGAATGTGATCCCTGCTGATGATCTCAATGATGCAGCCCAGAAAATTGTTGCTGCTGTGAAAGGGGCTTAAGTACGATGTCCATTATTGTCAACAAAGACACCAAAGTCATCGTGCAAGGTCTGACCGGTAAAACCGGTACCTTCCACACCGAACAGGCTCTGGCTTATTATGGCACCCAGATGGTTGCAGGGGTTCACCCGAAAAAAGGTGGCACGCACTGGACCGGTAATGTTGATGGCAAGGAAGTTCAGGTTCCGATCTATGCATCCGTTAAGGAAGCCATGGAGGCGACCGGTGCCAATGCTTCTGTTGTCTATGTGCCGCCTGCGGGCGCTGGTGCTGCGATTATCGAAGCGATTGATGCCGGTGTTCCTTTCATTTCTTGCATTACCGAGGGCATTCCGGTTGCCGATATGGTGAAGGTCAAGGCACGGCTTGAGAAATCTGATTCTCGGCTTCTTGGTCCAAATTGCCCGGGCATCATGACCCCTGAAGAATGCAAAATCGGCATCATGCCCGGTTCGATCTTCAAAAAGGGTTCTGTTGGCATCGTCTCTCGTTCTGGTACTCTGACATATGAAGCGGTGTTCCAGACCACTCAGGAAGGCTTGGGTCAAACCACTGCTGTGGGCATTGGTGGCGATCCGGTTAAAGGCACAGAATTTATTGATGTGCTGGATCTGTTTCTTGATGATCCAGAGACCGAATCCATCATCATGATTGGTGAGATTGGTGGCTCTGCGGAAGAGGAAGCCTCTGAATGGCTGAAAGAGCAGGCTGCCAAGGGCCGCAAGAAGCCTGTGGTTGGTTTCATTGCAGGCCGTACAGCGCCTCCGGGCCGTACCATGGGTCATGCCGGTGCCGTGATTTCTGGCGGTAAAGGCGGTGCTGAAGACAAGATTGCTGCTATGGAAGATGCGGGCATTCGCGTCTCTCCCTCTCCGGCAAGTTTGGGCACGACACTGGTAGACTTGCTTAACGGCAAGTAACAATAGTATGACATTGTGAGGGGAAGCGTTAACCATTTTCCCCTCATAATCCGGCAAATCGTTCGGCAATGGTGCCGACGAAATCAAAGAGCGCCGGGAGAAATTCCGGTTGGTGGCGATGGCACGTCAGGACGCAAATGAAGCGTTCGCGTTAACCTCCTTTCTTTATGGTGGTAACGCGTCCTATATCGAAGATCTCTATGCCCGTTATCAGGAAAATCCGGCATCGGTAGCTGCTGAGTGGCAGGGATTCTTTCAAGATCTCCAAGACAAAAAAGAAGATGTGATTGCCGGGGCACGGGGTGCATCCTGGAAACGGCCTGATTGGCCGATCCCGCAATCAGGCGAATTGGTTTCTGCTCTGGACGGCGATTGGGGGCCGGACGAGAAGAAATTGAGCGACAAGCTCAAGACCAAGGCCCAGAGTCAAGGCATTGAGTTGAGCGATGAAGCGGTGCAGCAGGCAACGCGGGATTCTGTTCGCGCCTTGATGATGATCCGCGCCTATCGTATGCGTGGTCATCTTCATGCAGATCTGGATCCATTGAAATTGGCGGAAGCCAAGGATCATGAAGAGCTGCATCCGACCTCTTATGGCTTTACCGAAGCCGATTATGATCGCAAGATCTTTATCGACAATGTGTTGGGCCTTGAATTTGCGACCATTCCGCAAATGATGGAAATCCTGCGTCGGACCTATTGCTCCACCTTGGGTGTTGAGTTCATGCATATTTCTGATCCTGCGGAAAAACGCTGGATTCAGGAGCGTATTGAAGGGCCGGACAAGCAGATTGCTTTTACCGCAGAGGGTAAAAAAGCCATTCTCTACAAATTGGTAGAGGCTGAGGGCTTTGAGAAATTCCTTGATATCAAATATACCGGCACCAAGCGTTTTGGTCTGGATGGCGGGGAAGCTTTGATCCCGGCTCTGGAGCAGATTATCAAGCGTGGCGGTGCCATGGGTGTGAAGGAAATCGTTCTGGGTATGGCTCACCGTGGCCGCCTGAACGTGCTCTCGCAAGTGATGGCCAAGCCTCATCGCGCGATCTTCCACGAATTTAAAGGCGGCTCTTATGCGCCCGATGATGTGGAAGGCTCCGGGGATGTGAAATATCATCTGGGTGCTTCGTCGGACCGTGAGTTTGATGGCAATAATGTGCATTTGTCCTTGACCGCGAACCCCTCTCACCTTGAGATTGTCAATCCGGTTGTCTTGGGCAAATCGCGCGCCAAGCAAGACCAGATTGCGGCAGGTGAAGGTCCGTTCATTGAAACAACACAGGTTGACCGCTCTACGGTTTTGCCTTTGCTGTTGCATGGGGATGCGGCTTTTGCCGGTCAGGGCGTTGTGGCGGAATGTCTGGGTCTGTCCGGTCTTCGTGGTCACCGCACCGGTGGTTCCATCCATGTGATCATTAACAACCAGATTGGTTTTACCACCAATCCGCGTTTCTCTCGTTCTTCGCCTTATCC
Organism: Cohaesibacter sp.; assembly: GCA_025800105.1. Lineage (GTDB taxonomy): Bacteria > Pseudomonadota > Alphaproteobacteria > Rhizobiales > Cohaesibacteraceae > Cohaesibacter. The sequence goes on along the minus strand of JAOXSG010000780.1, from coordinate 41,599 downwards.
CTCTGATATGGCCAAGATGATTGAAGCGCCGGTTTTCCATTGTAATGGGGATGATCCTGAATCTGTGGTTTTTGCGGCTAAAATTGCAACAGAGTTCCGTCAGACCTTCCGCAAGCCGGTGGTGATTGACATGTTCTGTTATCGTCGCTTTGGCCATAATGAAGGGGACGAGCCGGCCTTTACTCAGCCGATCATGTATAAAAAGATCCGTCAGCATCCAACCAGCCTGCAAATTTATGCAGACAAGTTGATTGCAGATGGCACGATCACGGCACAGGATCTGGAATCCATGCGGGCTGATGTTCGCAAGAAACTGGATGCAGAATTTGAAGCCGGTCAGGCTTTCTCGCCTAACAAGGCAGACTGGTTTGATGGCAAATGGGCTGGTCTTTCTACCGCAAGCGCAGAAGACGATCGTCGCTCTGGTAAAACCGGTGTGGATGAAGCTGATCTGAAAGCAATTGGCGAGAAACTGACCCATGTGCCGGACAGCTTCAATGTCCATCGTACCATCAAGCGTTTTCAGGCCAATCGGGCTAAGATGTTTGAAACGGGTGAAGGCTTTGATTGGGCCACTGCGGAAGCCATGGCTTTTGCATCCCTGTTGAAAGAAGGTCATCCGGTTCGTCTGTCCGGTCAGGATTGCGAACGCGGGACATTCTCCCAGCGCCATTCTGTTTTGTATGATCAGCAGGATGAAAATCGTTTCATTCCGCTTAATCATATTTCAGAAGGCCAAGAGCGCTATGAAGTGATCAATTCCATGTTGTCGGAAGAGGCGGTTCTTGGATTTGAATATGGCTATACGCTGGCTGAGCCGGGTGGTTTGACCATGTGGGAAGGCCAGTTTGGTGACTTTGCCAATGGTGCGCAGGTGGTCTTTGACCAATTCCTGTCGTCTGGTGAGCGTAAATGGTTGCGTATGTCCGGTCTGGTGATGTTGTTGCCCCATGGCTATGAAGGGCAGGGGCCTGAACATAGTTCTGCCCGTCTGGAGCGTTATTTGCAGGCTTGTGCCGAGGATAACATTCAGGTGGCCAATTGTTCCACGCCTTCCAACTATTTCCATATTCTGCGTCGTCAGGTGAAGCGCTCTTTCCGTAAGCCTTTGATCTTGATGACCCCGAAAAGCCTGTTGCGCCACAAGCGTTGCGTTTCCCGGCTTGAGGAAATGGGACCCAATAATACTTTCCACCGTGTTTTGTGGGATGATGCGCAAAGCAATCCGGCCTCTGTTACGACCAAAATTGTGGCAGATGACAAGATTCGCCGTGTGATCCTTTGTTCCGGTAAAGTCTATTATGATCTGTTGGAAGAGCGTGAGAAGCGCGGCATTGATGATGTTTATCTGTTGCGTGTCGAGCAGCTTTATCCCTTCCCGGCCAAGGCCCTGATCAAGGAGCTTAGCCGCTTTAAACAGGCGGATATGGTCTGGTGTCAGGAAGAGCCGAAAAACCAGGGTTCCTGGTTCTTTGTCGAGCCTTATCTGGAATGGGTGCTCAATCAGATTGGCGCAAAGACCAAGCGTGCAGCTTATGTGGGCCGTGCGGCCTCTGCTGCGACTGCAACGGGCTTGATGAGCAAGCATTTGGCTCAGCTACAGGCCTTCCTTGATGATGCGTTTGCCGAATGATCGGCTGACCAATTCGAATTTGAAATGTGAGAGAGACGAATGGCTACCGAAATCAAGGTCCCAACTCTTGGGGAATCTGTGACCGAAGCGACCATCGGTCAATGGTTCAAGCAACCTGGTGATGCTGTTGCTGCTGATGAGCCGTTGGTGGAACTGGAAACAGACAAAGTGACCATCGAAGTGCCTGCGCCTTCTGCTGGTACTATGGGTGAGCAACTTGTTGCTGAAGGGGATACGGTTGAAGTTGGTGCATTGCTTGCCATGCTCAATGAAGGCGAAGGGGGTGCTGCTGCACCCGCAGCTGCCGCGCCTGCCGCAGCTCCTGCTGCTGCGCCCGCTCCAGCTCCTGCTGCTGCGACCTCCATGCAGCCAGCGCCTTCTGCTGGCAAAATGATGACCGAGAACAAGATTGATCCGGCAAGCGTTGCCGGGTCCGGTGTTCGCGGTCAGGTGCTGAAAGGTGATGTGCTGAACGCCATTGCCTCTGGCACCACTGCGCCTGCTGGTGCCGCTGCACCTGCTGCGGCTCGTGCGCCATCTGCTCCGCAAGATGAAGCCCGTGAAGAGCGCGTGCGGATGACCAAATTGCGTCAGACCATTGCGCGCCGCCTGAAAGATGCACAAAATACAGCGGCCATGCTGACCACCTTTAATGATGTGGACATGTCAGCTGTTATGGATCTTCGCAAGCAATATAAAGATCTGTTTGAGAAGAAACATGGCGTGCGTCTTGGGTTCATGGGCTTCTTTGCCAAGGCTGTGACACAGGCTTTGCAGGAAATTCCTGCTGTGAATGCTGAGATTGATGGCACTGACATCATTTACAAGCATTTTGTCAATCTGGCGGTTGCTGTTGGCTCTCCGCGTGGTCTTGTTGTGCCGGTTGTGCGTGATGCTGATCAGATGTCGATTGCCGAGATTGAAAAATCCATTGGTGAATTTGGTCGTCGCGCCCGTGATGGCCAATTGACCATGGAAGAGATGCAAGGTGGGACTTTCACCATTTCCAATGGTGGTGTCTATGGCTCCATGATGTCCACGCCGATCCTCAATGCGCCTCAGTCCGGTATTTTGGGTATGCATCGCATTGAAGAGCGTCCGGTTGTTCGCAATGGTGAGATTGTCATTCGTCCAATGATGTATCTGGCTCTGTCCTATGATCACCGGATTGTGGATGGCAAAGAGGCTGTGACATTCCTTGTGCGTATCAAGGAAGCTTTGGAAGATCCGCAGCGTCTGGTTCTGGATCTTTAAGTTTTTTAAGAATTTTGCAAACGGGGCGCTTGCGCCCCGTTTGTCATACTCAAGACAGCTTTGCTTTTGGCAAGGCAACGGGATGGAAAGGCGATTGCTTTGGCAGGAGCTTTGAAAGTTGGCAGCTGGATTTGTGCCATTTATGTGATTTTCATCGCTCTGGTTTGGCTGGTGGGCGGCTTTCTGGTGACCAATGCGATCAGCAATGGCGCACAAGCTGTTGCCGGTCTGGAATTGGTGCCGCAATTGTTCTGGCCTGTGCGCGCAATCATTGCCGCGCTTGGCGTTGTGGGTGCCATTATTCTGGTGCTCTCCCGGCCTGCTTTTTTGCGGGTTCTCACGGTCTGGTTTTCATCAGAGCTTTGTTTGCTCATATGGCTCTATGGAACCGGTTTTCTCTCTTCTCAATTTGAAACAATGGATGATGCCCGCAATCTTGCGATTTGGCAGATTTGCAATTTTGCGGTGATTATGTTCGCTTGGGTGAAGCATCGCGTCCTGTTTCAAACCGCTTCCCTATCGGAGTGACTGATATGTCTTATGATCTTGTTGTGATTGGCACTGGCCCTGGTGGTTATGTTTGTGCAATCCGTGCCGCGCAATTGGGTATGAAAGTTGCCGTTGTTGAAAAACGCGAAACCCATGGCGGCACCTGCCTGAATGTTGGCTGTATTCCGTCCAAGGCGCTGTTGCATGCTTCTGAATTGTTTGAAGAAGCGGGCCATGATTTTGCCAATATGGGCATCAAGGTGGGTACACCGGAATTGGATTTGCCTGCCATGATGGCGCATAAGGACGAAGTGATTGATGGCAATGTGAAGGGCATTGATTTTCTGTTCAAGAAAAACAAAATCGATGTTTTCCATGGCACAGGCAAGATTTTGGCGGCTGGCAAGGTAGAGGTAAGCCCGCAAGAGGGCGAGGCCCAGCTGGTTGAAGCCAAGAATATTGTAATTGCAACCGGCTCGGATGTTGCCAATCTTCCCGGTATCGAGATTGACGAAAAGCAGGTGGTTTCTTCTACCGGTGCTTTGGAGTTGGACAAGGTTCCGGCCAAGATGATTGTGGTGGGTGCTGGTGTGATTGGCCTTGAGCTTGGCTCTGTCTGGCGTCGTCTTGGCGCTGAGGTCACTGTTGTTGAATTTCTGGATCGCATTTTGCCGGGTATGGATGGCGAGATTGTCAAAAATGCTCAACGCATGTTCAAAAAGCAGGGCTTTGCTTTCAAGCTCGGTTCTAAAGTAACAGGTGTTGAGAAAAGCGATGCTGGCCTGAAAGTGTCTGTTGAAGCGGTGAAAAGTGGTAAGACAGAAGAGCTGGAAGCCGATGTTGTGTTGGTTGCGATTGGTCGCCGCCCCTATACTGATGGCTTGGGCCTTGATGTTGTTGGGGTTCAGCTGGATGATCGTGGCCGGGTTGTGACCGATGGTCATTTCAAATCCAGCGTTGATGGCATTTATGCCATTGGTGATGTGATTGAAGGGCCGATGCTGGCTCATAAGGCGGAAGATGACGGGGTAGCCTTGGCTGAAATTCTGGCCGGTCAAGCTGGGCATGTCGATTATAATCTGGTGCCGGGTGTTGTTTATACCATGCCGGAAATTGCGGTTCTTGGTCAGTCCGAAGAGCAGCTGAAAGAGGCTGGACTTGCCTATAATGTTGGCAAATTCCCGTTCTCAGCCAATGGTCGCGCCAAAGCGCAACGCCGCTCTGAGGGCTTTGTCAAAATTCTTGCCTGCAAAGAAACCGATAAAGTGCTTGGCGTGCATATGATTGGTGCCGGTGTTGGTGAATTGATCCATGAAACCTCTGTTTTGATGGCCTTTGGCGGCGCGGCAGAAGATCTGGCCCGCACCATTCATGCCCATCCAACCATGTCAGAGGCGGTCAAAGAGGCGGCTTTGGCCGTTGATAAGCGTCCTATTCATATGTAAGCGGATAGAGAGAGCTTGAACCTTTTAAAAGGCGGTCCGAATGGGTCGCCTTTTTTGCTTGTTTAAAGCATATTTTTGTCTGAAAACCGCGCACACTTTTTGGAAAATATACTCTATTGTTTCCAGAGCACGAAAGCGCGCTGTTGATCTGATTTGCGGGGATCGTGGAAATCATCATAGACCGTGATATCCATGCGTTTGCCATTGATTGAGCCTTTAAGCAGTCGCTTGGCAAAGAAAGTGCGATAGAGCACTTCGATCTCTTGCTCTTCTACCTTTTTGGCAATGGAGCGGCCCCACGTGCAGTCACGCGGAGCGCAGGCTGTATAGGCTTTGACTTTTAAATGGGGGACGGTGTCTTTGCTACAGACTTCCCAGATTTCCAGTTTGGTGATGTCGGATTTGCTGCCAGCAAAAGGATTGAGCCAGGTGCCGATGGCCTGACTTTGAATGCAGTCTCCTGCCATGGCATTTTGCGCAAAACAGCACATGATGCAGAAACAGAGAGAGATCAGTCGCTTTTGCATGTTTTCACACCAGCTAGATTACCCATCGCTTTAGACTATCAGAAATGGGTTACCCTGTCTTTAAGTGCCCGATTTAAAAGTCTCGTACCGAGACTTTTAGGCCGCATATCCATCCCTCTCCCCCCTTCAGACCGCCTTTGAGGATACCATGACGGGTGGTCTGCAATGGGGAGAGGGATGGCTCAGAGCTTTTAAATCAGGCTTTAAGGCTCTTAATGGCTGTTTTGTCTGTTAGGTGCGCGGATGGGCTTTTTGATAGCTTTCCATCAAGTCGCTTAATTCAATTTGGGTGTAGTTTTGCGTTGTTGACAGGCTGGCATGGCCTAGCAATTCCTGAATGGTGCGCAAATCGCCGCCATTGGCCAGCAAGTGGGTGGCAAAAGAATGGCGCAAGGCGTGGGGGGTGGCCGTGTCGGGCAGGCCAAGAGCGCCACGCATTTTCTCGATCACACGCTGGATCATGCGTGGGTTAAGCGGCCCGCCTTTGACCCCTCTGAACAGCGCCATGTCAGGCTCCAGCTCAAACGGGCACAGAGCCAGATAGTGGCCAACAGCCTGTTGTACCATTGGCAAGACGGGCACCCGTCTTTGTTTGTTGCCTTTGCCGGTGATGGTCAGCGCATCGCGCCCCTCTATGGGTGCCTGTTGGAGGGTGATGCTCAAGGCCTCTGAAATGCGCAGGCCACAGCCATAAAGAAGGCTTAGTATGGCCGAATCACGGGCAATCACCCAAGGTTCTTCCTGCAAGGATTGCTCTGGCTGGATGATTTTGACGGCTTTTTCAACCGCCAAGGGTTTTGGCAGACCCTTGGCATATTTGGGGGTATGAATGGCGGCAAAAGGGGCACTGCTGGCCATATTGCGGCTTTCCAGATGGCGGACAAAGGAGCGAATGCCTGCCATGGTGCGTGCCAAAGAGCGAGAGGAAATACCGGTTTGGCGCTGTGCTGCCATGAAAGAGCGAATATCCATGGGTTTTAAAATCTGGAAATGGCTGACATCTGCCACTTCGCCCATATGTGAGGTGAGAAATGAGAAAAAGAGATCACAATCGCGCTCATAGGCAGAAAGGGTGGCGGTCGAGAGGCGTCTTTCTGTGGCAAGAGCTTGTTGCCAGAGCTTTTGTGCTTGCCGCAGGCGTGGTGTGGCAATCAAAAGCGGTGTATGCGATGTCTCTTTTGAGTTTTGGGCCATATGTCTCTCGTCTCTCATATGGGTTTGTTGCGAGATAAAAAATCCCCGGTGCTGAAAATACAGCATCGGGGATAAAGTTTGAAAAAGTCTAAGAGTCTGATTCAAAAGTTTTGAGCCAGCCCTAAAAATCTCAGACAGAGACTTTTAAATCACGCACTAAGCCTTACACCAAGATATTACAGGATGGATTGGCCGGTTTTGGCCCAATCAGCTAGAAAAGCTTCCAGCCCTTTGTCTGTCAGGGGATGTTTGGCCAAGCCTTTGATGACAGATGGCGGGATGGTTGCGACATCGGCACCGGCCATGGCGGATTGCTTGACATGGTTGGCGGTGCGGATAGAAGCGGCCAGAATTTCAGTTTCAAAGCCGTAATTGTCATAGATGATGCGAATGTCTTCGATCAGTTCCATGCCATCAATATTCATGTCATCCAGACGGCCAATGAAAGGGGAGATGAAGGTTGCCCCGGCTTTGGCGGCCAGCAAGGCCTGATTGGCGGAGAAGCAAAGCGTGACATTGACCATATGGCCTTCATCGGTCAGGGCTTTACAGGCTTTCAGGCCATCAATGGTCAAAGGCAATTTGATGCAGACATTTTTGGCAATTTTGAGCAGTTCCTGCGCCTCGGCCAGCATGGCGTCGGTTTCCAGTGCGGTGACTTCGGCGGAAACCGGGCCATCGGTCAATTCGCAAATTTCCTTGATCACTTCTTTAAAATCGCGACCGGATTTTACGATCAGGGATGGATTTGTGGTGACACCATCAATCAGGCCGGTTGCGGCCAGTTCGCGGATTTCATTGGTATCGGCGGTATCGACGAAGAATTTCATTTGGCGATAAGCTCCCTATAACGGTGCCATGACATAACATAATGGGTCTTGGGATCGTGGGTCTTGGAATAGTGGGTTTGGGCCAGACTTGTTGATCGCCTATCTTGGGATAGGCACAATCACTGGCTGACATTGCTGACGTCTTTAGCCTAAAGTGGGCTTTTAGTCAGCCCCAAAGTGGCGTGCTTTGACGCATAAGTGGCTTTTTAGGCTCAGGACACATTAATTGGCCCATTCTGTTTGTATTGACGGCATGAATGGAGGGCGATGCAGCGGCAGCAGGATATGCAGGATCTTCTTTTTTCTGATCAGATTGTGGCGGTGCTGGTGCCTGTCTTTGTGGATCAGACTTATTCTTATCGGGTGCCGTCTCATCTGGTGCCAACAGGTGGTTTGCAGCCGGGGATGCTGGTGCGGGTTCCTTTGGGATCGCGCTCGCTTTTGGGTGTGGTTTGGGATGATGAGGCCGTTTTTAAAGATGCGGCTCGCCTGAAAGATGTTGAAGCGGTTTTTGCTGAGTTTGTGCTGGATGAAAAGGGACGGCAATTTGTTGACTGGATTGCCTCTTACACGCTTGCCCAGCGCGGTATGGTGTTGCGGATGGTGTTGCGCGGCGAAGAGGCTTTACAGCCTGACAAGCCGATCAAGGCGATTCGCCTTTCAGCGGCACCGCCGGAGCGTCTGACAAAAGCACGGACGCGGATTTTATCTGTGATGGAAGACGGGCAGGCCCGATCGCGCAAAGATGTGATGGAGGAGGCGGGTGTCTCACAGGCTGCTATTGATGGTTTGATCAAAGCCGGGACATTAAGCCTTCATGACATTGCACCGCCTGCTGTGTTTGCTCCGCCTGTTGCCAATTTTGCGCCGCCTGTCTTGTCAGACAGCCAACAAGCGGCGGCGGATGCCATTGGCACCTGCTTTGCCACTGGTGGCTTTCAGGGCATTTTGCTGGATGGTGTGACGGGGTCCGGCAAGACGGAGGTTTATTTTGAAGCGGTGGCGCGCTGCTTGGAAAAAGGGCAACAGGCCTTGATCCTGGTGCCGGAAATTGCCTTGACCAATGCTTTTTTGGAACGCTTTGCCAAACGCTTTGGGGCACGGCCTGCGGAATGGCATTCCGATTTGTCGCAAAAGCAAAAGGATCGGGTCTGGCGTGAAGTGGCCAAAGGACGGGCACATGTTGTGGTTGGGGCGCGGTCCGCCTTGATGCTGCCCTTTCGCGATCTGGGTTTGATTGTGGTGGATGAAGAGCATGATGGGGCGTTCAAGCAGGAAGATCGGGTGATTTACAATGCCCGCGATATGGCCATGGTGCGGGGGCATTTGTCGGGCTTTCCTGTGATTTTGGCCAGTGCCACGCCGTCGGTTGAGAGCCGTAACAATGCTAATCTGGGGCGCTATCAGCATATCAAACTGACCAGCCGCTATGGCGGGTTTGCCATGCCTGATATTCGTTTGATTGATATGCGCAGTGATTCGCCAGAAAAGGGACGCTGGCTTGCGCCTTCGCTGGTTGCGGCGGTGAATGAAACGCTGGAAGCGGGGGAACAGAGCCTTTTGTTTCTGAACCGGCGGGGCTATGCGCCGCTGACCCTGTGCAGATCCTGTGGACATCGCTTTCAATGTCCGTCCTGTTCGACATGGCTGGTGGAGCATCGCTCTCGCAAAAAGCTGATGTGCCATCATTGCGGTCATAGCGAGAGGGTACCGCCTGCCTGTCCCTCTTGCGGGGCTGAGGATAATCTGGCGGCTTGTGGGCCGGGTGTTGAGCGGATTGCCGAAGAAGTTGCAGAGCGCTGGCCGGACAGGCGAATCGTTATTCTGTCTTCCGATCTGATTCATGGTGTAGCCCAGTTGCGCTCCGAGTTGGACGTGATTGCCTCAGGTGAGGCTGATATTGTGATTGGCACGCAATTGGTTGCCAAAGGGCATAATTTCCCGGCCATGACGCTGGTGGGGGTGATTGATGCCGATCTGGGGCTGGCCCATGGAGATTTGCGAGCCGGGGAAAAAGTCTTTCAAATGCTGGCGCAGGTAACGGGCAGAGCCGGGCGTATGGGGGGCAAGGGGCGCGGCTTTTTGCAGACTTATGCCAGTGATCACCCAGTTATCCAATGTTTGTCCAAAGGAGATTGGGAAGGATTTTATGCCTATGAAATGGAACAAAGGCAAAAGGCCCTGATGCCGCCATTTGGACGCTTGGCTGCCCTGATTATTTCCGGGGAAGATAGGGAAGCAGCGCTGCAATATGGGCGCGATCTTGTGCGCCATGTGCCGCAAGGGGCGGCTGTGCGGGTTTTGGGGCCAGTGGAGGCGCCATTGGCTGTCTTGCGCGGTCGCTACCGCTTTCGATTGCTGTTATGGGCAGAGCGCTCCTTTGCTGTTTCGCCCTTTTTGCGGCACTGGTTGGGTGGGTGTGCGTCGCCCAAAGGCTCGGTGCGTTTGCAGGTGGATGTGGATCCTGTCTCTTTTGTCTAAAAAAGTGGCCTTCTTTTCTCAGTCTTTTGCATTAGAAACGCAAATTACGACTTATGGCGCTCATGCTGATATTGCGCCCGCTCATGGCATGTGCTAGACGAAGCGCGGTTTTAGGGGTTTTATGCCCCTTGGCAGATGAGACGGAAGGTCTGGTTGAAGCTGTTTTGCAGCTTTTGACAGACTTTTGTGTTTTCCCAATGTCAGAGAGCGACCAGGTGACGGATACAAATTCAGAAATCTCAGGAGTGGCCGAACGATACGCTCGCGCGTTGTTTGACCTCGCCCTTGAAGAAAAGGCTCTTGATACGGCAGAGACAGATCTTGGCCGTATTGAAGCTATCATGGATGAAAGTGAAGACTTTATGCGTTTGGTGCGCAGTCCGGTCTTTACGGCTGAAGAGCAACTGGCTGCTGTTTCGGCCCTTCTCGAAAAAGCTGGCATTTCTGGCATTGTCGGGAACTTTGTCCGTGTTATCGCAAACAATCGTCGGCTGTTTTCCTTGCCGGGGATTATCAAAGCTTTCCGCAACATCCTTACACTCCATCGTGGTGAGCAGGTAGCAGACGTTATCTCTGCAAAGCCATTGACCGATGCCAATCTGAAAGCGCTGAAAAAATCGCTGAAAGCGGCATTGGGTAAAGATGTTGCGATTGATGCCAAGGTCGATGCCGATATTCTCGGTGGCCTTGTCGTAAAAGTAGGTTCGCAGATGGTTGATTCCTCTGTGCGCACAAAACTCAACTCGCTCAAGATTGCACTGAAAGAGGTCGGCTGATGGATATTCGGGCCGCGGAAATTTCCGCAATCCTTAAAGAGCAGATCAAAAACTTCGGCTCAGATGCGCAAGTCTCTGAAGTCGGACAGGTTCTGTCTGTTGGTGATGGTATCGCCCGCATCTATGGTCTGGACAATGTTCAGGCTGGTGAGATGGTGGAATTCCCTGGTGGAATGCGCGGTATGGCGCTTAACCTTGAAATGGACAATGTCGGTGCCGTGCTTTTCGGTGACGACCGTGCCGTTAAAGAAGGTGATGTCGTAAAGCGTACCGGCGCTATTGTGGACGTTCCTGTTGGAAAAGGCCTGCTGGGCCGTGTTGTTGATCCGCTCGGAAACCCAATTGACGGTAAGGGGCCTATTGAGGCTGCCGAACGTCGTCGTGTGGATGTGAAGGCTCCAGGGATTATCCCTCGTAAGTCCGTTCACGAACCAATGCAGACCGGCCTGAAGGCTGTGGATGCGTTGATTCCAATCGGCCGTGGCCAGCGTGAGCTGATCATTGGTGACCGCCAGACCGGTAAAACTGCTGTTGCTCTGGACGCAATCCTGAACCAGAAGTCTGTGAATGACACTGGTGCCGAGAACGAAAAACTGTATTGCGTTTATGTGGCGATTGGCCAGAAGCGTTCTACTGTTGCCCAGTTCGTGAAAACGCTCGAAGAAAACGGCGCTCTGGAATATTCCATCGTTGTTGCTGCGACCGCTTCCGATCCAGCGCCTATGCAGTTCCTTGCGCCATTTGCCGGTTGTGCAATGGGTGAGTATTTCCGTGACAACGGTATGCATTCCCTGCTGGTTTATGATGATCTGTCCAAGCAGGCTGTTGCTTATCGTCAGATGTCCCTGTTGCTGCGTCGTCCTCCTGGACGTGAAGCTTATCCGGGTGACGTTTTCTATCTGCATTCCCGTTTGCTGGAACGCGCTGCGAAGCTGAACGAAGACAATGGTCTTGGTTCCATGACCGCTCTGCCGGTTATTGAAACCCAGGCGAACGACGTGTCTGCGTTTATTCCGACCAACGTAATTTCCATTACTGATGGTCAAATCTTCCTGGAAACCGATCTCTTCTATCAGGGTATTCGCCCTGCTGTGAATGTGGGTCTTTCCGTGTCCCGCGTGGGCTCTTCTGCCCAGGTGAAAGCAATGAAGCAGGTTGCTGGCCCGATTAAGGGTGAGCTGGCTCAGTATCGTGAAATGGCTGCCTTTGCGCAGTTCGGTTCCGACCTTGATGCCACAACGCAGAAATTGCTGAACCGTGGTGCCCGCCTCACCGAGCTTTTGAAACAGCCTCAATTCTCCCCACTGAAAGTGGAAGAGCAGGTTGCTGTGATTTACGCTGGTGTGAACGGCTATCTGGATGGCATTGAAGTCGGCCAGGTTCGCGCGTTTGAAGATGGTCTTCTTTCCGTGATGCGCAACGAGCATAAAGACGTGCTGGATGCTATTCGCGAGAAGAAAGCTCTCGATGACGAAATCACATCTAAACTGAAGGCGGCGGTCGAGGGTTTCGCAAAGAATTTTGCGTAAAGGCCTGAGACTGGCGGGGAACGGAGGCTATTATGTCAAGCCTTAAGGACCTCAAAAATCGTATCGCCTCAGTTAAGGCGACACAGAAAATCACCAAAGCCATGCAGATGGTGGCGGCGGCTAAACTTCGTCGCGCGCAAAGCGCGGCGGAAGCAGCTCGTCCCTATGCTGAACGCATGGATCAGGTGTTGGCCAATATTGCAGCCAATGCGGCTGGAGGGGACTCCACGCCCAAGCTTCTTGCAGGAACCGGTTCTGATCAGAACCAGCTTCTGTTGGTCGCAACGGCTGAACGTGGTCTCTGTGGCGGCTTCAACTCTTCTATCGCGCGCCTTGCGCGCGATAAGGCCCGTGCTTTGAAAGCTGAGGGCAAGACAGTCAAGATTTTGTGCGTTGGCAAAAAAGGCGCTGATGCACTTAAGAGTGAATTTGGCAATGACATCATCGATGTTATCGACATTCGCGACCTGAAACGGGTTGCTTTTGCTGATGCTGAAACTCGCGTTGGTCGCCGTGTTCTCGAAAGCTTCGAGACTGGTGAATTCGACGTCTGCACTCTGTTCTATGCCCGGTTCAAATCTGTGATTTCGCAGATTCCGACCGCGCAGCAGATCATCCCGGCTGTTTTCGAAGAGATCGAAGACGATACAGCAAAATCATCTGGTGCCATTTATGAGTATGAGCCAGGTGAAGAGGAAATCCTTGCAGATCTTCTGCCCAGAAACGTATCGGTGCAAATTTTCCGTGCGCTTCTTGAAAATGGTGCTTCTGAGCAGGGTGCGCGTATGTCCGCTATGGATAATGCGACGCGCAATGCCGGTGAAATGATCAGCAAACTTGAGCTGACCTATAACCGCCAGCGCCAGGCGAAGATTACGAGCGAATTGATTGAGATCATCTCGGGTGCTGAGGCGCTCTGACGGCGATTGACGAGGATAGACGAATGGCAGCTAAAAAAGCTACCGGACGTATCACGCAGGTTATCGGCGCTGTTGTGGACGTCCAGTTCGAGGGTGCATTGCCACCCATTTTGAACGCACTTGAAACTGATAACAATGGCCAGCGCCTTGTTTTGGAAGTTGCTCTGCACCTTGGTGAGAACACAGTTCGCACCATTGCTATGGACAGCTCCGAAGGTCTGGTTCGTGGTCAGGCAGTGTCTGATACTGGCCGCGCGATTGCTGTGCCAGTTGGCGAAGAAATGCTTGGCCGCATCATCAACGTGGTTGGTGAGCCTGTGGACGAAGCTGGCGAGATCAAAGCTTCTGGCTCTCGTGAAATTCACCAGCCTGCTCCTGAATTTGTGGAACAGTCTACGGAAGCCGAAATTCTGGAAACCGGAATTAAGGTTGTTGACCTTCTCGCCCCTTATGCAAAAGGTGGTAAAATTGGTCTGTTCGGTGGTGCCGGTGTTGGCAAAACCGTTTTGATTATGGAGTTGATCAACAACATCGCCAAGGCGCATGGTGGTTATTCTGTGTTTGCCGGTGTGGGTGAGCGTACTCGTGAGGGTAACGACCTATATTGGGAAATGATCGAATCCGGCGTGAACAAAGAAGGCGGCGGCGAAGGCTCCAAATGTGCGCTGGTTTATGGCCAGATGAACGAGCCTCCAGGGGCCCGTGCTCGTGTGGCGCTGACCGGTCTGACTGTTGCTGAGCAGTTCCGTGATGAAGGTCAGGACGTGTTGTTCTTCGTTGACAACATCTTCCGCTTCACACAGGCTGGTTCTGAGGTGTCCGCGCTTCTGGGTCGTATTCCTTCTGCTGTGGGTTACCAGCCAACTCTGGCAACCGACATGGGTGCGCTTCAGGAACGGATTACAACCACCACCAAAGGCTCGATTACGTCTGTGCAGGCCATTTACGTGCCAGCCGATGACTTGACCGACCCTGCTCCGGCGACTTCCTTTGCTCACTTGGACGCAACCACCGTGTTGAACCGTTCCATTGCTGAGAAAGGGATTTATCCTGCGGTGGATCCACTTGACTCCACATCCCGTATGCTTGACCCACGTATCATTGGTGATGAGCATTACGCGACTGCCCGTCAGGTTCAGGAAATTTTGCAGCGCTATAAAGCTTTGCAGGATATCATTGCAATTCTCGGTATGGACGAATTGTCTGAAGAAGACAAAATGGCCGTGGCACGTGCTCGTAAGATTGAGCGCTTCTTGTCCCAGCCGTTCCATGTGGCCGAGGTCTTCACCGGTTCTCCAGGCAAACTGGTTTCCCTTGAAGACACCATCAAAGGCTTTAAAGGTCTTTGCGATGGTGAATATGATCATCTGCCGGAAGCTGCTTTCTATATGGTTGGGTCTATGGACGAAGCCATCGAGAAAGCTCAGGCACTTGCAGCGGACGCGGCTTAATTTAGCCGCTCCTCAACACCCGATTGGGAGTAGGTATCTATCATGGCCGAGGCTTTCGACTTTGAACTTGTATCGCCAGAGCGGCTGGTGCTCTCTGAGCCTTGCAACTCTGTTCTGGTTCCAGGTAAGGACGGTTTCTTTACCGTATTGAAAGATCACGCGCCGGTGGTTGCCTCTATTTCTCCCGGTGTTCTGAATGTTGAACTGGCTGATGGCACCCAGCGTGACATCTATGTCCGCGGCGGTTTCGCTGATGTGGCAGAATCTGGTTTGAAACTATTGGCAGAACAGGCTGTTCCGGTTGAAGATCTGGATGCTGAGCAAATTGCCCAGATGATCAAAGACGCGGAAGAAGATGTCCTTGATGCCAAAGATGACGACACCAAGAATGAGGCCGAAATCCGGCTAGGGCGTTTGAAAAATCTGCAAGCGGCAATCTCCTGATTGCCCTTGCAAACGTCAAAACATCAAAAGCCGCGAGACAGTCTGTCTCGCGGCTTTTTTGTTGGCTATTTTTCTTTTCTGTCTCTTTTTGAGGGGAGGTGTAAAAAGTGGTTGTGAGTGAAAAAGATGATATGGCGATTTGTCTTAAAGGCTCTTTTGTCAAAATCATCATGCCCGGTGATGCCGACATTATGCTTGCGCAAGGGCTTTCTTCACGGCCTGCTGCTCGGTTTAATCGTGCTGGTCAGGATGCGCTTTATCTAGGCTCAGGACCCATTAATTTGGCCCATTCTGCGAGAGCAGTTTTGCGTAAGGACAAGAAGGAAAATCGTGGCAATGTGGTTCATTTTCAAGATTTTACGACGTAGTCATTGCGCAAAAATGCCTCGCCCTTCGGGTTTGTCTTGAAGTACCCATCTATCGAACCAAGAGCTGCAAAAAGGGAACCACCCTTATTTTGCTCTTGGTTCTTCTATCTGAATACTTCAAGATAAACAGAATAGACTAAATTAATGAGTCCTGAGCCTAAGCCCCAATGAGGAAAGCGCATGTGTGGCGATAGGGCAATATGTGAAGGAAGAGACAAGAAATCGTTTGTTGATGACGTTTGATGTTTCGCTTTGTAGATTGCTGGATTTACGCGCTGACAAAGCAAAAGATCTCCATGCTCTGGCGTCTCAACCCTGGTTGGGTGCTTTGAAGGCTGGGCAAGAGCCTGCATCATGGCGTGCTGCGGATATGATCCGTGATCTTGGATATGATGGATTGATTGATCCTTCACGCCGTAGACCGGGGCTGTGGCATATCACTCTTTTTCATTGGAATAGAGAGAATAAGCCACAGGTCAGAGCGGTTGGCAAGCCCAAGGAAATCAGACTTGGTCTTGACTATCGGTGATAAAATTTTTCTTTATATCAATTCTTTAAAGGTTTTGACGACTTGCTGATAGACATCTCGTTTGAAGGGAACAATCAGCTCTGGGACTTCGCTTAACTCTGCCCAGCGCCAGTCTTCAAATTCCTGATGCTGATTGCCATCACCGGGATTGAGGATGTTGATTTCCTCATCCTTGCCATCAAAACGGAAAGCAAACCAGCGTTGGCGCTGGCCGCGGAATTTGCCTTTCAGGCCTATGCCGATCAAATCGTCTGGCAAATCATAATGGAACCAGTCCTCAGCTTCCTTGAGCAGGCTGATTGTGTGGATGCTGGTTTCTTCAAACAATTCGCGTTTGGCGGCGATGAGCGGCTCTTCTCCCTTGTCGATGCCCCCTTGTGGCATTTGCCATGTATAGGTGCTGGTTGACAATTCTGTGGAACCGACGCGATTGCCGATCCAGACTTTGTTGTCTTTGTTGATGACGCAAATGCCAACGCAATCGCGATAGGGAAGATCCTCGCGCTTTATCATAGTCTTATTCTTTCAAAAGGGTTGTGACCGGTACGAGGGCAAAGCCTCTTTGGCGCAAATTTTGTGTCCATGTGGCAATGGTGCGCACTGAGATCGGAAAGGCTGTTGCGATGCCCAAGGCTTTGCCTTTTTCCTGTGCCAGTGTTTCCAATTGTGTCAGACGGGTTTCGATATCCTGACTGCGGCCACGGGCGTCGATGATGTAATCAGCGCGCAAATTGGGGACATTCTGACTGCTGGCTATGTCATTCATGCGGCTGCGGCCAGAGGCGCCATTGTCAATATAGGCCAGACCGCGATCAGACAATTCCCTGACCAGATCCCCGCCGGACAATTCATCGGCTGTGAAGCGTGCGCCCATATAATTCATGATGCCGATATAGGCGTCAAAGCGTGAGAGCAACCAATCGAGATTTTCTCTGTTTTTCTCTCCTGTCGCAGAGGTAAGCAGGGTATGGGGGCCGGGATCATTGTTGGGATAGTCAAAGGGCTCCATCGGCACTTGCAACAATAATTCGTGGCCTTGGGTTCTGGCCCGGCGTGTCCAGCGATCCAGACCATTGCCATAGGGGGCAAAGGCAAGGGAAATGTCAGGGGGCAGCAAGCTCAGGGCTTCTTGGGTGGTGGTTTGGGACAGTCCCAGACCATCGACAATGATGGCAATTTTTGGCAGGCCTGCAATGGCTTCGCTGTTGACCTGACGGGCATATTTGTCAAAAGCCTTGTCAGAAAAACCGGCAGGATTGTTCAGGCTTGGGTCAGATGGATCAAGGATTTTGATATCTGCACCATTTTGATTGCCCATGGTGTCATTGTCGGACGATGGCGGACGGCGGACCGCACTGCTCAAGGCTTCCGGGACGCCGGGTTTGATGCCGGGGCGGATGCCATCGATGCCAATCATGGTTTGTGCGCCTGTCGTTTCTGACAGGGCAACCACTTTCATGGGATAGCCGCCATTTGGCGTATCTGTGAAGACAAGCCAAGCGATCAGACCAAGAATAAGGATCAGGAACAAAGACAAGGATGCAATCATGAAGCGCTTTGCTGTCAGCAGAGGGCTTTTTTGTGCTTGTCCTGCCTGTGTTTGGCCCAAGGGCTGTTTCAGATCATTTGCCGCCATGATGATCTGTGTCCTTCTTGCGTAAAAGGCGGGCAGATGTTTCTGCCCGCTTGCTATTGCTTATTGTGCGTTTGACTGAGTTGCAGGAAAGGCAGCATTGCTCTCCTCTCCGCGCATCAGTTTCAAGGCATATTGAAGCTGGGTGTCCTTGTCTTCTTCGGACGGCACGTAAGAAGGCGAATAGGCCTCGCGTGCCTTTTGGGCTTTTTCTTCGTCGCTCAAATCAGGTTCTGCTTCGGCCTTTGGTTCGCTGTCCGAGGCTGTGCCTGTTTGTTTGTCGGTATTTTCCAGATGACCGCGCAATTTTGCTTCCGTCTGGGATTCTTGCGGGAAGCGGTCTTTCAGATCATCGGGCAATTCCTGCTTGATGAAAATATCCGGCACAATGCCTTTGGCCTGAATGGAGGTGCCTGATGGGGTATAATAGCGTGCCGTGGTCAGACGGATTGCACCATTGTTGCCCAGTGGAATGATGGTTTGCACCGAGCCTTTGCCAAAGGATTTGGAGCCAATCAGGGTTGCGCGATTGTGATCGGACAGGGCACCTGCGACAATTTCTGAGGCAGAGGCCGAGCCACCATTGATCAAAACAACCACCGGAAGACCTTTGGTCAGATCGCCTGCACGGGCATAATAGCGTTTGACCTCGTCCTTGTTGCGGCCACGGGTGGAGACAATCTCGCCCTGATCAAGGAAGGTGTCAGAAATGGCGATGGATTGATCCAATTGTCCGCCGGGATTGGAGCGCAGATCCAAAATGAAGCCTTTGAGCTTGTTGGATCCGATTTCCTTTTCCAGTTTGGCAATGGCTTTTTTTAGGCCATCAAATGCCTGACCATTGAATTGGGTGATACGGATATAGGCGATATCGTCCAATGCTTTGGAGCGTACAGAGGAAATTTTGATAATTTCGCGGGTGATATCCACCTTGATGGGCTTCTCAACATCCTTGCGCACAATGGTCAGGGTGATGTTTGTGCCAACCTTGCCGCGCATTCTGTCAACGGCTTCGGTTAGATTGAGGCCTCGGACTGCCTCGTCATCGAGATGGGTGATGATGTCGTCTGCCAGAATGCCTGCGGCGTGAGCTGGTGTGTCATCAATGGGCGAGATGACTTTGACAAGGCCATTTTCCATGGTGACCTGAATGCCCAGACCGCCAAATTCGCCAGAGGTCTCCACCGCCATTTCCTCAAAGCTTTCCGGGGACAGGTAGCTGGAATGGGGGTCAAGAGAGGTGAGCATGCCATTGAGGGCGGCTGCAATCAGATCCTTGTCAGTTGGCTGTTCGACATATTCCTTGCGGACCCGCTCAAACACATCGCCAAACAGGTTGATATGGCGGAACGTATCGGATGTGGCGGCTTTGGCATTGCCAATTGTGAGGTCTGCGCTGGTCCATGGTGCGTAAGTGAAGGTTGATGACAAGCCGGCACCAACCACGACGCCACATAGCAATAGGGAGATTTTACGAATCATCCGTCTGCCTTTTCTTTTAAAGCTACTGTCCACCATGGTGCCGGATCAATCGCAACACCATCTTTTCTGAGTTCCATATAAAGCACGGGTTTGGATGCGCTGTCTTGCACTATATCCGATTGTGCCAATTTTGTTTGTTGCATCTGGCCAATTGGCTCATTGGCCAGAATGAATTGTCCCACTTCTGCCGATAGCTTTTCAAGCCCTGCCAGCAAAATATGGTAGCCGCCTCCGGCATTGATAATCAAGAGCTTGCCATAAGAGCGAAAGGGGCCTGAATAAACCACCCAGCCATCCGCTGGACTGGTCACTTGAGCTCCTTGACGTGTTGCCAAAGACAGACCCTCAGTTTTTCCGCCAAATCCATTGGCGCTGCCATAGCTTTTGATCAGGCTGCCTTCGACTGGCAGGCGAAGCAGTCCCTTTATTTTATCAAAAGGTATGGCAGGAGAAAGGCGGGCGGCATTTTTAAGGGCTGCTATTTTTTGTTTTTTGGTGGCGATTTCCTGCTCAATGACCTGCTTTTCGGCATCTTTGGCATCGCGCACAGCCTGACGGGCGGCTTCAATTTCGCGCTCCATGCTGCTGATCAGATCAGTCAGGCTTTTGGCTTTCAAGGCCAGTTGCTGGGTTTTTTGGCTTTCATCTTCAATGGCCTGACGGTTTTTCTGTTCTTCTTTTTGCTTTTGGGCGATCAGCAAATCAAGGCGTCGTCGTTCTTCATTGAGCTTGTTAAGGCCCGTCTGTAAGGCCAGCTTTTCTTCACCGATTTTGGTTTTTAAGGTTACCAATTGTTCCAATTGGCTGGCTAGCGCTTGTGCTTCGATGCGAATTTCCGGCACCAGAGTGCTTAACAATATGGCGGAGCGTACGGCGTCCAGTGCATCGGCTGGTTTGATGGCCAAAGCCGGTGGCGGATTGCGGCCAATGCGTTGCAGGGCGGCCAGAATGCCGGATAGGGCATCGCGTTGTTCTGCGAGCGAGACTTTCAAAGCTGTTTCATCTTCAAACAGGGTTTTGAGCCGGGTTTCACTTTCATTGAGCGAGCGTTCCAGCTGTTTGATGCGCTCTGCGGTTTCAATCAAGGTGTTGGCAAGGCTTTGTCTGTCGCCTTGCAATCGGGCGACTTCTTCTTGTAAATCGGCCTGCTTGTCTTTTGAGAGCTGTATGGAGGCTTCCAGCTCTTGCAGGGCTTGTTGTTGGTCTTGTCGTGCTTTTTGGCGCGCTTTTAGGGCGCGGGCGGCTTTTTGTTCCGCTTCACTTTGCAAGGGAGCAGCGCTCTCTTGTCCGGCTGTCAGGTTTTGCTCATTTTGCTGGGCCGGTGCTTTTGCGCCGGACTGCAATGTGATCAGCGTGCCAAGCAAAATTGCTATGCCGGATTTATGCATGATATTTGCAAGGATGGCAGGCTGATTTGACAAACGAATCACTTTCTCTTGTTTCGTTTTGCCAATTTAGAGCAAGGACAGCATTGGTGGAATCGCTTGATGCCATTTTGGAGATTAAATGCCCGCTCCTTCAGTCATATAATTGCTCAAGCCTTCAAGGAAATCTGCAACAAAGGGGGTTGCCGGGTTTCGCAGCAAATTTGTCGCTGTATCAAATTGCTCAATCCGTCCGTCATTCATCACCGCAATGCGATCCGCCATTTCCAGTGCTTCTTCCTGATCATGGGTGACCAGAATAGCGGCAATGCCAACGTTACGTTGTAAATCCCGCAAGGATTTGCGAAGGCCTTTGCGTACCTTTGTGTCCAGAGCGCTGAAGGGTTCATCCAGCAAGAGTAGGCGTGGTTCAATGGCTAAGGCTCTGGTCAGAGCGACACGCTGGCGTTGGCCGCCGGACAATTGTGAGGGGAAGCGGTCAGCAAGATGGGAAATTTCTGCCATTTCCAGCAAATTAGTTACTCTTTTTGCAATCTCTTTTTTGGATGGACGGGTTTTTCCTGAGCGCATTTTCAAGCCAAAGGCGACATTGTCCGCGACGCTCATATGTTCGAACAGGGCATAATTTTGAAAGACCATGCCAAACTGGCGCTCTCTTGCTTGCATCGCTGTCATATCGATCTGGTCAAACCAAAGAGAGCCGCTATCGGCAAATTGCAGGCCTGCAATGATGCGCAAAAGCGTTGTTTTGCCAGAGCCGGAGGGGCCAAGCAAGGCGATAAATTCGCCGGGTTCGATGGTCAATTGAACCTGATCCAGAACCGGATTGTTGCTGTAACTTTTGGAAATGTCATTCACATGCAGGGTCATGATATGCGCTCATATATTGGATCGATGCTATCAGTGATGGTGGGGATGGGCGCTTTCGATGACAGAGCGCGCGATCAGGGTCAGAAGGGCAATCAGGGTCAGCACGGTTGCTGCGGCAAAAGCCCCTGTTGCGTTATAATCGTCATATAGCAGCTGGACCTGCAAAGGCAGAGTCATGGTTTCGCCACGAATGTTGCCAGAGACAACGCTGACGGCCCCAAATTCCCCCATGACACGGGCATTGGCCAGAATGGTTCCATAGAGCAATGCCCATTTGATATTGGGTAGAGTGATGTAGCGAAAGGTCTGCCAGCCATTGGCCCCCAAGGTGAGGGCGGCTTCTTCCTCATCGCGGCCCTTTATTTCCATCAGCGGGATCAATTCGCGGGCTACAAAAGGGCAGGTGACAAAGAGCGAGACCAGAATGATGCCAATCAGATTGAACATTAATTGAATGTCATAGGTATCCAGCCATTCGCCAACAAGGCCTGTTGCGCCATAAATCAGGAGATAACACAGGCCCGCGACAATGGGGGAAATGGAAAAAGGCAATTCAATGATTGTGATCAGCGCCCGGCGGCCGGGAAAGGTGTAACGGGTGATGGCCCATGCGGCGCAAATGCCAAATACCAGATTGATGGGAAGCACAATCAAAGCGGTTAGCACTGTTAGGCCAATGGCGTGCAATGTTTCTGGATGGATGATGTTGGCCCAATAGATGCCGAGACCTTCCTGAAAGGCGCGGGCAAAAATGGCCAGCACCGGAAGCCCCATCACAAAGAAGGCAAAGAGCAGGGCAATGGCTATCAGGCCGCGCTGTTTGTTGCGTCTTTGGCGTTTTAGCCGTGCTATTGCAGGGTGAGGTCTTTGGGATGCAGGAGCCGTCTGTTGTCTGGTCATTGATCAGGCTCCTTTTTTGAGATGGCGGCTTGCGCGCATTTGGGCAAAATTGGCAAGGATCAGGACGAGAAGTGCCAAAAGCAAAAGGCTGCCTGCAATGGCGCTGGCAGCGGGATAATCATATTCTTCCAGCCGGATCATGATCAGCAGGGAGGCGATTTCGGTTTTGAAGGGCATATTGCCTGCAATGAAAATGACGGCACCAAATTCTCCCAGTGAGCGGGCAAATGCCAGCGAGGCACCGGTGATAAAGCTGGGCCAGAGTTGGGGAAAGACGATCGTGCGGAAAATCTGAAAATCTTTGGCACCAAGGGTTTGGGCGGCTTCTTCTGCATCCAGATCCAGACTTTCCATCACTGGCTGCACGGTTCTGACGCCAAAGGGCACTGAGGTGAAGGTCATGGCCAGAGCAATGCCCCACCATGTATAGGCAACTTTTAGATCGGCTTGCGCCAATAATGTGCCCATCCAGCCATTTTTGTCATAAAGGGCGACCAGCGCGATGCCGGCAACAGCGGTTGGCAGGGCGAATGGCAGGTCAATCAAGGCATCGAGAATGCGTTTGCCCCGGAAATTA
Source organism: Cohaesibacter sp. (assembly GCA_025800105.1). Taxonomy (GTDB): domain Bacteria; phylum Pseudomonadota; class Alphaproteobacteria; order Rhizobiales; family Cohaesibacteraceae; genus Cohaesibacter. Next base: position 18,882 of record JAOXSG010000780.1, on the reverse strand, counting down.
TAACGCACCAAAACCCAGGCCAGCAGCAGGCCAAAACTTGCATTGAATAATGTGGCCATGGCTGCGGCTGACAAGGTGATATGAAAAGCAGCCAATGTTCGTTCGCTTGAGAGAATGCGCCAATAATCGGACAGGCCCAATTGCCCCATTTGCCAGAACAGGCCTGACAGGGGCAACAGAATGATCAGACTGACAAAGAACAGGCTGATGCCAAGAGTCAGACCAAAACCGGGCAATATATGACGGGGGGCTTTTTTCATATGTTTTGATCCATCAAACCGGTTGGAGATTTGTCTCATGTCAGCTTTCAAGTGATGGTAGGCGTCATACCGGATGATATGACGCCCTGCTCATAGTTTTATTTCTTGGTAAAGACCTGATCCAGTGTGCCGCCTTCCTTGAAGTGGGTGTCTTTTGCCTGTTGCCAGCCGCCAAAGACATCCTCAACACGGATGAGACGGACATCGGGGAATTTGTCGGCATATTTGGCTTTGACTTGCGGATGATGGACACGATTGTTGAAAGAGGCGACGATTTCTTGCCCTTCTTGGCTATAGATATAATCCAGATAGGCTTTGGAGACATCTAATGATCCGCGCTTCTTGGCAACCTTTTCCACCACAGCAACCGGAAATTCTGCTAGCAGAGAAATGGAAGGCACAACACGGACATAATCGTCTTTGCCATATTTGGCGCGGATATTTTCTACTTCTGCCTCAAATGTGATCAGTACATCGCCAATTTCCCGCTCGACAAAGCTGGTGGTTGCGCCGCGGCCACCGGTATCAAAGACGGCAACATTGTTCAGCAATTTGCCAACAAATTCGCGCGCCTTTGCATCATCATTGTTGTTGGTTTCCAAAGCATAGGCATAGGCGGCCAGATAGGTGTAGCGGGCATTGCCTGATGTTTTGGGATTGGGAAAGACCAGCTTTACATCATCACGGATCAGATCATTCCAATCCTTGATTGCCTTGGGATTGTCCTTGCGCACCAGAAAAGCGGGCAGCGAGAAATAGGGGGAAGCGTTATTGGCGAGCGTTTTCTGCCAGTCTTTGGCAACAAAACCGCCACGATCGGCCAGAATTTGCACATCCAAGACCTGATTGAAGGTTACCAAATCTGCTTTCAAGCCTTGCATGATAGCGCGGGCCTGTTTGGAGGAACCGGCATGGGATTGCTTGATTTTGATATCCTTGCCGGTTTTTTCTTTCCAGTGGGCGATGAATTGAGGATTGATCGTGGCATAGAGCTCGCGTGCAATGTCATAGGAGACATTGAGAATTTCCGCTGGTTCTTCTGCGTGGGAGGAGAGGGGGGATGCCAAAATGAACGAAGTGGCGATGGCGGCTAGAAAATTCTTTTTCATGACAGGACCATTTTGCGGGTTGTTTGAAATTATTTTCTAATAAATATTATATGAATACGGTTTTCAAGAAATGGTATTTCTCAATACATCCCTATGAGTTGAATTATTTCCAACTTGGGTTGGCTGGGCGCGAATTCTTTTCAATGTTTGAAAAGGGTGCGATTGTGTCACGAAAAATTGATGGGGGTAAGCAGGCAGAGCTTATGAGGGATTGCCTGATGGGTGCCGCAGTCAGGCCTGAGTCTACGCCCTAATTTCTATGATAGGGGTGGCCTGTTAAAATGGTCATGGCGCGATAGAGCTGTTCGGCGATCAGCATACGGGCAATTTGATGGGGCCATGTCATGGTGCCAAGGGCGAGTTTGCTTCTGGCTGCGGACAGCAAGGCCTTGCCATGGCCGTCTGGGCCGCCAATGACCAATGCAATGGCGCCATGGCCTGCGCTGCGCTCGCGATCCAGCAAGGTGGCAAAATCTGGGCTTGAGACATTTTTGCCCTGTTCATCCAAGGCAATGATGAAGCTGTTGGCGGGAAGGGCCTTGAGCAAGTGCTCGGCTTCCTGATCCTTGCGCTCTTTTGTGGATTTGGCGCGGCTTTCTACCAGCTCTATCATTTCGATAGAGGTAAAGCCCAAACTGCGCCCGGCTTTGCGGGCGCGGTCCAGATAGCGCTCAAGCAAGTCTGTCTCCGGGCCTGCCTTTTGGCGGCCAACGGCGGCAAGGATCAGTTTCATGACATATCAGCCAGAATTGCGGGTTAGTCGTCCTGACTTTCAGCGGACCACATTTTTTCGATGTTATAAAATTCACGCACTTCTGGGCGGAAAATATGCACGATATGATCACCTGTATCAATCAGCACCCAATCGCAATTTGGCAGGCCTTCAACATGGGCATTGCCAAAGCCATTGTCTTTGAGATCACGCAGCAGACGATCCGAGACCGCACCTACATGGCGGTGTGAGCGGCCAGAGGTGATGATCATGAAATCAGCAAGGGACGATTTGCCACGCAGATCAATGGATAGGGTGTCTTCAGCCTTGGAATCGTCCAGGCTAGACAGGATCAGGGTCAGCGCCTGCTCGGGATCCATCCGATCCTTGGCGGGGGCTTGGGGAGAAAGGCCGTCGGGCATGGTCTCCATTTGTGTTGCGGTGGACAGAATGCACCTCATTTTCCAAAAATAGATCTCTTCCTGCTTTGCCCTGTTTTACAGACAATATTGGCAATGCAAAGAATGATCCGTCGAATCTCATTGTTCGACTCATATAGCCTAAGTCATTCTATGTGACATTTTCAAGGCTGTTGCCAGTCTCTTACTTTTCGTCTTTTTGTGAGCGAAGACGCGTTGAAGACAGATCGGATCTTGGTCCATGCAGATATGTCCAGCAAGGACCGCGATTGGCAGACAGACTTTTTGCCTCTTTTTCCGGCAAGCGCCAAGCCTGATAGGTTTGGGCCGCTCTGGAAGAGAGAGGCGACAGGCTGTAACCCGGACGGTCGATGATTGCAATGGGTAAAGTGGCAAAAATGCTCTTCCATTGCTTCCAATGGTGAAAATTGGCCAAATTATCGGCTCCCATCACCCAGATGAAGCGGGTTTTGGGATATCTATTGGTTAACCAGCGAATGGTTTGGGCGGAATAATTTGTTCCGATTTTTGCCTCCAATGCGCTGATGGCAATGGATGGATGGTTCATTATCTGTGCTGTTTGATCCAGCCTCTTGTCCAATGGGGGCAGAGAGCGATTGTCTTTTAGAGGATTGCCGGGGGTTACCAGACACCAGATTTTTTGCAAAGAGAGGCGCTGCAAAGCTGTCAGCGCGACATGGCGATGCCCATCATGGGGAGGATTGAAACTCCCCCCATAGAGGCCGATGGTCATGCCCGGCTCGATGGGGGGAAGAGATATGCCATGATTGGGTGAGCGGCTCATGCAGATCTGATCCGGCTTGTCATCTTGGTTAGGTTGTTATGGTCTGGTTTGACCTGTGCCATGCACGCGATATTTGAAGCTGGTCAATTGCTCCAGACCGACAGGCCCGCGGGCATGCATACGCCCTGTGGCAATGCCAATTTCAGCGCCCATGCCAAATTCACCGCCATCGGCAAATTGGGTGGAGGCATTATGCATCACAATGGCGCTGTCCACTTCCTTGAGGAAGCGGTTTGCGGCTGTTGTGTCTTCTGTGATGATGCTTTCGGTATGCGAAGAGCTATAGGTTGCGATATGCTGGATGGCTTCGTCGATATTTTCGACCAGTTTGACAGAGAGGTCTGCGGCCAGATATTCGGTGCTCCAGTCCTCTTCTGTTGCCAGCACAACATCATCCATGAGCGCGGCAATTTCTTGCGTGCCATGAAGTGTGCAGCCTGCCTCTTGCAAGGCTGTGAGGATCGGCTTGGCATGGCTTTGCGCCAGTTTGCGGTCAATGAGCAGGGTCTCGGCTGCGCCGCAAATGCCAGTGCGGCGCATTTTGGCATTTAAGGTAATGGCGCTTGCTTTTTGCGCGTCGGCTGCTTCATGGATATAGACATGGCAAATGCCTTCTAGATGAGAGAAGACAGGCACACGGGCCTCGTTCTGCACACGGCCAACAAGGCCTTTGCCGCCGCGTGGCACGATCACATCCATATTGCCGCCCAAGCCTTTGAGCATTTCGCCCACGGCAGCACGGTCGGTGGTTGGGACCATCTGAATGCAATGCTCGCTCAGGCCAGCTTCTTTTAGCCCTTGCATCAAACAGGCATGAATGGCGCGTGAGGAATGATAGCTGTCCGATCCACCGCGCAAGATAGAGGCATTGCCTGCTTTCAGGCACAGCGCACCTGCATCGGCAGTGACATTGGGACGGCTTTCGTAAATGACACCAATCACACCAAGGGGCGTACGCACCCGCTCAATTTGTAGGCCATTGGGGCGGTCCCATTCTGCCATGATGGTGCCGACAGGGTCGGGCAGGGTGACAATGGCATCAAGGCCTTTTGCGATGGCTTCGATACGCTCTTCATCAAGGGTCAGGCGGTCAAGGAAAGAGGCGGCCATGCCGTCCTGTTTGCCTTTTTCAATATCCTTGGCATTGGCATCCAGAATTGTTTGGGTGGCGGCGCGAATGGCGCTTGCTGCTTCAGACAAGGCTTTGTTCTTTTGATCTGTCGGGGCATTGGCAAGCTCGCGGGCTGCATGTCTGGCTTTTTGGCCCAAATCCAGCATGATCTCGGTAATGGTGCCTGTCATATCCTTCATGTCCCTTTGTTCTTTGATGGCTTATGCCTTTGGCAGGATCAGTCTTGCCTGATTGTTGTCAGTTTGTTTCAAATGCGCTTAAGACCATATCATCACGATGGATCATTTCTGCGCGGCCTTCATAGCCCAAAATCGCGGCAATTTCATGGGATTGATGGCCGATAATTTTATCCGCATCCACGCGATCATAAGCAACGAGGCCACGGGCAATTTCTGCACCATGCAAATCTTTTAGAATCACTGCATCGCCGCGCGCAAAGTCTCCAGTTAGCTTGCTGACACCGGCAGGCAGCAGGCTTTTGCCTGATAAGAGGGCCTTGACCGCACCGGCATCCAGGACAATGGTGCCATGGGGTTCCAGCGCGCCATGAATCCAGCGTTTGCGGGCGGTGATTGGATTGGCTTTGGCCAAAAACCAGCTACAGGTTGCGCCATTGGTAATGGCTTGCAACGGATTATAGCCAGCGCCATTGGCAATCACCATAGAGGTGCCGGATTTGATGGCGATTTTGGCGGCGGCAATTTTTGTGGTCATGCCACCTTTGGCAAGCGAGGAGCCTGCACTGCCTGCCATGGCTTCAATCTCTGGTGTGATATGTTCAATCACGGGCAAATGTTGGGCGTCAGGATTGCTGGCAGGGGGGGCCGTATAGAGGCCGTCAATATCTGACAGAAGGATCAGGCAATCAGCGCTGATCATGGTTGCCACGCGGGCGGCGAGGCGGTCATTGTCGCCATATTTGATCTCGGATGTTGCCACCGTGTCATTTTCATTGACAATCGGCACCACGCCCAGCTCCAAAAGAGTGCTTAATGTGGCGCGGGCATTGAGATAGGGACGGCGCTCTTCTGTATCGCCAAGGGTGAGCAGAATTTGCCCTGCGATCAAATCCACCTTATGCAAGGCATCCGCATAGGCTTGCCCCAGACTGATTTGCCCAATGGCGGCGGCGGCCTGACTTTGCTCCAGTCGCAAATGGCCGCTTGGCAGATTGGTCTGTTTGCGGCCAAGAGCAATGGCACCGCTTGAGACGATCAGCACTTCCTTGCCTTGCTCTTTAAGCCAGGCAATATCGTCGATTAGGGTTTGCAACCAAGCGGCGCGCAGGCGTCCGCTTTTGGCGTCTACCAGAGTGGCCGAGCCAATTTTAATGACGATGCGCTTTTGGTCAGCTAAGCGAGGAATTAAGGACGCCATGGTGTGGGCTCGATCTCGGCTTCTTCTTCGCGTTTGTTTTCAGATTCGATCTTGCTCATGATGGCGCGCAAGATGTCATCCATATTGGTGCGGGCAACAGCGGAGATGGCAAAAGGGCGGAAGCCGTAAGCCGCTTCAAATTTCTGCAATTTTTCTTCAATTTCTTCGTCAGCTAGGGAATCCGTTTTGGTCAGGGCGACAATCTCGTCCTTTTGGCCCAAGCCTTCATCATAGGCTTCCAGCTCGCCGCGGATGACGCGATAGGAATCGAGAAAATCATCCTGTGTGGCATCGATCAAATGCAGCAAGACCCGGCATCGTTCCACATGGCCAAGGAAGCGATCACCAATGCCAATGCCTTCATGGGCCCCTTCAATCAGGCCGGGAATGTCTGCCATGACAAATTCGCGGCTATCAATGCCGACAACCCCAAGATTGGGATGCAGGGTGGTGAAGGGATAATCGGCGATTTTTGGCTTTGCAGAAGAAACGGAGGCCAAAAAGGTGGATTTACCGGCATTGGGCAGTCCGACCAGACCGGCATCGGCAATCAGTTTCAGGCGCAACCAGATCCAGCGTTCTTCGCCATCTTGGCCGGGATTGGCATGGCGGGGGGCCTGATTGGTGGCGGATTTGAAATGGGTGTTGCCAAAGCCGCCATTGCCGCCTTTGGCAAGCAGGATTTTTTGGCCGATTTCGGTCAAATCTGCCAACACTTCGTCATTCTCTTCGTCGAGAATTTGTGTGCCGACAGGCACGCGCAGCACAACATCTTTGCCTTTATGGCCGTTGCGATTGCGTCCCATGCCATGCAGGCCAGTTTCGGCTTTGAAATGCTGCTTGAAGCGATAATCAATCAGCGTGTTCAGGCCATTGACGCATTCAATCCATACATCGCCGCCTTTGCCGCCATCGCCCCCATCGGGGCCACCCATGGCGACATATTTTTCCCGTCGGAAGGAGACGCAACCTGCGCCTCCATTGCCAGAGCGGATAAAGACCTTGGCTTGGTCAAGAAATTTCATTTTGCGCCCTCATAATATCGGCTTGCTGTCAGCTCCAGTTCGATCTGGGCTACATCTTGACTGCGTGCCGGGCTAAAGGCCCTGCCTCTGCTAATTTCGGTGAATCCGATGCGCGAGAGGATGGATAGGGACCTTGGATTGTCTTCAAATACAGCAGAGCGCACTCTTTCGGTTGGTTCCAATGGCATATACCAGTCCAAAAACCGGGCAACTGCTTCGCTCATATAGCCTTTACCCCAAAAAGACTGGTCAAGCCAATAGCCAATTGAGGGCACAAAGTCCTGTTGCAGGCGCTCGGTTGATGGTGCCATGCCAATGATGCCGATCAGGCGGTCTTCATGGGTGATGGCATAACGGATGCCTTCCAGCCCTTTCTTGCATCTGGCAATGAAGGTTTCGGCATCTTTTTGATGATAGGGATAGGGGACACGACCAAGATAGCGGGTCACATTTTGATTGCTACAGGCTATCTGGATGGCGGGTGCGTCCTCATCATGCAGAGGACGCAGCAAAAGGCGGTCGCTGTTTAAGCTTGGCAACAACATCAGGCTGCTCCTTTGTTGGGGGTTAAGTGATTCCAGTCTCGTAAGGCTTGCCAGACGCGTCGCTCCAGTTTGAACCGGTCCGTCGGGATCATGCCTTTGTAAAAAGCGGAGCGGGTCATGCCGGTTCCGCAATATTGAAAGCCGCATTTTTCCAAAAGGCGTTTGGAGGCCATGCTGGAGACACGGGCTAGGGCAAACATGCAGTCGACATCATCCTTGGAGAAAGCCAGATCGAGCATGGCCTGAGTTGCCAATGTGCCATAACCACGGTTCCAGCAGGCTTCGTCCAGCCAGAGCGAGAGAAACTGGTTGGAGTGTGCCATATCGGGCTTATAGCCGATTAGGCCCAAGGGCTGATTGGCAGAGGTGGCAATGACCATGGTGCGGCTTTTGTTATGCTTTGCCATGGTGGCATGCAAGCTGCACGTCTCATCGGACAGATTTTTGGTGACGCGGGGATTGGCTGCAATGGCTGCCAGTTTGTCCCGGTCACAGCTTTGCGGGGAGCGAAGGATGAGGGCACCCGTCCGCAAAGCGATGATACTGTCGGGTTCTTCCTGCTGTATGCTTTTATCTATGTCTAACATGAATTCCTCCTCAAAATGATGGCTGACAAGATGGGTAAAAGAAAAGGGAAGATGGTGTCCCATCTTCCCTTTCAACTTGATCAGCTACCTTTGAGGGGCGCTTTCATCGATTGGCCGGGGTCTTGGGACACCGGCTAATCGTGTACTTCATGCCGATGTTTATTCTGCGGCTTCCGCCACCGGATTGACAGATACATAAGTTCGGCCATTGGCTTTTGCGCGGAATTCTACCTTGCCTTCAACGGTTGCAAAAATAGTATGGTCCTTGCCCATGCCGACATTGTTGCCCGGATGCCATTTGGTTCCGCGCTGACGCACAAGGATGTTGCCAGGAATCACAGATTCCCCGCCAAATTTCTTAACGCCCAGACGACGGCCAGCTGAATCGCGACCGTTACGGGATGAACCACCTGCCTTTTTATGTGCCATTTTGGTGTCTCCTCGTTTCTAACTTATTTCTCGGCTGCCAGGCTTGCTGCCTGCTCGAGCCAGTTGTCACGTTCGATGCGGCCTTTGAAGCTCAGGGCATCGTCAACTTTTGCGATATCTTCAGCACTGAAAGCTGCAACTTGCGCAAAAGTGGTAATGCCCAATGCGTTCAGTTTGCCTTCCAGAACAGGACCAACGCCGGAAATCTTTTTCAGATCGTCCTTGTCGCCTGCTGGTGCATCAAACAGAGCGGTCACTTCAGCGTCAGCTTTTTTTGCCTTGGCTTTGGCAGGTGCTTTTTCAGCGTCTTCTGCTTTGGCAGGGGTCGCTTTCTTCGCTGCCTTTGCAGGGGCTTTGCCGCCAGTCAGGATCTCGGTGATCTTGACAGAGGTAAAGTGCTGACGATGACCATTGCGACGACGGGAATTTTGACGACGACGCTTTTTGAAAATGATGATCTTGCGGCCACGGCCCTGATCAACGATTTCCGCAGCAACGCTTGCGCCTTCTACCAAAGGTGCGCCAACTTGTGCATCGCCTTCGCCGCCAACCAGCAGCACAGAGTCAAACACAACAGTGTCGCCGGCTTCGCCTTCGAGTTTCTCGATTTTGATCACATCTTCAGGGGAAACAGTATATTGCTTACCGCCTGTTTTGATGACTGCGAACATTTTTTTCTCCTGTTCAATCCGACATGCCCATTTGTGGGTGTCGTCTTTTTTCAGTCGTTGAACGAATTCATCTGTTTGAGATTTCTTTTTGACTCCAATGAGATGGATAGAAAAGAGACATCACAAACAAACAGGCGCGGAATGCATTCCACGCCAGACTTGGCCGCACTATAGCTTTTAGGGCTTCAAAGTCAAGGAAAAGTGCGGGATTTGGCAAAAGAAGCTTGGCTTTTTCTCTGCCTCTCTATCCTTATTTGTTTGTGAGCTTGATTGAAACGTTCTGAGTCAGCCCTCTGCCTCTTTCCAAGCCACCCGTTATGCTATCCTCATGGATGGTTTGGATATGGGTTTGTGTCTTTGATTGTTTGTGGGTAGTGATTGCCCTCTCTTGAGCTTGCTCTTGGCTGTGTGTATGGTCCGATCCAGCTTTGATGCAGGAAGTTTACGTGTGTCAAACTATGCGGAGAGGTGCCGGAGTGGTCGAACGGGGCGGTCTCGAAAACCGTTGTGCCTTTGCGGGTACCGGGGGTTCGAATCCCTTCCTCTCCGCCATTTCCTTCCCATCATCGCAAATCGACCCTAACACCTTGAATGGCAAGGTGGTTTTTGGTGTTCGAAGTCCTTCACTCCGCGAGTAAGAAATTCTCTCTGCAAAAGCCAATCTCAGCACGATTTTCTGCATGATCAAATTTCCACTTTCCCAGAGTTTCCAAGGGTTTGACAGGAACGCAAAGGCGTGTTCGAACATTTCCTCGATAGTATGCTTTGGCTTCGCCTGATTTTCCATCTTTTCAGCCAAAATAAGCTTCTGTCGATCCATTGTCGCAATACGCTTCTCATAGGCTGCAATGATCGAGGTATTATCTGTTTCGACAATCCGATCCAATAGCCCTTCGATCTTAGATTCGATTTGCCGATGCTCTTTGCGAATATGATCTAGATTAGCATCAGCTTGCCCTAGGCGCTGCTTCCACGCATCTTGGAACATCCGCTTAACAAGAACGAACATGCTCTCAGAAGGCTTTAGTTCTTGCATCAATTCTGAGAATTCCCCTTCCAACACATCGCGGCGGATGGATTTGCGATAGCTTGGGCAACCTTTTGAATGACACAGGTAATACGGATGCTTCTTACCCGACTTGCTGGTTGACCAGCATGCAGTCAAGGCCGTACCGCAATCATCGCAGCAGACAAATCCACGCAAGGGAAAATCAGTACTGATATCTTTGCGAGCTGGTGCGCGAGATCCCTCTTTGATCCGTTGATGGATCAGTTCATATGTTTCCAGCGAGATAATCGGCTCGTGATGCCCTTTGCGCAAGGACACATCCCATTGGGGAACTTCAATATGCCCCGTATAGATAATACGGTTCATCAAACGAATTATGGTTTCAAAACGAAGCGTGCCGTCTGGCTTGTCTTTTGGAAAAGCTGGTTGGGATTCTAAGAAGCGTTTGACCTCACCTTGGCTTTCAAACCGTCCTGTTGCAAATCCTTCCAAGGCTTCTTGGAGGATCGATGCAATCGGCTCATCCCGAACCAATATATTCCCATGACCAGAAACCCGCTCAAACTTGTAGCCAAATGTTGAACGGAAAGGCCAATAGCCATTCAAGGCGCGACCGCGCATACGGTTCTTGGTTTGCTCTCCATTCTTCTGACGCTGGTGTTGAGATACCGAAGCCAGCAAGTTCTCAACGAGAATGGAATCAGAGTCCTCTCCAAACTCAATAGAGGGGCTTTCAAGCTTGCCACCTGCTTCGGCAAGCATTGCACGCAATTGCCAATGCCCAACAATATCACGAGCAAAGCGATTGATATCATCGATCACAACCACGCAGGTGTCATTCTGTTTGGAGAGAAATTCAAGAAGCGCCGTCATTGCAGGGCGATCCATATCACCGCCCGACTTATTGTCATGGAAAGTTTCCACGACATCATAATTCTTATATCGAGCATACTCGCGACATCGCGATTCTTGTGAAGCTAGGCCGTCCCCCTTCTTCAATTGCGCGGTGCTCGAAATCCGACAATAGATGACGGCTTGTTGTTGCTTTTCTTGTGTCATTATCAAAGACTCCTTCTCCGTTAATCGCAATTACTGCGAAGTTGTGTCCTGTTCAGTTTTCAAAATGGGTGTGTCCTCAGATGAGCCTATCACATCATTGATGTTCAATTCATCAAAAGAGATATCTTTACCCTCGAGCTGCTGCAGAGGGTGCACTCCAAACCCCAGATCAACGAAGCTGACAGTAATTGACCAAAGCACCTGAATGAACTCACGTTTTTGATCATCGCTCAAATCACTATCCTCAAGCAATTCGCCGTAAGTGTCCCAATCAATGGAAAGTGATGGTGGTTTGGTTGGGGCTAAGGTCATGGCTGCTTTCTTTCTGCTGTCTGGCGTTTTTCTGTTTTGGGGATGCTCCTTTTTGCTTCTCATTAATCGAGAACGTAAGAAGAACATATTAGGATATTATTCCCAATCCCCAAAACGGAATTTGCAAAAATTGTGTCTGTGTTTGACCTCAGAATAGAAGTCAGCCATCTTTCCGTCAGGATGCAGAATGCGGGTATATTCGGGTAGTACATTCCATGACATATGTCAGTGAAATCGACTGGTTACAGGCAACCGAAGAGCAAAGAAAGCAGCTCTATGTCGCGACCCGAGCAGTCGCAGATGCTTGTGATACAAGCGTTGAAGAGATCATAGACGCTGCGCTTGGTCGCAAAGTCCTCATGGGAACAGATTATATTTCGACCTTTCGGCGTGGGAAAATTCGGCGCTCATATGCCAAGCTTATTCATGCTTGGATAAGCGAAAATCACGCTGCTAATGCCAGCACAATCGCACCGTCTCTCTTTACATGGCATCATACAGATGCATGGCGTGATTATCTGAAAGATCATGCAATTCAAGGTACATTGCGAATTGCTCGTTTTGACAAATCTATGAACCTCGTACAACGCCCACGTCGGCAACCAAAGCCAGAAGAAACGCTGAGGTTAGGAGAAGAATTCTGTTTCCACCTCAACAGCGATACCGATGGTTATGCTGTGGCTTTCCAGCGATACAAAGGCCAAACCCACCCTCTGCCTCTTGGTCTGAATGATGAACCAAGCATCAAGATCAATTTGGGAGAGCAGTTTCTTCCCATTGATGAGACTGGGCAGCCAGAAGTATTATCGGAAACAGAAGATGCGGGACACCATCAATTCATCATTTGCATTGCAGATGATTGCTCAAGGCTCCCAACACAAGAAAGGCCACCGCAACCAGATGAAGGCGTGATTATCTACATCATACGCCTTCAGTTTATTGGTTGATACATGGTGTGCTTAACAACGGTCTTCCGTTAAAGGTGCGATTGCTGAAAAACCTTTGGTCTTGCTGAATTTCATATTGTGATTGAAATTCGCCATAGCATTGGATGGATCAATTCCCGACAGATTCAATTGCCTCATGGTCTCTCGCACAAATTGAACAGAAAGAATCGGTGTTGGCTCCTTATGACCCGTCGCAGAGTTGAGCATATTGCATTCGCAGGTCACAAAAACTTCTTCAAGTGGCAGAATCTGAAACAAATCTCCCGCAACTTTAAGCGCAACACTGGCTACATAGTCTTGGTACAGTTCATTGAACTGCCCAACGGGCATCTTGGTTTCTGAGAGCTTTCCGCTTGCAAGTTGTTTACGGCGATAATCCGGCACAATTTCATCGGTATGTACCTGCGGCTTTGCATGAACATAATTATCCCCGATTGAAAATTGTACAGATGATCCTATCAGATCGTTCTGTGAAAGAGACTGCATTTCGGTGATAACTTCTTGGATCGCAGCGCTCTCTCTTTCAACAACGCGCTTTGCTAAATCACAATCAGCCTTCCAAGAAGCAAGGTCTTCTGTATACGACGTGATAGCCTTCTCGTTTTCCATTGCGTCTTGTCTTGCAGCTTGATCAACGGCATCTTCCAAAACCTTCCGCCTCTTAATACTTCCGCCTTTGAGAAAGTCAAACATGCCCGGCTTGAAGGATGCGAGTTCTTCTCTCGCCTGATCATGATGATGAGACTTTGGATGCGGCTCTTTTGGTTGCGGCTTTCTAGACAGACCATCCCAATCAATGTACTCAGCTAAGTCTGTGTGTACGTTCAATAGATTGCCAATGTAGTTTTCCCAACTCTCAACATCAGCCGCTACGTCCATTGCCGTCTGAATTTTTTCGGCTTCTTTGTGCCTTCGCGCAGCTTCTTTTTCCATTCTGCGAGAAGCAGCGGAAATTGAACGCATTGTACCCTTCCAACCCATGAAACACCCTCTAAGTATTTGTTCTAATGAACCCAAACATGCAATTTAGATTATGATGAATGATTGCACGTTTACGGCCTAGGGTCGAGTAATTCTGATTGATACATCTATAGAGACAGTCGAGTTAGTGCCTCCGTAAAAGCGGTAAGATCGCTTCGTTGGTGTTCTTCAGTTCCGCCCATTCTTTCGAACCTGTCGTTTTCAATTTGTCCCATTGCCCAAATTTTGCCCGTGCAACATCAGCGAAGAAGTCTTCTGGTGAGCCTAAATCATCAATGATGGTTTTTGCCTCCGCCTTTTCTGCTAGAGCAACAGCATTCCAGAATGTGGGTAGAATTACTTCTTTGCCAAATGCATGCTGTTCCTCTTCCGAAGGCAGGACACCTTTTGGAACTGTCTTTTCATCGCAGTTTTGCGCATCGATATGCGCAGGGAGTGACCACATTTCCGTTAAATGGCCTAGAAGCTGAAAAATCCGCGTTGCAGCTTTGGGGTGGGTTGAGTGCTTGATCCCATTCTCTGTATCAATTTTCTCAATCAAGACCATTGCTGCCGCAATGCTAGTGGCTTTAGCGCGGATTTCCTGCCAGCCATCAGTCGAATATCTATCCAACATGAAGTCAATCGCATCGTGATCAGCTTGTAATTCAAGGCACGGTTCGACCTTGTGCCATAGCTCTTTAGGTAAGCCATTGATTGGATTGGAGCTGCGCTTAGAACGAGATATCAAATGCAATGTTGGAACACCATTCAACAACTCAAAATGCCCCAGTTCCAAATGTTGAAGCTCGTGAAGGATGATCCAATCGACACACGCCCGGACGTCAAACCCATTAAAATTTGATTTTGTATCTGTATCGCGCGGGCGCAGTGCAAAGGAACGGGAAAGGAGGATTACTCTTTCAAAAATACTCGAGCATATCTCAACACGTAAGTCCCCATACCCGCCTTCAAAAACATGAGAGTTTCCATGCCTAGAGATCCAATCAATTTTAATGTGCTCGAGATCAAATTTGATGTTCAGAAAATCCATTAATATCTCGTATTTCAAAAATCTTGCGCGTTGGTTTAAGTTGATTCAATTTCAACCTATGATACTCTTTTGCGTATGAAAAAAACTGCTCATTTCCTCGTAAATCCACGTTTGACACGTCTCTTGGGTGAAACGTATCGCTCAAGTGAAGCCGCACTCAAAGAACTCGTAGACAATGCGTGGGATGCTGACGCGCTAAATGTCTGGATTGAAGTGCCGTCAGCTCTTGTACCAGCTCCAATTGTTGTGAAGGACGATGGTGTTGGGATGAGTGACCAGCATATCGAGAAGAACTATCTAGATATTGCAAGTGATAAGCGGCGCAGATCAGGTGAAATTACTGCAAAACTCAAAAGGAAAGTTAAGGGGCGCAAAGGTATTGGGAAGTTTGCGGGACTGACACTGGCCTCAAAAATGAAAATCATATCCAATAATGGCAGCAGCAAATGCACATTAGACCTTGATAAGAAGTTAATTCTTGAAGCTGATAATGATCTCGAAAAAATACCTTTAGACTTGCAGGTTGAAGCGTCTAATGGCGAGGAAGCAGGATCCCTTGTGGAACTACGGGATCTTGACCAAAATCTAAACTATCCAACGGCAGAAAAACTCAAAGAGCTTTTGTTTAGGGAATATGGACAGGAGAGGCATTTTCAAATTCACGTTAATGGTGATGTACTGAGTATTTCCGATTTGCCAGGCCATAATGTCAAAAAACAAAAGAGCTTGAAAAATGCGGGTGATGTAAGCCTACATTTCACTATTGCGCATTCAAAATCCAAACCTAAAACTGCTGGAATTAGCTTAAGAGTTGATGGAAAAATTGTTGGGGCACCCTCGTTCTACGGACTGGAAAACGACGAAGAAATTCCCCCCAAGCTTCTCAAAAATTTAACAGGCGAGATTTCTGTTCCCGATACGGAAGGTATGGTTACAGCAGACTGGGGAGGCGTCAATGAAAGCAGCAAAGCTTATGAAGAACTGTGCGAGTTTCTGAGAAACGAAATTAAATCCAAGCTTAAAGAAACGCATAGCAGTCAGCTAAACCTCCAAAAAGCCCGACTTCAAAAACAAATTAATAAACGGCTTGAGAAGCTCCCAGAACATCGCCGTGAATATGCCGAAAAAGCGCTCAATAAAATTCTTATGAGGTACTACTCAGAAAGCGATGAGCGTGCCCAAGTGATCGCCTATGTCGCGCTGGATGCAATGGAGTTTGATGGATATTGGGAAGTCTTAGACAAAATTAATGAAGCCAGCAATGGTGAGGTACAGCATTTTGCTGAAGCTCTCAGTGAATTTGGCTTATTGGAAATGTCCCACATACATTCTCAAGCACGCCGCCGTACGGAGTTTTTAGATTACTTAGACCAGCTAGCATTCAACCCTGACACGCTTGAAGACACAATGCACAAAGCTTTAGATTCAAACCTATGGGTATTCGGATCGCGCTATTCCTTGATGGCTTCTAATGCGTCTCTAAACACAATTGTTCGCAGATATTGTGACAAAAAGTATTCAGGCGAAAAAGCTAGCAAACGGCCAGACCTTCTTCTAACACAAGGTTTTAGTGGTCGTTATTTATTGATTGAGTTCAAACGACCAAATAAAATAATCGGACGAGATGAAGTCTCGCAGGCGCAAAACTATGTCGATGAATTAGCATGCCAGCTTGATTCATCTGCAGCATTTGAGATTATGGTCGTTGGCAAGGGAAGAGACCCTAAAGTATCTCCAGACAGACTTGAGGCTAACCTATCGATCCATTCATATAGCAGCTTGATCTCCACTGCTCGAAATGAAATCGATTGGCTTCTTAACACACTCAAATAGCTTGTAAGTTGAAGTATCATCTGGGCTTCTATTGCTCAAATCGATTTGACCGCCCGAGGAGTTACTTCATCCGTGCCTCGATCACTAACGCTGATCGCAAGATGTGTATGGTAGTACCATACGATCTTGAAAAGGGAGACGTTACACTCTCCCGTTTTATCCCTCACGTTGTGGATCAGAAATGGGCCTTGAACCCAATCTGATCCATTCAAACATACCGCTGGTTGACCTCTCGCAGGACTTGGAGATATGCCTCTCCACCTGCACCAAACCATGCACAAACGATTGGTCGTTTGATCACCAATCAGAGGAGCGTTCCTGCTCCCCCGATACCCCCATGACGATTTCATCGGGAGCAAGGAGGTTTCAGCTCTCCTTTGCAATCCATTGACCAACCGCCCGCCGATTGGATGCGCAAGCGTATTGCTGCTGCCCTTAATTAAAAGGCTTTGCCATCAACTACAGCTTTTAAAAAACTAGCAATTAGCCGTTTCGCTTCTGAATTTTTGATGTGTTTCTTGGAGAACTTAGAAATCCTAGTCTCTCGCCCAGACGCCTTGTTTGTTTTAAATGCTGTAACCGACGCATTTGAGACCAAAGCAGGCATATGCTCATAACGATAGGTATAACGAGTATCTTCACCAATAAGTGCACCAGCATTATCAGTTGTCCATGATCCAGCAAACGCCAGTTTTTCTAACGCCCGTCTCATCTCCAGTGCCGATTGAAATCGCTTAGTGGGATTTGGATCAACAGACTTTAAAACGGCACGGCAAACTGAAGTTGGAATAAATGGAGGGAAATCGGCGCGAGAAATCAAGGTGCCGTCAGCAAGTGCTGCGGCATACGCAGCTCCACCAAGTGCACTGTATTTTGCTTCCAACGTTCCAAGTCCAATCAGCAATCTGAAAAGCGTTAGACCTGTTTGGAAGACATCAGTTCTGACCTCAATACCGTTGCCGGCTACTGTTTCTGGTGCTGCGTGAAGTACATACCAGCTACAAGGCTGCACAGCAGTTCCATCCGCAGAAACGCCGACAATACCATAATCCGATAGCTTAGCTTGCCCTTGTGAACCAAGCAGAATGTTCTGTGGCTTTATATCGTTGTGAAAAAAATTATTTAGATGCAAATGCTCCAAACCTTGCAACATATCGATTGTGGCGCGAATTGCTGTAGGCAAAGAAAGGAAATTACTTGGGTTAGCTAAAGTTGTGATTGCGCCATCTGGAAAATAGTCCATTGCGATAATGACTTTTCCATCAGTTGCGACATCTGCTTGATGTACACGAACGAGATTGTTGTGTTCAAAGGCATGTCCAACCTGTGCTTCACGCAATCGTTGATCTACGCCAATACCAGTATTTAGAATTTTAATTGCATACTCTTGGTTGACCGCTTGATCGTGAGCTAGCCAAACTTCTCCGAAAGCCCCTTGACCAACCCGTCGTACCAATTTGTATTTATTATAAAATGTCGTCCCTTGGCTAATGGGTAAAGTTGCTGGTACTAAATTCATAAATTGTTTGTTCCCCACCAAGCAGCTACAATAGCATCAGCAATTTTCGTATCCCAATATTGCGAAGTCCTACCTACACGAGCCTCTGCATGCCCCTTAACTTCTGAGCTTTTGGTGTTAAGCGATTTATATAACTTTGATGTAACTGGCTTGTCATGTAATCCGCAGAATAAAAGTAATGCAGCCTCCTGATACGACGCCATCCGCTTTGCGTTATTGTCACCTTGCGTAAATTCGCCTTTTTTAATTACGACCTGATCAATGTTGGGATACGTATGAAAAATTCGCTCAAATTCTCGATATAACCAAGTGATCTTTGCTGAATCTTCAGTGCAGTCGGCAGGAAAAGATAAACGGGTCTCGGTGTCCACATTGAGAAACACAACAGATTCATCAGCACTACAAACAATTGCATATCGTGGTGTTTTCGGATCACTTCTAAACCCTAGAACGTTCATCCTCTAAGTTTCCTTATTTGATTTAATTTCTGTTGTAACTACGTGAGTCCTCAACCTCTAGTCAACGATCTTTTAGTTATAAAACCTCAGTGTTTTGCATCTAGATGACTAAACTCAGCCCTCCGAATTTTCTTCCTCGGTCTTCCGACATGCACTCCACGTGCTTTGGCGGCTTTCATGCCTGCCTTGGTGCGTTCGCTGATTTGCTCCCGCTCGAACTCTGCGAAGACTGCCAGTTGCCCGTAGAGCATGCGCCCCACAGCCGTTGTTGTGTCTATGCCTTGGGTAATGGCTTGGAAGTCAACGCCGCGCTTGCGCAGATCATCCAGCAATTGGAGCAAATGAATGGTGGAGCGTCCCAGCCTGTCTAGCTTCCAGACGACAAGCGTGTCGCCGTCTTCAAGGCTGGCGAGCATTTCCTCTAACCCCTTACGATGAGGGATTGCACCCGAGACGCCGTGATCGCCGTAGATAACATCGCATCCTGCGGCTTTCAGGGCGTCGATTTGTAGATTTTCACTCTGATCCTCGTCGGAGACACGAACATACCCAACTTTTTGCCCCTGTTTTGGTTGTAATGATTGCTTTGCATCCATACCAAAAACTCCCACAGTTACAGCGATTTATAAAAATTTACGCTCATGCAAATGCATGATCAAA